>CAZHPZ010000015.1:4814-25405 GCA_964534905.1 uncultured Lachnospiraceae bacterium | reverse complement strand
TTTGGGAGCAGGATGTCGCAGGTTCGAGTCCTGTCATTCCGACCAAAAATCGAAGGGATAGCCATGGCTATCCCTTCGATTTTTAATAAGATGTGATTTTTATTACAATGGCAGATCCTTTTTGATAAATCTGATGGAACCTACGATGTAACCGATGATGCCGGCAATGCCGAGAATCATGAATTTGAAAATAAAGGCGTTTGTGCCGTCCATAATGGAGATAACATCAAACAACGAGATAATCGTGGCGTAATTGAAATAGTTCAACGAGCTTAATCTAACAACGGAGGGAATCACGGGACTGCCGAATAATCCGAGCATGGCGGCTACAAGTGCAAATATACTGAGACCGCCTCCGATAGCCATAGAGCGTTTGCTTCTGTTGAAAACACAGGAAGTAAGGAAGCAAAGACCGGAAAGTGCGAACAATACAAGAAATGCACCGATATTAAGCAAAATCAAATTGCCATATGTCAATGCTACGTCCTCTGTAACCAGTGAAAGGCAAACGCAACCGGTTACTGTGGTTAAGCAGAACATACAAAGCAGTGAGCCTATCAAGTATACCGCTTGAGTGAATACGACCGTTACTCTTTTCGTGGAGGTGGAAAGAACGTATGCCATAGAGCCACTGTCGACCTGACCCGATATCAAGTTGTTTGATGCCATAATCATATATATTATCGGAAGCAGGAGACCTGCTAACTTGAAGAAAATCGAGCCTACGACTAATGTATACAGATCCATCTGACCGATCTCCTCAAGAGCTTCGGAAACCGTGTCGGGCAAGGTTGACAGGAAGCTCGCAGAAACGTCCGAATGAAGTTCTCTTTGCTTTTCCGAAATTGCCGTTTTATATTCTTCCTCACTTGCAAATTCTCCGTTTGCGAGTTTTTTATTTATAATTTCAATCTCATATTCGATTCGTCCTTGATATGTTACGATTGCCGTTTTGGATAAATGTTTAATTGACTCGTATGTATAACCGAAGGAATCGTATTTTTCCTTGCTTACGCCGTATGAGGAGAGGGCGTCTATCATTGCATTCACACTTGTTTCCGTGACCATATTGCCCGAGATAAAGATTGTACAGCAGTCTGCGGATCTGTCCGAGCGGTATTCTTCACGCTCAGACGAAGAACTATATGTGTCTACATCACCCGTGAGAATATGCGAAATCAGTGACAAAATATCGTAATCACTCGGGGGGACCTCATCATTTTCTGTATAGAAGCTGTCAAACATACCGTTCGGATTTAGCGTGTACATCACACTGCCGAGCATTTCCTGCGCCTGTGCGGAATCCTCTGTGTAGCCCGATTCGGCGGCTTTTTCATTTATATAAGTTTGCAACGTCTCAATGGCGAAGGTATAAGCTGTAGTGATGGCAATTTGCTGCGTTGCGGGAGTTTTGTTTTGCCATTCTTGCAGCGCCGCGAGATAATCGTTGCCGTTTTCAAAGGTTTCTCTTTTCGGCATAGCATTTTGCCATTCCGAAATGAGAGAAGCATATTTTTCTCCCGCTTGTGTTTTTATTTCGGGTGCTGCGCTTTGCCAAGCACTCATTGCGGCGGAATATGTATTTAAATCGGTAAAATCGCTTTGCTTTGGCATCTTTCCGAGCCATACGAGATAAGAAATAGTATCCGTTGCGTTTTCGATAAAAATGCTGTCGAACATCAAAAGACCGTCACTTGCGTTTTCATAATATGAGAGTGCACGGCTTTGTATTTGAGAATCAATTTCCTTTGTTATTATCGTGTCTTGGATGGAATTCTTTACCGCTCCGATATTTCCGTTACCGGAAATCAGCATAACGCAGGAAAGCATAAAGCAGGTAGCGAATGTGATGATTGTCCACATTGCTCCGTTTGCCTTACAGGACTGTTTGAATAAAGCTTTACTGAACATTGTTTTTTTGCTCCTTTGAATTATCTTGCTTTGAGAATAAAATGCTCTTGAAATGCATTTCGAGAGTGTAGGGCAATTCCGAGATGAATTTTACACTGTAGTTGTGCAAAACTCCGAGAAGCCTTGCCGTATCTTGCGCTTGAATGCGAATTGTGACCTGATTGTATTGCTCTTGCAAACGAATTATATCATAATTTTCGCACAAGAATCTTCTATAATCCTCCGAGGTATGAAATTCTATCTTGAAGTCCTTGATAGGACGTTTGCGTATGTTGTTCATATCACAAACATCAACGATTTGTCCGTTGTTAATGAGTGCGACCTTGTCGCAGGTCTTTTCAAGCTCGTCAAAGCTGTGACTGCTCATAAAGACGGTCTTGCCCTTTTGGTGCTCCTCCCTGATAATGTCCAAAAAAGTGGCACGCATAAGCGGATCCAAGCCCGTTGTCGGCTCGTCGAGTATTATGATGGGAGCATCGTTCATAAGTGCGGCGACAAGCGCTGTTTTTTGTTTCATGCCCTTGCTCATTCGCTTTAAATTGGCACGCGGATCAAGCTGGAGCCTTTCAATAAGCTCATTTGCGTACGACATATCGTAAAGTCCCGAAAAATCTGCTTGACACTTTAAAAAATCAATGCCCGTTTTCAGGTCGGGAAAGGCTATTTCACCCGGGACATAGCCTATTTTTTTGACAATTTCGCTTGAATGCTCCCAAGATGACAGCCCTGTGACCAAAGCCTCGCCCGACGACGGCTTCAAAAAGCCCATAATGTGGCGGATCGTAGTTGTTTTTCCGCTTCCGTTTGTTCCAACATATCCAACCATTTCGCCCTCTTGTATTCCTAAGTCAAGTCCGAATATTCCTCTGCCGTTTCCGTAGTCCTTTGTTAAATTTCGAGTTTCTATAACATTCATGATAACGCACCCCCGAAGTTTTTCTCTTCTTTATAAAATTTCATAAAGTAATCCTCAAGAGTTTCCTTTCTGTTGCTGAATGACGAGACGGGAAGCGAGGACAGAAACGCTATAAGCATATTAAGATCTTTATCGTCCACGGAAATATACATTTCGTTTTCTTCTTTCGCAATAAGCATAAACGAGTCAATCTTCGCGCCTCTCTCCAAAAGCTCTTCCGCACCGCGAGCACACGTAAATCCTACCGTATAATATTTTCGTGACGCGTGCTTTAGGTCGTTTGCGATAAATTCGGAAACGATTTTGCCGTCCTTAATGATTGCAATGCGGTCGCAGGTGGAGTCAATTTCGGAGAAAATGTGACTTGAAAGCAGGACAGTCTTTCCGCGTTCCTTTTCTCTGTGAATGAATTGAATGAAGTTTTCCTGCATAACGGGATCAAGTCCGCTTGTCGGCTCGTCTAAAATCAGAACGTCGGGATCGGACATAAACGCCGTTACAACGGCAAGCTTGCGCTTCACGCCGAGGCTCATTCGCTTAGTTTCTCCCACCAAAGCATTGTCTCCGAGTTCAAACAGGTTGAGCATTTCATTTAATCTTGCTTCATTATGAATGCCCTGCATGCTTTGCATCATTCGGATAAATTCCCAACCTGTAAGCCCCGACGGCAGGGCAATTTCGCCCGGAATATAACCGACACGGCTTAAAAAACTGTCGTAATTTTCAAAGCTTTCAAGACCGAGTATTTTAGTGCTTCCGCGCTCCGGCTTTGAAAAGCCCATTAAATGTCTGATTGTTGTTGATTTGCCTGCCCCGTTCGGACCCAAAAATCCGAACACCTCTCCCTTGTCTATGTGAATACTGACATCAAAAACGCCTCTGCCGAATCCGTAATCCTTGGTAAGCCCGCATACCTCTATGATATGATCGGGTGTAAAAACAGTTTTATTGTTCAATTTATTGTTCCTCCAATAAACAGTGTTGACATTTTAACCGTGTTATAGTATAATATATTCGTAATAAAAATGAAAGCACAAAAGAATTGTCACTGAAAACATATAAACACAGCGTGCTGTTCTGTTTATTTCGGGGGTAATTTATGAAAGCTAAAAATCTTAACAATTCGTCCGTTAAAACAAGGCGTTTGATAAAAAAAGTGTTTGCGGAAATGCTCAGCGAAAAGAAGAATTTGTCGGGTATATCCGTCAGTGAGCTGTGCAAGAGAGCCGAGCTCAGCAGGGGAGCGTTTTATTCTCATTATGACGATATTTACGGTGTGGCGGAGGAATACGAAAACGAGCTGATAGACACATTCTTCGACAAAACACGTCTTATCGCCTCGCAGAGCATTATGGAATTTATCGATTCCGTTTTCGAATATATTCGCCAAAACGACGAAAGCTATCGCTTGCTCTGTAAGTCGAACGACAGTATTCTGGCTATGAAAAAGCTGACCGCAATAGCTTCGAAAAAGATGACTGAGCTTTGCCGCAACGACGCCAAAATAAAGAACACCGAGTATATAGAAATTGAAATTCAGGTGTTTGTAGAGGGTCTGTTTTGCGAATATATGCGGTATTGCCGTGAGTACTCGGCAAGAACCTTGGATGATTTATATGCATATACAAAGTTTTGGGTATCTAATTTTTTTGTGCGACGTTATGCTTAAAAATATAAAGGCACATTCGGCGGTTAATCCTCCGAATGTGCCTTTGCTTTTATAAACGTGCTCTTATTTACTTTACTCCGTGTCCGATATGCTTATTTTCTGATCCTCATACAGGGGATTTTCAAGAAGCTCCGCATGCTCTCCGAGAAATGCGCCTGCGGCATATTCGTCACCGCATAGCTGCCACATAAAGAACGCCGTAACATATCCGTCGGCACTGTAAAGCATAGCGCCGTGATCGGTATTGCTCCTGCGAAGCATAATTTTGTCGGAGGAGATACTTTCGTACATATCGAGAAGCTGATCTCCCGTGATAACCCAATCGTCTCCACCGCCTGCGCCTGAGGCAATCATTATGGGTATATTCACGCTGCCGATGTCGTATTCCCACTCTATTGACGAGGCAAGATCGTAATTCGTGGGCGAGAGTGCAACCGCCGCTTTGAATACGGACGAATGCTCCTGCTTTGTAATTGCGTTGATCACGCCGACGCCTCCTTGTGAATGCCCCGTTATGCCTACGCTTTCAAGATCTATCTTGCCGTAAAAGATGTTGCTTTTTTCGTCAATGACCTCCTGCTCATTCAGTTTTTCGAGGTGTCTTATGCACATTTCGGCGGAAAATCCGTTCCAGTCCATCTCTTCCTCCGTTCCGATTACTATAAAGCCCCATGACGCCATATGACTGAGCAGATATTTGTATTTTTTTGCACTTACTCCCGTTCCGTTTACGAAAACTACGACGGGATATTTTTTGTTTTCGGATTCGAGATCCGTCGGATAATGGATTATGTATTTTCCGAAACCCTGCAGGGATCCGTCCTCCCGAATTTTGACGTCATGCTCTCCGCGTGCGAGATATTTTGCCTCTATATCTCCGCCGGTGCTCACCTTATTCTCGTAGTTCTTGGGCGTGTATTGCCTTGTGCATGATGCGAGAATTGCTGCCGTTCCGATGAGCAATAAAACGCAAACGGCCGATTTTAATAAGGATTTTATCATAACTTCCGAAAGCCTCCTTGACTTTTTTAAAATGTTGATATATAATGTGGTACAGATGTACCTCTATGATGATATTTTATCATAGCTAAAAGCAACAGTCAAGCGAAAAAACAGGATTTTGGCACTTGAGGTACAATACGCCGAATTTGTATCATGGAGGACATATGAACAAAAAGCAGGAAACAAACGCCTTTATAAAGGAATGCATAACCACGGCTCTTGTTAGGCTTATGGGTGAGCGTGAAATAGACGAAATACAGATAACGGAGCTGATAGCATGTGCCGGTGTGTCGAGAAATTCGTTTTATCGAAATTTCAAGAGCAAGAGGGACGTAATATCGCAAAGACTTACTATGCTTATTCGGGAATGGGGCAGAGAATTTGAGGAAAACGGCTCGCCCGATACCTTTTGGATAACTCTGCTTACGCATTATTACGATAACAAGGATTTTTATTTGCTTTTGTACCGCAGGGGGCTTTCCGATTTGATATACGAAACAATACGCCGTGCCTGCAAGGTAGATGAGGCGGGGACGAATATAGAAAGCTATTTTAAGTCGCTCACGGCGGGTATGATATGGGGGTGGGTTGATGAATGGATGCGCAGAGGAATGCAGGAGCATCCCGAGGAGCTTGTTCTTCTCGCTTCACAGCTGAAGAGCACGTGTGAGGGCTAAAATCTCCCTTGACTTTTCCTTACCCTTGTGATATAATTTTATCCGTTGATATAAAAGATAGGAAACAATATGAAAAATCAAAAAACTCTCGGAAACGCACTCCTTATGCTCGTGTCCGTGATATGGGGACTTGCGTTTGTGTTTCAGCGTGCGGGAATGGATAAGATCGAGCCGATCACATTTAATGCCGCAAGAATGGTATCCGCTGCAATCTGCGTGAGCGCAGCCGCATGGGTATCAGATAAAATAAATAAAAATGTCGCAGATGCCGGAAAATCCGAAAATAAAGGAATAACAAAAAGCACCGTAATAGGCGGTATACTTTGCGGACTTTTCCTTGCCGCCGCAAGCACCGTTCAGCAGATAGGACTTGTTTATACGAGTGCGGGCAAGGCGGGCTTTATAACCGCTATGTATATGCTTTTCGTGCCGATATTCAACCTTATCCTGTTCAAAAAGAGAGCGGGAGCGAGGCTTTGGATATCCGTTGCGCTGGGTGTGCTCGGAATGTATCTGCTCTGTGCCTCCGAAGGCTTGCATTTGAGCGAGGGGGACACGCTTGTTTTCATATGTGCGCTTATTTTCAGCGGTCATATACTCTGCTGTGACAAGTTTGCGCCCTTGTGTGACCCGATAAAGCTTTCCGCCGTGCAGTTTATAACCGCCGGCGTTGTGCTTACCGTTCTTGCATTTGTCACGGAGGAGCCTACGTGGGATAAGCTTGCTGACGCCGCCGTTCCGATCCTCTATTGCGGAATTATGTCGGGCGGAGTAGGATATACCTTGCAAATGGTTGCTCAAAAGCGTACCGATCCGACAAGTGCATCGCTTATTATGAGCTTTGAATCCGTGTTCGCCGCTATTGCGGGAGCACTTATGCTCGGTGAGCTTATGAGTGTTGCCGAGACGGTCGGATGCGTTATAATGTTCGCGGCTATAATCCTCGTTCAGCTTCCCGACAGAAAGAAAAACAAATCATGATTATAAAACAAGACCGCATATCGGCGATATGCGGTCTTGTTTTTTATTCTTGCTTGAATTTTTCAAGTATTGCGAGCGCACAGTAGAATCCGTCGAGCGCACTTGATATTATTCCACCCGCATAGCCTGCGCCCTCGCCCGCGGGATAAACTCCGCTTTTGCCCAAAGCCTGACGGCTTGTCTCGTTACGAAGGATACGGACGGGAGACGTTGTTCTCGTTTCGGGTGCGGTCAGCACGGCGTCGCCGAGATAAAAGCCGTTCAGCCAATCGTCGAAATCGGAAAACGAGTCCTTAAGCGATGAGGTTATGTATTCGGGAAAGAATTTGCTCGGGTGAAGTCCGACGGTTCCGAGCGGATAAGAGGGAAGGGTTGAACCGAGCGGTGTGACAAATCTGCGATCTTCCGCTATATCGCTCATTTTGATGTGCGGAGCAAGGTAATCTCCGCCTGCCGAGAGAAATGCTGCCTGCTCAATACGACGCTGAAATTCAAGTCCGGCAAGTGCGTCGGGTGATCCAAAGTCCTCGGGAGTTACCGAAACGAGAAGAGCGGAGTTCGAATTGTCGCCGTCCCTGTCGAAAACGCTCATTCCGTTTGTGACGACACCGCCCGTATGGCTTGCTGCAGGTACGACCGTGCCGCCCGGGCACATACAGAAGCTGTATACGCTTCTGCCGCTTTTCAGGTGTGTTACGAGATGGTATGTGGCGCTTTCAAGGCTTCTGTCGTAATTTCTGCCGTATATAAGCTCGTTTATATATTCTCTCGGGTGTTCTATTCTCATTCCGACGCCAAAGCCCTTGGAGATCATCTGAAATCCGTCGTCGTAAAGCCTTTTTATCGTGTCACGTGCACTGTGACCGACGGCAAGCACAACGTCGGTGCAGGGAAGTGTGTGCTTCTCGGTGTCCTTTTCATAGACTACGGCGTAAAGCCTGCCGTCGCGATAGATCACATCGGTGAATTTCGCACCGTAAATAAATTCGCCGCCGTGGGATATTATCTTTTCTCTGATACTTTTAACGATGCTCGAGAGCTTGTCGGTTCCGAGGTGTGCGGTTGCTGAATATGCGATGTCTGGCGTGGCGCCTGCTTCGATAAATTCGCAAAGTATCTTGTATTTATACTTGTTGAGAGCGCCGACCTTGAGCTTACCGTCGGAATATGTTCCGGCTCCGCCCTCTCCGAACTGAACATTGCATTCGGGGTTGAGGGTGTGCGTTGAAACGAAGCTCTCGACCTCACGTCCTCTCTCCTCTATCCTTTTTCCGCGTTCAAGCACGATGGGGCGTGCGCCCGCCTCCGCCAGTGCTAAAGCGGCAAAAAGACCGCAGGGCCCCGCACCGACGACCACGGGGTGAAGATTTCTTGTGTCGTATCTGTCGTATTCGAAGTCAAGCTCCTCCACCTCACGTACAATCTTCTTCCTGAGCTTAAGCTTCTCTTCAAACTCTGAGGAAAGACAAACGCCGATGGCAGCCTTGTATTTGATATCTTTTTTATTTGTCAGGTCAAGCGAGAGCTTTAGAAGACGAAATGCGGATATGTCCTCGCGGTTTATCGGAAGTATTCTGCATATTTCGTTTTTAATATCCTGCGTTCCGTATTTCAGGGGCAGATTTCCGTCTATTCTTATCATATAACTCCGTCTATAATTTATCCTCACCGTAAGGATCGGTGAGGATAATTTTTATTTTATTTTCTTATGAAGTCCGTTCTTTGCGAGGGTTCTTTTTCGGGCAGACCGAGTTGCTCCTTGCCGAGAGAAATGCTTCTCATAAGGAATATCATATTTTCGGCGAGAGTACGCATGGTTTGCATTCCCTCAGCGTCACCCTGTACGTCACCGGGGCGAGTTCCGTGAGCGTTGTTCCAATATTGGCTTGACGCTATCGGCATACCGCTGATGGTGAAGTATTTGTTGAGTTGGTCAAATGTGGCGGTGCAGCCGCTTCTGCGAGCAACGGCAACCGACGCTCCGACCTTCATTCTCTTGTCAAAGCGTGTGCTGTAAAAAAGTCTGTCAAGAAGGGAGATGAGCGTTCCGTTTGCACTTGCGTAATATACGGGAGAGCCGACCACCAATCCGTCGCATTCCTCAAATATGGGTGCAAGCTCATTGACAATATCTCCGAGAACGCAGCCGTTGCCGCCTCTGTGGCAAGCCTCACAGGCAAGACAGCCCCTGATGGGCATATTGCCCACCTGAACGTAGTGTACGTCGATTTCGTTTGACTCAAATATGTTTTTCATCTCATTGAGAGCCGCCGAGGTGTTTCCGTTCTTACGTGGGCTTCCGTTTATCATTAAAACCTTCATAAAATATCCTTACTTAAGTATAAATTCGGCAATATATCCGACTGCTTCGTTTATTTGCTCGGAATTGGTTATAAGAGCCTCTCCGTCGCCCTTTTGCTTGCCGTACATTCCAAAATATGCGTGTGAGCCGCCGGATATGATACGCTCGGTGAGGTCTGCGGAAATATTACTCTTGTATTTGTTGTATTTTGTCATATTGAGAACTCCATCACGGCTTCCGTATACGGAAAGTACGGGCATAGAGTCAAGCTCTATTGTGGAATATGCGGCGAGAAGTACAACGCCGTCGAATTTGTCCTCGTTTGCGGATGCGCATATGGAAGCCATGCTTCCTCCGAGTGAATGTCCGCCTATGTACCAATGCTCAACCTCGGGGTAGTAATCTATAACGTCGACTGCCTTGTTTATACCGAAAACAGCGAGATTGAGGGGCATCTGCACGGAAATGCAGAGTATTCCGCGCTCTGCGCAGGCACGGAGAAGAGGCTCGTAAGCCGTATATTCAACCTTTCCGCCGGGATAGAATACAAGTCCGCATTTTACGTCTCCTGTGGGCTTGTAGGCAACAACTCCCTTTGCAAGCTCTACCTTTTCGACTGATGGATTATAGGAAAGCTCGGACATTGCGGCGGTGTCGGCGCGGTAATAGCTTCCCGTGTAATATGCAACTCCGCTGATTGCGATGATGACGGCAAGGCTTGCCGCAACGACGCCTATCCAGTTCTTCTTTTTGAGCTTAAGCTCGGGAGCTTCGCCGTCGGTAGCCTTTTGGCGGTGTGGGTATTTTGCGATGATTTCTTTAATCGGAATGGTAATCGTTGCGATGATGAGCGCAAAGATTATCATATAAACGTTCTTAACGTATATAACGGACGCCATAATTGCGGAAAAGTCGAGCAGGAAGCTGAACCAAGCGGAGCTTATATCACCCTTTGCTTCGAGAGAAACCGCAAGAGCTTGCTCACCGTCGGGCGAGCTTCCGTATCTGATTGAGATACCTGTACCTATTTCTATCAGTGCGGCGCCTATAAGTGCTGCAAGCATATAATACTGACCGATGAACGAAAAGTCAAGATCCAACCACTCAAGTATGGTGTAGAACACGGAGAAGCTGAGCGTTGAAAGACCTGCGTTAAGGATGTATCTTGTACCCATAAGACGCCAAGCAAACAGATAGCACAGGGCGTTTATTATGATGTTTGAAATTACGATGGAAAGTCCCGTGGTATTTTCGATTATAAGGCATATACCGATTATACCGCCCCTGGGAATATCGGAATCAGCATAGATATACGTTCCGAATGCAATTATAAGTGCTCCGATAAGCGTGAATAATGTGTTTTTTAAATCTATTTGATAAAAAAATCTTTTAACTTTGCGATCCAATTTTAACAACCTCTCATTCTTTTATAATAAAACGTCCATTGCGAGCATAAGACAGAAGCCTGCGAGCAGGGCATATGTTGCACCGCGCTCGTTTCCGTGGGCGTGCGTTTCGGGAATCATTTCATCACTGATAACATATAGCATCGTGCCTCCGGCAAATGCGAGCGAGAACGGCAGGATTATCTGCGCTACGCTGACCGCAAAATAGCCTATCATAGTTCCTATAACCTCGATAAGTCCCGTTGCGGCGGCACAGAGAAATGTCTTTTTCGGGCTTACACCGCTTGCAAGCATCGGTGAGATGATGACCATACCCTCCGGAATATTTTGAAGCGCTATTCCGCCCGCTATGAGCAGAGCTTGAGATATATCGTCCGCACCGAAGCCGACTCCCGCGGCAATTCCCTCGGGAAGATTATGAATTGCTATTGCACTTACAAACAAGAGCACACGGTTGAGATCTGCGTTGTTGTGCTTCTCGATATCCGAGCCCACAAGCCTGTGTAGATGAGGCACTACCCGGTCGACAAGACTCAGGCACGCGGCTCCGACAAATATACCGGCAACGGTCGTCAAGATACCGTATTTTCCGCCGTACTCAAGAGAGGGAATTATCAGTCCGAGTACTGCCGCCGCAAGCATGACCCCTGCGGCAAAGGATAGGGTGATATCCGTGAATTTGTGAGTTGTTTTTTTTAATGCGAAGCCGAGCAGAGCACCGACAACGGTAGCACCGCCGACGCCGAGAGCGGTAAGCAATACAAGCTCCATAAATGTCTTTCTCCGATTATACAATTATACATAATAAGTATATCACTTTTTTTGCATTTTTTCAATACAAAAAAATAATATATTATAAAATATTTTCGGTTTTTCAAATAAAGCACCGATAATTTTTTGCAAAAATTCATAAATTCCTTGACAAAACAAGGGTTTTGAGATAAAATAGTCGTATAGAAATTTTGAAAAAGGAGTCCTGAAAATGAAAGACAGAAAAGATATACCCCAAAAATATAAATGGGATCTTTCCGTTATATATGCAGATGAAAAGGCGTTTTATGCCGATTTTTCCGCGGCGGAAAAAATGATAAAGGCTTACCCCAAGCACGAAAAGACTATGTGCAGAGGAGCAAAGGAGCTTTATGCGGCTCTTCGCGATTATACGGATATTGAGGCCGTTATCGAAAAGCTTTGGAGCTATGCATCCCTCAACTTCAGCGTTGACAGCACAAATAACGAATATCAGGCGCTTAACGCAAAGGTTCGTTCTCTTGCCGTTCAGGCGGGTGCGGCTGCTTGGTTCATCTCTCCCCGCATTCTCGGTCTTGATAAGGAGACTGTTGAGAAATGGTTCTCCGAGCTTCCCGAGCTTGAAAGCTTCCGCAGAATGATAGAAACGAATATGAGATACAAGCCCTACACACTCAGCGACGAGTGCGAGCAGCTTATCTCAAAGCTTGAGGATACATTCGGTACACACGGCGATATCAGAGGAATTTTCGCAAACAGCGACCTTCGCTTCGGTAAGATCAGAAACGAGGAGGGCAAGCTTGTTGAGCTTACCGATACAAATTACGTTACATTCCTTATGAGCGGAGACAGACGAGTACGTCAGGCGGCGTTCAGAAAGATTTATCAGACATATGAGCAGTTCGGCAATACCTTTGCAACTACATTTAATGCAATGGTAAGAGAAAGTGCTACTCTTGCCAAGGTAAGAGGCTTTAAGAACGACATCACCGCTTCTACATTCCGTGACGAGGTTACACCCGATATCTACAACAATCTCATAAATTCAGTTCACACGGGACTTCCCGCACTCTACGATTATTATGCGCTCAAGGCAGAGGTTCTCGGCGTTCAGAAGCTTCATCTTTACGACGTTTATGCACCCCTTATCGGAGAGCTTGACAGAGTTTATCCCTATGAGGAGGCTGTTGATGAGGTTCTCAAGACCGTTAAGATATACGGAGATGAGTATTATAATGCACTCAAGGACGGACTTTGCGAGCGCGGTTGGGTAGACGTTTATCCCACAAGAGGTAAGCGCGGCGGTGCGTTTAGCTCCGGCACACCCGATACGGAGCCTTACATTCTTCTCAACTACACGGAGACATTTGACGACGTTTCAACTCTTGCACACGAGGCAGGACACTCAATGCATACGTGGTTTTCGACTCATTATAACGAGCCTCACAACTCAAGCTACACTATCTTTGTAGCAGAGGTTGCGTCTACCGTTAACGAGCTCCTTTTGGCTCACAGAAAGCTTCGTGAATGCACGGATGACACGGAGAAGCTCTATATTCTCAATCAGCTTATGGAAACATATAAGGGAACACTTTTCCGTCAGACTATGTTTGCCGAGTTTGAAAGAGATATGCACGCTCTCAGCGAAAAGGGAACACCCCTTACGACGGATGTTATCAATAAGCACTATTATAAGCTTGTTAAGAAATATTTCGGACGTGACGTTGCGGTTGACAAGCAGATTGCTATGGAATGGATGAGAATACCCCATTTCTACAGTTGCTTCTACGTTTATAAGTACGCAACCTGCATTTCCGCGGCTTCCGCAATCGTTAAGAGAATTGAAACCGAGGGCGAGGCTTATGTAAATCAGTATATTGATTTCCTTAAGTGCGGCGGCTCCAAGTCTCCTCTTGACAGCCTTCTCGTTGCCGGTATAGATATGAACGATCCTGCGGTCGTTAATGGTGCTATCGAGGATTTCAAGAGTGCGGTTGAGCAGTTCAGAGAAATCTATAATAAGAGAAAATAAAATTCAGGGCTCCCACAGGAGCCCTTTTCTTTTTTTACGTCAATAATTTATGGAATGCGAAAATTATTGACAGAATTCGTAAGTTGTGTTACAATGAAATTGTGGGGGATCCGCACATTTATAATTAAGGAGGTCATAGATATGTATGACAATGTAGGTGGAAAAATCAAAAAAATGGCAAGCGTTGTGGCGGTAATAGGCATTATTGTTTCTGTTATTGCCGGTATACGTACAATGGCTGTTTCGGCAATAGGCGGACTTATCGTGGCTGCAATCGGAGCGCTTGCAAGCTGGATATCCAACATCGCATTGTATGCATTCGGAGATCTTGTCGAGAATGTTGCGGCTATTAAGGAAGCAATAACAAACGGAAACGGGACCTCCAAAGGCTCGAAAAAAAGCGATGAGGAGATATACAATACTTTGCTTCACCGTGCTTGGAATACTGATGATACGGACGAAAAAGCAGATAAGTAATACAAAAGCACCGCTCAGGGAGCGGTGCTTTCTTATATGTCGAAATTATTTGTTCTTGATGTACTCGTCCATTGCCTTAGCTGCGGTCTTACCTGCACCCATAGCAAGGATAACGGTAGCGGCACCTGTTACTGCGTCGCCGCCTGCGTAAACGCCCTCACGAGATGTAAGACCGTTTTCGTCGGCGATAAAGCAGCCGTGCTTGTTTGTCTCAAGACCCTTTGTTGTATTTCTGATAAGGGGGTTGGGAGATGTACCGATGGACATAATAACGCAGTCAACGTCAAGGATAAACTCGGAATCGGGCTTAAGAACGGGACGGCGTCTGCCGCTCTCGTCGGGCTCACCGAGCTCCATCTCAACGCACTTCATACCTGTAACGAGCTTGTGCTCGTCGCCGAGAATCTCAACGGGAGAGGTGAGAGTCTTGAAGATGATTCCCTCTTCCTCTGCATGCTCGATTTCCTCGTTACGTGCGGGCATTTCTTCCTTACCTCTACGGTAAACGATGTAAACGTTCTCGGCACCGAGACGCTTTGCGCAACGTGCGGCGTCCATAGCAACGTTACCGCCGCCGACGATAGCTACGTTCTTGCTGTTCTTAATGGGAGTATCGCTGTCGGGAAGATAAGCCTTCATAAGGTTAACTCTTGTAAGGAACTCGTTAGCGGAGTAAACACCCTTGAGGTTCTCACCGGGGATGTTCATAAATCTGGGAAGACCTGCACCGGAACCGATGAATATTGCCTCAAAGCCTGCTTCGAAGAGCTCGTCAACCTCGATTGTACGTCCTACTACTACGTTTGTTTCTACCTTAACGCCGAGAGCCTTAAGATTTTCAATCTCGTTCTGAACGATCTTCTTGGGAAGACGGAACTCGGGGATACCGTAAACGAGAACGCCGCCTGCAAGGTGGAGAGCCTCGAAAATAGTAACCTCGTAGCCGAGTCTTGCAAGGTCGCCGGCACATGTAAGGCCGGAGGGACCTGCACCGATGATAGCGCACTTGTGACCGTTGGATACGGGAGCTGTTGTGTTCTTTTCTGCGTGAGCATTGTGCCAGTCGGCAACAAATCTCTCAAGACGTCCGATAGCAACGGGCTCGCCCTTTATGCCGCGAACGCACTTGGATTCACACTGTGTTTCCTGAGGGCAAACACGTCCGCAAACTGCGGGAAGTGCGGAGCTCTTGGAAATGATCTGATAAGCGCCCTCAAAGTCACGCTCCTTGATGCGAGCGATGAAGGAGGGAATGTCGATGGAAACGGGGCAACCGCCAACGCAGGGCTTGTTCTTACAGTTAAGGCAACGCTCTGCTTCGTTTACTGCCTGCTCCTCTGTGTAGCCGAGAGCTACCTCAAGGAAGTTTTTATTACGGACGTTGGGGTCCTGAACGGGCATTTCGTTCTTTTTAAGACTCATATTAGGCATTATTTTACCTCCTTCTTGAAGAGATTGCAGGTCTCCTCGTGCTTATGTCTTTCAAAATCCTTATACATTGTGGAACGCTCCATAGCCTCGTCGAAGTCAACAAGGTGACCGTCGAAGTCGGGACCATCAACGCATGCGAACTTGGTTTCGCCGCCGACTGTAAGACGGCAACCGCCGCACATACCCGTACCGTCGATCATAATGGGGTTCATGGAAACTACTGTGGGAATGTTGTGCTCCTTTGTGAGCTTGCAAACGAACTTCATCATTACCAGAGGACCGATAGCGATAACCTCGTCATAAACGTTGCCTTCCTCGATGAGAGCGGCAAGAGCGTTTGTAACAAGACCCTTTTCACCGTGAGAGCCGTCGTCCGTCATCATCTTCATAACGTCGGAAACTGCTGCGAATTCGTCCTCAAGGATAACGAGATCCTTATTTCTGAAGCCGACGATTGTGTGAACCTCGGCACCGAGTCCGTGAAGCTTCTTAGCGATGGGATATGCGATAGCACAGCCAACGCCGCCGCCTACAACGGCTACCTTCTTAAGTCCGTCTGTGTGAGAGGGAACTCCGAGAGGTCCTACGAAGTCGTGAATGTATTCACCCTCCTCAAGCTGTCCGAGCTTTTCGGTTGTAGCGCCTACAATCTGGAATATGATCGTGATAGTGCCTGCCTCGCGGTCGAAATCCGCAATGGTGAGAGGAATACGCTCGCCTGCTTCGTCGACTCTGAGGATAATAAACTGTCCCGGCTCAGCCTTTTTGGCAATGAGGGGAGCCTCAACGTCCATAAGAGTTACCGTGGGGTTGAGGATTTTCTTTCTGAGAATCTTATACATATTTTTTACCTCTTATATAAATAAAATATGGGTTTGCCGATTAGAATTTGATATTGGGTATTCTGCGCTCCAGAAAAGCCGCCGCAAGTCCGACGAGAATTCCCGCCGCGCATCCCGATATCATAAGAACGGGAAGATAATAAACGATTTGCGATGTCGATGTGACGAGCATAGCCACGAGTATCTGACCGATATTGTGACAAACTCCGCCGACAACGCTGACGCTTGCGTGTGAAAAATCGGTAAAGCGCTTAAGCAGTGCCATTGCACTGAGACTGAGTAGCGCACCGGCGATACTGTATGCGATGTTCATAGGATTGCCGAAGAGCAGTCCTACGAGAATCACACGGATAAGGCTTACCGCATAAGCCTCCTTTGTACCGACTCTGTAAAGGATGAACATTATCGCTATATTGGGAAGTCCCATTTTTATACCCGGAAAAGCCGTGGTAATGGGGGGGAGCAGGCTCTCAACGAACGAAAGTATCATTGCAAGGGCTGTGAACAGTCCGAGAAACGTTACCTTTGATGTTTTCATAGCTTTCTCCTTTCTATTATACAACGTTTAGCTCACCAAGTCAATATCCGAATTTTCTCCGATTATGGAAATTGTAAGCTTATTTGGCAGGCAGGTGATGACCTGACCTGTTTTGTTTATTTTTCCTTGGTTTACGCAGAGGTGGTCGGGGCATGTCGCGTCCGAGAGATACGCATATCCGTTCTCTATAACGAGTGTGTTTGTTCCGCCGTTAAGAGAATAGGTAGCGTCAACGGAGAGAGGATATTTTGCAATTTCTACGCCGTCTATCTTCACCACTGCAAACTCGCCCTCCTTTCTCGTAAGATTTACGAGAAAGAGAGCTGCGAGTGCTACGGCGACTATTGCGCCGATGAGTATTAAATCTTTTTTCTTCATTAAATCAGAAGCAGAGAAGTGCGAGAACTATCATCGAAGCCGTAAGAAGCTGAATGGGAAGTCCGTGGAATGCGTGGGGAACCGCGTCCTCGTCGACTCTGTTCCAGAGTGCTCCGAAGAGAACGAGAGTTACCGTAAATCCGAGACCTACGCCGATGCTTGTGATGAGCGCTTCAACGAACGAAAGCTCGCAAGCCTTGATGCAGAAGCCGAGAACCGCGCCGTTGATAGCGAATTTCGTGAAATCGACCTTGCATATCTTTTCGATCTGATTGTGCTCGAGGAGATGAATGACCTCAACAACGATGAGAACTATCGCAACGAACACGAGATTACGAAGATAGGTTGCGTTTGCAAGAAGATTTTTGTTTATGGGATAAGTGATAAGTGTTGCGATGAAAAGCACCACTGTCGTTCCGAGACCGAGAATGACGTTCTTTTTATTTGAACGCTCGTTTTCGATAACGGCACCTGTGCCGAGGAAGTGAAGAAGAGCGTAGTTGTTTGAAAGAAGTCCTGCGAGGATTATTCCGAGAATTATTTCAAGTGTCATAATTATGCCTCCTCCTGTTCCTTGTGAGCGTCTCTGTGTGCGAGGATTATTGCACCGACCTTACGGATAGCCGCAAGAACGAGTGCGAGAACGATGTATCCGCCGAATGCACCTGCGAGAGCGCTGATCTTGTAGTTGTTCATAAATTCTATGCTTGTACCCGCAAGGCTTGCGCTTCCGAAGAATTCGCGGACGAGTGCGCATACGAGCATAATAACTGTGAAGAACACACCTGTAAGTGTAGAAATCTTAATGGTTTCGATTTCTCCGTGGCAGCCTGCGACCTCATCCGCATCACGGAAGGGAACTGCGCTGACGGAAAGGCAGGCAAGGTGAACGCCGAGCATATCCACAACGTTCGGGAAATGCGCCTGCATAAGCATTTCGATAAGAGTAACAAATCCCGTGATTATAAGGATGTAAGCGGGAAGCTTAGCCTGCTTGGGGATTATGTTGCGTATTGCCGATATTACGATTGAGCTGAGAAGCATCGTGAGGATAACCGCAGCGCCCATACCGAGAGCTGCGCGTATATCTGAGCTTGACGCCATTACGAATCCCGCACCGAGAGGAAGCAGGAGAGAGGGAGTGCCTCTCAAAAGATAAGTTTTCTTATTCATTACTGTGCTCCTCCTTTGATAGAATCAAGTGCAGAGAATGCGTCTGCGGTTGCGTTCTTAACTGCGGTGGACGAAAGCGTTGCACCCGAGATAAGAAGATCGTCTCCGAGCGTTTCTGCGTCCTTACCGGTGTACTTGTCAAGCCAAGCCGTAAATCCTGCGTCTGTGCTGGTCTCATATCCGGGAACGCTATAATGGTCGTAGATAAGAGTGGATACGTCCTGCTTGATTATCTTGCCGTCCTCGCCGATGAAGGTGTAAATGTTCATAGCATTGTTACCGTACGTGTAGGGCTTGGACTGAAGCATATAAACGGTTTTACCGTCTGTGTTTGTAAACTTGAATGCGGCAGTTACCGTGTTGAATGTTGTAAGCTCAACTCTTTCAAGGCTTGTGAGGCAGTCCTCGCCGAAGATCTTCTTGACCTTGTTTGTAATTGCCTTGGAAATGGTCGTGCTCGGTGTGCCGAAGCTTGCAAGAGCCTCTGCGATGAGTGATGCATTTTCATCGGTTACATCGTTCTTTTCGGAATCGTAAGCTCTTGCGTAGCCGGAAGCGTTAACAACAACGAGGATTGCGTCGTCGCCCGTGCTCATAATATAAGCCGCGCCGCTTCCGTTGTTTGCTGTCCAGCCCTTAAGGATACTTGCGTTGTTTGAGGGTATTTCGGTGCCGACGATTGTTTCTCCGTTGCAAAGACCGGTGTGGAGAGAGGATACGATGCCCTCAATTACCACGGAGGGATCGAGCTTTCCGCCGGAAATTATCGTGTACGCCTGAAGCGCTGTCTTTATAGCGTTGAAGTATCCGTTTGATGTTGCGGAATTGCTTGTCGCACCTGCAGCAATGATAAGCTCTGCGGAGCTCATTGTCTGACCGTTGTATTTTCCGTTAAGGAGTGTTTCATGTCCCCATGTTTCATTACTTGAAACGACTGAGGAGCCCGTGATCACACCGTTGGAGTCGATTCCGACTCTGATAACGAGACCGGACTGATATCCTGTTGCGCTTACCTCGAATACATATCCTGCACCGTTTGTTTCTTGATACATATCCTGGATATTGTCGGGGAGCTTGTCTCCGTGGTGCACGTATATTTGAAAATCCTTACCCTCAGGAAGCACCTCGACAAGAGGAGCGACCCATGCGCCCGCATTGTTTGCGTCGATAAGAGGCTGTGTGTAGAAGTTAAGACCGAATGCGGCAAGACCGAAAACGGCAAGTATAACAATGATAACAACTGTTGATTTGATAAAATCTGAAATGCTCATTATTTAACACCTCCCAAAGTCTTTTTAGCCGTAAGCTTTTCGATAAAGGGAACGAGAAGGTTCATAACGAGAATGGAGATGGAAACTCCCTCGGGATATGAGCCGAACTGTCTGAAATAGAATGTGATGAGACCGCATCCTATGCAGAATACTACCTTTCCGAGGTTGGTTACGGGTGTGGTAACATAGTCGGTCGCCATAAAGATAGCACCGAGAAGAAGACCGCCCGCGAGAACCTGAGAAAGAGCAAGGGTTACATCGCCCGTGTAGACGAGGAAGCAAACGAAAACGGTTGCAACGAACGCCGTGGGAACGTACCATTTAATTACCTTGCGTGCAACGAGGTAGATGAAGCCGAGAATGAGTGCAACAGCACATGTCTCGCCGATCGTACCGCCGTGTGTACCGAGAAGAAGCTGAATAAGGCTTGCGCTCTCTTCTCCGTTGTTAAGACCTACGAGGGGAGTTGCACCGCTCGATATGATGAGATCGCTGTCAACGCCGAGCGTTGGATTTGCACCGCCGCCTACCGTTGAGAACGTAAGGAGCATAAGAACACGTGCCGCAATAGCGGGGTTAACGAGGTTCTTACCGATACCACCGAAGAGTCCCTTGACGATAACGATTGCGAATACAGAGCCTACAATACACTGCCAGATCTTAACGTTTGTGCTGAGGTTGAGGGCGAGCAAAAGACCGGTTACCGCTGCGGAAAGGTCGTGGATCGTGGATTTCTTGCCTACAGCAAGATTAAAGAGAAGCTCTGCTATAACCGCGCTGGATACGCATGCGATTATGATCCAGAGAGCCTTGAGTCCGAAAAGCACGAGTGCCG
>CAZHPZ010000015.1:0-4714 GCA_964534905.1 uncultured Lachnospiraceae bacterium | reverse complement strand
GATACGCATGCGATTATGATCCAGAGAGCCTTGAGTCCGAAAAGCACGAGTGCCGCAAGCGTTGCGGGAATGAGTGCGATAAGGACGTCACGCATTATTTTTTGTGTAGAATCTCCCGAATGTATGTGAGGAGCTTTAGATACGTGGAGCTTTTCCATTATTTATTACCTCCTTCTTTTTTGGAAGCCGCATACTGCTTGAGCCACCATTTAGCGTCCTGGTTCCAAGCGAGAAGAGGACGGTGAGCGGGGCAAACATAAGAGCAACAGCCGCAGTCAACACACTGACGAACGCCCGTGTTGATGAGCGCAGCCTCGCGTGCGTCCTCGTCCTTTGTTCTGAGGGCGCGCTCAACCGAAACTACGTCGATGTTTACGGGGCATTTTTCAATGCAACGTCCGCAATGTATGCAAGCTGAATAATCGGGAAGCACCGCTTCCTTTTCTCCGAAGATAAGTACTGCGTTTGCAACCTTAACGATGGGGCTTTCGGTGGAGTATACCGCAGTTCCGTTCATAGGACCGCCGACAACTACCTTGCCGACCTCACCGTTGATCTTAACCTGCTCCATAAGGTAGCTGATACGTGTACCGATGGGAGCGATAACGATCTTGGGCTCTGTTACGGCGGGACCGTCAACGGTTACGATTCTCTCTACAAGAGGCATACCCGTATTGAGGTATTCAGCCATTTTCGCAAGAGAGGAAACGTTGATGATAAGTGCGCCGAACGATGGGAAACGCTTGCCTGCAACGGCAACTCTGCCGGTGGCGTTATAGAGCATTACCTGCTTTGCGCCCTGGGGATAGATGGCGTCAAGCTCGTGAATTACGACGTAATCCTTGCCCTCGAATGTCTTTTTCAGAATTTCGATAGCGTCGGGCTTGTTCTTTTCAACACAGATCTTGAAAACAGCGCCGCCGAGATATTCGCTCATATATTTGCGAAGATACTCGATACCGTCTGCGATGAGATCGGGATGAAGCGTCATCATTTTGTGGTCACTTGTGATGTAGGGCTCGCACTCTGCGGCGTTAACAAGAACCGTATCAACCTTGTAGTCGGGGTTCTTTGCCTCGTTGAATTTTGCCCATGTGGGGAATGCCGCACCGCCGAGACCGACAACGCCGCTTTCTCTTACAGCTTGCAAAAATTCGTCGCAGTTTGTGATAGTCGGAGCCTTAAGATTGGGATCGGGCTCCATTTTTCCGTCACTTTCGATACGGATAGCGACAACGTCCTTGCCGTCGCCGTGCTTGATAGCGGAAATCTCGGCAACCGTGCCGGAAACCGTAGCATGTACGGGGGACGAAAATCTTCCCTCCTCGCGCGCGATAAGCTGACCTACTCTTACGTAGTCGCCGACGCTTACGATGGGTTCTGCGTCGTGTCCCGAATGCATATTCATCGGAAGCACTACCTCGGACGGTGTCTGTATCCTTATCGGAGCAAGACCGTCGGTGTGCTTATTGTGGGGCACGTGCAGAGATGAGATGTTTTTCATAACACTCTTTCTCCTTATAATTTTTTGTTTTTGATTTTATATATAAATTTAATTATATTCAGCTTAATTCTGTCTCCAAACTCTTAAACCCGTCTGTGGTAAGAGTCGTACCGTCCGGCAGTATCCAGAGAGCGTCCACACCGCCGATCCTTTCAAGCAGGGCAAGTCCGTCCTCGTAGCTCATCGAAAACAGAGCGGTTGAGAGTGCATCCGCGAGTCCGCTGTTTTTTGCGATGACTGTTACGGATGAAAAATAGCTTGCGGGCATCAGCGTGTCCTTGTCGATTATGTGGTGATATTTTACGCCGCCGACGGTGAAATATCTTTCGTAGTCACCGCTTGTGACGCAGGATGTGTCGGAGATTATTATATATTTTGAATAGGTCGACGTGTCTTTCGGATTTTTGATACCCGTTTTCCAGCCGTCGCCGTTCGGCTTTTTACCGATTATGCGGATATTTCCGCCGATGTTAAGGACATAGGATGTAACGCCCTTGTCGCTCAGTGCTTGTGCCGCGATTTCCGTTGCATAGCCCTTTCCGAGCGCGCCGACGTCGATCGAGGCGTCCTTGTCCGTGATTCTTACTGTGGAGTTTGCCTTATCTATCTCAAGGCAATCAAATGAGATGTGCTCGGCAGCCTGTGCAAGAGCGTCGGAGGAGGGGATATATCCGCCGTCCTCTCGAGCGTCGTGCCAAAGGCTCAAAACTGAGCCCATCATTACGTTCATCTCACCATCGGTGAGAGTATACAGCTCCTTTGCATAGAGCAGGAAATCGATGAGCCTCTCGTCAACCGATATCGGCTCACCGCCGGCATTCTTATTGAGCGTACAGAGATTATTAATGCCGTCGTATTCATGGTAAATGTCAAAAAGCTTGTGATATTCTGCGAGTATGTTCCAAACCTCCTCGCAGTTATCGGAAAACACCTCGTCCGAGTCTCCCGCGTAGCTGTAAACGTAGGAAACCGTGTCGAAGCAGGTGAAATTCATAGTATATTTCGCACTCGGATTTTCACCTTGAGAGGGGTCGTTTTGCGTGCGATTAGGGCAACCCACCGCCAAAGCGATAAGTAGCCCTAAAATTACGCATACGCAGAGTATCACCTTGATATTTTTTTTAATCAAAGCGATATTCTCCTTAAAATTTTAAAATTATCTTGCGTTTGTTACAGACTCTGCAACAACTGCCTTGATGCCTGTGATCTGGATCGTGCAGCCTGCCTTAAGAAGGTCAGCGTCAGCGGAGATAACATATCCGTCTGCCTCAAATACCTGTGTGGGCATATTCTCTACGTCCTTTGCAGTCATGCCTACAACAAAAGCGGAGAATGCAGCGGACTGCTCGTACCACTCAAGAACGATACCGTCACCGTTGTGGTCGGGGCTGTAGGGCTTACCACCCATACCGTAATCTTCCTTCTTCTCTCTCTTTGTTCTCTGATCCTCAGTTGCAGTTACCTCGTTATCGAAGGAAACGGAAACTGTGGGCTGGATAGCGTCGTTAAGAGAAGCAATGATCTTACCGTCAACAACTACGCTCGCTGCGAAGTCGATGTTCATAGCGATGTTGCATCCGTTGTCATCAAAATTGGACTTGTTGTCCTCACTGTTAGCGGCAACACCGAGAGTGAATGTCTTGGCTGTCTTGAATGTTGTACCCTGATCGTCGTTGCAAGCCTTTACAACTGCGTCCTTAAAGGATGTGATCTGGATTGTGCAACCTGCGTCGAGAAGCGCCTTGTCAGAGGAGATAATGTAACCGCTTTCAAGTGTCTGTGTGGGCATATTCTTAACATCGTTTGCGGTCATGCCTACAACGTGAGCCTCGAAAGCCTTAGCCTGCTCGTACCATTCCTTAACGATGCCGTCACCGTTCCAGTCCATGCTCTGACCGTACTTGGACATACCGTAGTCGTCGCCCTGCTCCATCTTTGTCTTGAGGTTTGTGAATGTGAATGTTTCTGCGTCAAAGTCGATTGTGAATGTGTTCTTAACAGCGTCGATACGGCAGAGAACGATCTTGCCGTCCTTGTCTGTTACAACAGTTGCAACTGTTGCGCTGATTTCGCCGTTCTTAAGCTCGTCGAATGTAACGCCCATGCCAAGCTTGTACTCTGCTTCGGTGGTAGTGTTGTCATCGTTGTTGTTTCCGCCGAGGAATACTATGCCGAGAACGATGGCGAGAACGAGAACTACCGCAACTGCAATGATAATGGGAAGATTCTTCTTGTTCATTTTTGTTTTGTCCTTTCAAATTTGAAATGAATAATATAATTTGATAAGTGCGAGGCTTTCTTGATTATTTTTGCCCGAATACGCTCAAATAACCGCGCAAAAGAGGATCAAATTTCGCCTGCGCAAATTCAATCAGTTTATTATATCACAATGTTCATATAAAAGTCAACAGATTTCGTTATTTTTTTAACGCTATTGTGTAATAATTTGCGTATTTATATATAATAATAGGTAAAAAAGATTTATTTTGTCTTGCTTGAGAGCAAAAAAGCATCACCGCATAGGCGGTGATGCAAAATTTATTATGTAGCTTATCAGAAGTCAACCTCTGTGTCGTAGTAGCAACACTTAAGAAGCTTTTCCATTTCTTCCTGTGTGGGAATACGGGGGTTAGAGCCTGTGCAAGCGTCTCCGATTGCGTTCTTTGCGATCTCGGGAAGTCTTTCAAGGAATACCTCCTCGGGAACGAAGCCCTGCTCGCAGGGATAGCTGTCGGGACCGTAATTCTTGATGCAGTGAGGAATGTTGAGCTGATCGTTCATTCCGCGAAGGAATGCGATGAGGTTTGCGACCTTTTCGTCATCGTTAGCACCGCCGAGTCCCATGAAATCTGCGATAACGCCGTAGCGAGCCTTAGCAACCTCGTTCTTTGCGTTGAATGCGATTACCTTGGGAAGATACATTGCGTTAGCGGCACCGTGGATAATGTGCGCGCCGTAGTCCGCAAATGCAGCACCCGTCTTATGAGCCATAGAGTGAACGATACCGAGAAGAGCGTTGGAGAACGCCATACCTGCAAGGCACTGAGCGTTGTGCATAGATGCGCGCTTGTCCATATCGCCGCCGTAAGAGCCGACAAGATCTCTCTGGATCATTGTGATAGCAAAGATCGCAAGGGGATCGGTGTAATCACAGTTAGCTGTCGAAACGTAAGCCTCGATTGCGTGTGTGATAGCGTCCATACCTGTATG
>CAZHPZ010000014.1:0-26159 GCA_964534905.1 uncultured Lachnospiraceae bacterium | reverse complement strand
GTATCATCGTTTGCGAAAAGGATCCGTCAAGGGCGGAATTTGTCCGAGAGCATTATCCCGATGTCTTGCTGTGTCGTCCCGAGGATTGCGAGGACTTTGTCTGTGAGAACTCCGACCACGGCGGTGCGGATGTTGTGCTTGAGGTTGCAGGTGCGAAAGATACCTTTGCGCTTGCTTGGAAATGCGCCAGACCGAATGCCGTCGTGACTGTGGTTGCGCTCTATGACGAGGCGCAAACGCTTCCGCTCCCCGATATGTACGGCAAGAATCTGACATTTAAAACAGGCGGTGTGGACGGCTGCGATTGCGCTGAGATTTTACACCTTATCGAAGAGGGCAAGATTGACACAACACCGCTCATCACGCACAGATTTTCTCTTGCGGATATTGAAGAGGCGTACCGCGTTTTCGAGAATCGTCTTGACGGAGTTATCAAGGTCGCGATTGGGGATTGATCGATAATTTTAAAGAAATTTTGCAATTTTATCGCTTGAGATTGAAATTTGACTTAAGCTGTGATAAAATATTATATATAAATCTACCAAGGAGAAAACGTTATGCATTGCCCCGAATATGTTAAAAATTGCATAGACCGTTTACATATATGCGGATTTGAGGCTTATGCCGTGGGCGGTGCGGTGAGAGATTCGTTGCTTTTGCGTGAGCCGAGCGATTGGGATATTACAACGAGCGCGCTTCCCGAGGAGATAATAGATGTTTTCTCCGATCGCAGAACGATTCTGACTGGAATAAAGCACGGAACGGTCACCGTTCTTGAGCCGGATTTCACAGGCAAGTTGAATCCGCTTGAGATAACAACATTCAGAGTAGACGGCGAATACAAGGATAACCGACGTCCCGAGACTGTTTCGTTTTCGAGGAGCCTGCGTGATGACCTTTCGCGCAGAGATTTTACAATCAATGCTCTTGCTTATAACGAGGAGGAGGGCATCGTTGACGAGTTCGGAGGAGTGAGAGATCTTGAGGCACATCTGATACGTGCCGTGGGAGAGCCTCACCGCCGATTTTCGGAGGATGCGCTAAGAATTCTGCGTGCATTTCGCTTTTCCGCGCGTCTGGGCTTTGACATTGAAGAAAATACCTATGCCGCGGCGTGCGAATGTGCTCCGCTTCTTAAAAATATAGCACGTGAGCGGGTTTGTGCGGAGCTTCGGGGGCTTCTGTGCTCTCCGAATGCGGAGCACGCTCTCCGACTTGCCGTTCTCGGCGGCGTGTGGAGTGAGCTTTTTGCTTCTTTGCAGCGTATACCGAGCGACGCGGAGCTTGAGAGAATGAGTGCCGCATCGGAGAAATCGTTTGAGCTTCGTCTTGCCTTGCTGTTCTCGGATAGCAACGGTGACGAATGGGAGATGGCGGTTTCCTCGCTTAAACTCTCCAATGCCGAAAAAAAGCTTGTGAAGCGCCTTATCTCAATACGATATTTCGATGTTGATGCGAATGAGAAATCACTGAATGCAAGGCGCTTTCTTCAGCTTTACGGCGATGTGTACGAGCTATCCGCCGAGTTTTTGTCCCTGTATTTCGGAGAGGAGCGTGTAGCTGCACTTGTGCGTGAGATCGCCGCTCAGCGTGCCTGCAGACCTCCGCTTAAGATCTCCGATCTTGCAATCAGGGGCGGAGATATTTTTCCGCTGTGTGCGGAAAATCACGCTCTTGTAGGCAAAGTCCTTGCCTCACTTCTTGACGAGGCTGTGCGTGACCCCTCGATTAACGAGAGGGAAGCGCTCATATCCCTTGCCGAAAAAATTATTTCTTCGTATGATGGAGGAAAAATATGAAAAGATATATTTCGATTATAACATTGCTTTGTATGGCACTTGCCGTTTTCTGCTCCTGTGGAGCTCTTGAGGGCAGAACGTGCAGAATAGATTTTATGGTAGAGGGCGAGTATTATACCACTACCTACACCGTTTCCGGCTCTACGGCTAATCTTCCCGATGCGCCGAGTGCGGAAAATCTTCTGTTTTATTCTTGGTATCTTGACGAGTCCCTGACTCAACAGTTCAATCCGACAGGTCCCGTGTGGACGAATCTTACGCTTTATGCGGGTTTCGTGCCCGATGCCGTGTCTCTGACTAATTCGATTACCCAAAACACGGTAAAATCCCTTGTTAAAATAAGAAATATATGTTATAATAACGGAGTCGGAGTGTTTTTCGGTCAGGACACCTCCGAATCCCAGGGATCCGGAGTTGTGTATCAGATATCGGAAGGCTGTTGCTATGTTCTTACGAACGCTCACGTTGCAGAAGCGGATGAGGAATATAAAAATCAGACCTTTATCGTTATAGATGCGTGGGGCAACGAATACAGCGCCGAGCTTTATAAAAATCCGACTCTTTCAAGTCCGGCATACAGTGCGGACAGCGATCTTGCGCTTTTGTGGTTTCAATATACTCCTGTGTCGGAGGACACCTCGCTTGAGGCGATAACGCTTGCACAGTCGGAGGTTGAATACGGAGATTATGTCGTTTCGCTCGGCGCACCGCTCGGACAGACAAATGCCGTAACAGTGGGAAGAGTCCTCGGCTTCGGCAAGATAAAGCTTTACGACGGAGAGAGCCAATTCGACGGTATTTCTCATAATGCGCCCATTAATCACGGATCGAGCGGCGGTCCGCTCGTGAATGTTAACGGAGAGCTTGTAGGCTTGAATTTTGCGGGGGACGAGGGCGGAGACTACGGCTGTGCCGTTCCGCTTTCCGTGATAAATCAGTTCATGGATACATACGTATACGGCAGATGAGCCGCTTGCCGAGCACTAAAATAAAAGGAGAGGCGGTGAGAGCTTGGATATTATCTCAAATACCGATTTTTTGAAGAAAATTAAAAACGATCCGAACGGAAATTATCTGTTTTACGGTGAGGAGGACTATCTCAAATCTCACGCCGTAACGGCCTTGCGTGACGCTATGGGAATAGACGAGGCACTTGAAATTTTTAATTTCGTTCGTATAGACGTGCTTGATTACGATCCCGATAAGCTCATAGACGCGCTTTCACTGCCGCCTATGATGGCGGAGCGAAAGCTTGTCGTGCTCAGCGGACTCAATATCAAAAAAATGTACCGAACCGCCAAGGGCTCGGACGGCGGAGAGAGTGCGGTCGGAGAATTTCGCGCGCTTCTTGACGCTCTTGCTCATCTTGACGAATTCGATTATAATAATTTTGTTTTACTCGTCCCGTCCGATAATATTACCGAGGATGTCGGCAAAAAAGGTGCAACAGGTGCCCTCAAGGCACTTTCCGAGATACTTTGTCCCGTGAAATTCGAGTCGTCGTCGCCTCAAAAGCTTGCACTTTGGGCGGCGCGCCATTTCGAGCATCACGGCATTCACGCATCACAGGCGGATTGCGCATATCTTGTGGACTATTGCGGAAAAAATATGTTTACACTTGCCTCGGAGATAGAAAAGCTTGCCATTTACGAAAAGGCGCAGGGAAGAGATACCGTGCTGCGCGAGGATATTGGGCTTGTCTGTAACGAGGAGATGGAATACGGTGCATTTGAGTTTTCGAATGCCATTCTTGACGGCAGGCGGGGCGACGCACTGTCAATCCTTTCGGTAATGAAGTTCAGACAGATCGAGCCGGTCGTCATTCTCGGAGAGCTTTCGGGAATATTCTCCGATCTTCTTAAAATAAAGATAATGCTTGTCTCGGGCAAGAATAATTATCAGATAGCGCAGGAAACGGGGATGAATGTCCATAAGGTCGGAATTTATGCCGCAAGCGCCGGCAAGATGGAGCTTGAAAGTATAAAAAAGACCGTTTCGATGATAGGTGAGGCGGATATTGCGATGAAAACGAGATTCGATTCGGGATATCTGCATATAGAAAAGCTTATATGCTCTATTTAAGGCTTAAAGAGAGGTTTTTTCCTCTCTTTTTTTGCTTTTTTTATCGCATTCTATTGACAAGAGACGTATTTTGTAATAGAATAACTTGTATTTTTTTAGATAAGAAGGTCAAATATGAAAAGAATTGCTACTATTCAAGATATTTCCTGCTTCGGCAAATGCTCCATAACCGTGAGCCTGCCGATCATATCCGCTATGGGCGAGGAGTGCTGCATAGTTCCGACATGCGTGCTCTCAACTCATACCGCCGGCTTTACCGGCTTTACCTGCCGTGATATTTCCGACGAGCTGCTTCCCATTGCGGAGCATTGGAAACGTGAGGGAATAAAGCTTGATGCGCTCTATACAGGCTATCTCGGATCTCCCGAGCAGATAGAGCTTGTAAAGAAATTTATTGATATTACAAGAAATGACGGTACCCTTATATTTGTAGATCCCGCTATGGCCGATAACGGAAGACTGTATCCTGCGTTCGCATCCGATTTTCCGTCGTATATGCTTGAGCTTTGCAGGATTGCCGACGTTGTCTGCCCCAATATTACCGAGGCGGCTATGTTGCTTGGCAGGGAATATAAGACACCCGGAGAATACGACGAGAGCTACATCCGCTCGCTTGCCGACGGATTTGCGGAGCTTGGCGTAGAAAAGGTTATTATTACGGGCGTAAAATACGGCGACGGTCGTCACGGAGCACTTGCCTATGATAAGAGCGTCGGAAGATACGAATATATCTTCGGAGAGGATCAACCTGTGTCCTTTCACGGTACGGGCGACGTTTTCTCCTCTGTGCTTTGCGGAGCGCTTACAGCGGGTGATGACGTGTATGCCGCTACAAAGAGAGCGGTTGATTTCACGGTTGCTTGCATAAAGCAGACAGCTCCCGATGTAAAGAATCATCCATACGGTGTAAAATTCGAGGAATGCCTTGGACTCTTAACGAAATAAAACAAGAAAAAGGACTCTTGCGAGTCCTTTTTTTCATTATTATATAATTATATATCCTCAAGCACCGCGGGAGAGCTCGGATCGTCGGGGATCGTGGCAATGCAGGTTTTGTAAACATATAAGTAAAAGAGTGCGCTGAGAATAACGCATACGACCTCCGCTATGGGATAAGCCCACCAGACGAGATTGATATCACCCGAGAGGGCGAGGAGATACGCAACGGGCAACAGCGTAACGAGCTGACGTCCTATCGAAACGAGCATTGATAAAACGCTGTGACCGAATGCCTGAAATACCGCACCGCAGATTATGGAGAAGCCTGCAAAAATAAAGCTTATGGAAATCGTGCGGAGAGCGGGGATTCCGACGCTTTGTATTGCCTCCTCACTAAGGCTGAACATAGAGAGAAATACGGACGGGAATATCTGAAACAGAGCAAAGCCGAACAGCATAAACGAAACCGCATAAACAAGACCGAGCCTTGTCGTTTTGAGTATTCTTTTCTTCTTGCGTGCACCGTAATTGTAGGAAATTATGGATATCATACCGTTGTTGAAGCCGAAAACTGGCATAAATACGAAGCTCTGAAGCTTGAAATATACACCGAAAACGTTGACGGCATATTCGGAGAGGGGCATAATGATCTTGTTAAATGTCGCAGTCATAAACGAGCCTATCGAGTTCATAACTATCGACGGAAGACCGATCTTGAATATCTCGCCTATGATCTTTACGTCGGGGATAACGTTGCGAGCCTTAAGACGCACGTCGCGGTTTCTGTATATATGAAGAAGAGCGCCGACGAGTCCCGAAACTATCTGACCGCCTACCGTTGCGACAGCCGCACCTGCGATTCCCATTTTGGGAAAGAAGAGCCAACCGTAAATGAGTATCGGGTCGAAAACGATGTTAAATACCGCACCGGAGACCTGAGTTATCATTGAAAGCGTTGTCTTTCCGGTCGCCTGCATATACTTTTCGTGCACGACCTGACAGAAAAGTCCGAACGAGCCGATAAAGCAAATGCGAAGATATGTCGTACCCATCGAGATAACCTGCTCGCGGGCACTGTCGAGAGCGATATCAGCCGCCATCATCGCCATATAGGGACGCGCGAGAGCTGTACCGAGCGTGGCAAAGAGAAGATAGCTTACTATCGCAAGGAAAAATCCCTGACCTGCGATCTTGTCCGCTTTTTTGTAATCACCTAAGCCGAGATTTCGTGAAATAAGGGCGTTGATACCCACACCGGTGCCGACGGAAACGGCGATCATCAGGTTCTGGGCGGGGTAAGCGAGGTTGACAGCGGTCAGCTCGAACTGCTCGGGACTGATGCCCGCCACGAAGAGACCGTCTATAATATTGTAAAGAGCCTGAATGAGCATTGAGAGCATCATAGGTATCGACATTGACAAAAGAAGCTTGTTTTCGGGCATATAGCCCATTTTGTTTTCTTTTACAGAAGTGTTCAAATTAATCCTCCTTGTTGTTTTTATTAGCATAACCGAATAAGTATACCATAAACGAAGATAAAAATCAATAGTTTACTTAAATAATGTAGAAAAAAGCCGCAAAAGCGGATTTGACGGAGAATAATTATAAGAAGAAACGGATTTTTGCACAGACGGTGAAAAAATAAATATTCGGGATTTTGTTTGGCGGTTGTGAGATATAATATCTAAATAGCAAGGCGTGTCAGAGGGAAGTGTGGTGCATAATGCACAAGTCGGGGCGTGCATTACGACATTTTAACGGTGATAAATAAAACGTTAACCGAATTAATTAACAAAAATGTAATAGTGTTAATTTTTTAAAGTCAAATCGACTTTTTGACAAAAATAACTTGAAAAGTAAAAAAGAAAAGCGAAAAAACCCTTTATATACAAGGCTTTGCGGAATGTCAATTTTCGTTGATGATAAAAAAGGCAAAAATATTAACACCTCTAATATTTTTTAATTTTTTAATTTTTTTTGAAAAAAGGTATTGACATATGCGTTTTCGTGTGGTACAATTAGGCATATCTTTTGAAAAGGAGAAAAAATTATGAACAGAAAAAAGATAATTACGATCGTAGCCATCGTGCTTGCGGTTGTAGTTGTTGCAGGTGTAATCGTAGTTGCAGCGCTTTCTAATCAGAAAGAACCCGACCACGGACACACATACAACACATACCTCGGAGTGTCCCCGTCAAACTGGAATGAGTTGACGTACAAGGACGAAAACGACACAAATATTATGAGTTACATCGGCTCGAACTTCTTTGAATTCAACTTCAAGTTCGACAGCAACGGTAACATCGTTGAGGGCGACTACGTTGTTGATTACAGCGCAGCTACAAAGCTTGAAGACGTAACTGCACAGTACAAGGAAGAGTGGGGACTTGCAGGCGACACAGGTTACGCTTACAAGATCACACTTCGCGAGGACCTTGTTTGGGATAACGGCGATCCTATCAATGCAGATGATTTCATCTACTCTATGCAGGAACAGCTCAATCCTCTTTTCATCAACTATCGTGCTGACTCTTTCTATGCAGGCTCTGTAAACCTTGTAGGTGCTAAGGCATACGCTAAGCAGGGACAGAAGGGCTTGGATGATGCCACAGCATACTTTGAGCACTATAGCGAAGATCTTGACAGCAAGCTTGTTTTCACACTTGGCGGTGAGGGAACAAAAGTAAATATGGGAACCGAAAAGGATCCTGACGAGAAGAATGTAATCGCAAACTCGTACTTCAGACAGGGCATGGGCTTCCCGTCATCGTATACAGCTGCTAAAACTGCTGCATATATGTACACATACTATCTTGCAGATACAGCGTTCAACAAGGACACTGCTGCTGCTCTTGAGGGCAAGACACTTGCGCAGATCAAGGCAGATCCTAAACTTAAGGAAGCTTTTGATGTTCTTTATGCTTGGTGGGATCCCGCAAGTGATGATGAGATCCTTCACTTCTTCTATTACATCGACGGTGCGTATGCAGAAAAGTCCTGGGATACAGTTGGTCTTATCAAGGGCGATAACGACTATGAACTCATAGTTCTTTTGTCCGCTCCTCTTTTCCTTATCAAGGCAGACGGTTCTCTTGACTATACAGCAGCATACAACTTCGGTAGCCTTCCTCTTGTTCACAAGGCAACATACGAGGCTTGCAAGAAGGCTCCCTCAGAGGGCTCTACACTTTGGACAACGACCTACAACACAACTCTTGAAACAACAAGAAGCTGGGGCCCCTATAAGCTTACAAAGTACCAGTCCGGTAAGGAATACGTTCTTGAGAAAAACGAAAAGTGGTTCGGATATGCTCTTGAACAGTATGCAGGACAGTACGAAACAGAAAAGATTCACTGCGAGATCATCGAAGAATGGTCTACCGCTTGGGCTAAGTTCCTTGCAGGTGAGATCGACGGTATCGGCATCGATGTATCTGTATCTGCAGACTATAAGAACTCCTCGAGAGCTATCTTCACCGCTGACGACTATGTAGGCTCTATGCAGCTTCAGTCCGACAAGGAAGCTCTTAAGAAGAGAGAGACAGCCGGAGTTAATAAGACAATTCTTACTTACACTGACTTCAGAAAAGCGCTCTCACTTTCTATCGACAGAAACGACTATACTCAGAAGAATACAACAGCTTCTTTCGCAGGCTTCGGACTCTTTAACACAATGCACTACTACGATGTAGCTAATGCAGGTGTTTACAGAGATACAGACGCTGCTAAGAAGACACTTTGCGAGGTTTACGGCGTAGACTGGACAAAGTACAACAGTCTTGATGAAGCTGTAGACGCAGTTACAGGATTTAACCTTACTCTTGCAAGAGAGCTTCTCACAAATGCTTACAATGAAGCACTTGCTGCAGGCGACATTAAGGCAGGCGACAAGGTTGAGCTTGTATTCGGTTCGTCCACGGTTAACGATTCCATCAACAGAATAGTTAACTATCTTGATCAGACTTGGTCTACTCTTGCACAGGGAACTCCTCTTGAGGGCAAGATTACAGTTAAGGTAGAAGATCACGGTGACTCTTGGGCAGACGACTTCCGCGCAGGCGCATACGATGTATGTATGGGCGGTTGGAACGGCGCCGCTTGGAACCCCGGTTACTTCCTTCTTGCTTATCTCGGTGAAAACTACAGATATGCAAAGGCATGGGATCCTTCATCCGTTGAGATGACCTTCACAATGAGAGGCGTCGGCGCGAACGGCGAGGATGTAACAGAAACAATGAACCTTATGCAGTGGTACGATTGCCTTAACGGCAACAGCGGTTGTGCATACGACTGGAGCGAGAGCAAGGTTTCCTCTGATGTAAGAGTTGAACTTATTGCCGCTCTTGAGAAAGAGATCCTCCAGACATACTACACAGTACCGATCTACAACTACTTCTCTGCATCTCTTCTGTCCTACAAGCTTGACTACATCACAACAACCTATAACACATTTATGGGTTACGGCGGTATCAGATACGCTCATTACAACTATGATAATGACGGCTGGACAGCTGAGGTTAAGGCTCAGGGCGGAGAACTCAACTACAAGAGCTAATTAAAAATAAATAATATTTAATATTTTATCATCTTAAATGTTATTCATAACAAATGAGGGATAGTTTATACTATCCCTCTATTTGTCAGTTTTATAACTAAAATTTATTTCGGTTATATTCGACTATAACCGACACGGGCATATTTGCCCGGCAGACCTCGATTATATTCGAGTATAACCGAATATCCGAATGATCGGTTTTCGATTATCGTGAAAGGAGATCACATATTATGTATATGTTCAAATACATATGTAAAAGAATAGGTCTTATGCTTATGACTTTTACAATTATCTTTGTGGCTTGCTTTGTGCTTGTAAAGCTTCTTCCCAAGGATCCCGGATTTGTTGCACCCGGACAGGACCCGGATATCGTTGAAGCGATTTACGAGGCAAGAGGCTACAACAAGCCGATACTTGAACAGCTCTATATCTATGTAAAAAAGATAGTTACTCAAGGCGACTTCGGTATCGCAATGAATATGCCCAACGTTGAATACAATGCACCCGTTTGGGATGTCTTTGTTGAAAAGCTTCCTCCGACAATTCTTATTAACATATATTCATCGCTTCTTGCCGTTCCCGTCGGTATCGCTCTCGGTATCTACGCGGCACTGAAGAAGAATAAATGGCAAGACCACCTTATAAGCACGCTCGTAATGGTGTTTATATCCGTTCCCGCGTTCGTATATGCATCGCTTTTCCTCTATATATTCTGCTTTAAGCTCAATATTTTCCCGAAAACGATGTTAGGTGGATTTGATTACTTCTCATGGGATATGTTCAAGTCGATGCTTCCCGCTGTATTCTGTATGTCGTTCGGTTCGATCGCAGGATATGCAAGATTTACACGTGCCGAGCTTACAGAGGTTCTTACAAGTGAGTTTATGCTTCTTGCGAGAACAAAGGGACTTACCAAGTCTCAGGCTACGACCAGACACGCACTCAGAAATGCGATGGTTCCGATCTTCCCCTCGATTATCGGTGAGTTCATCAGCGTACTTTCCGGTTCGCTTGTTATCGAAAAAATATTCAGTATTCCAGGCGTTGGTCAGCTCTATCTGAACTCTATCAACGCACCGGACTACGATTTCTTTATGTTGCTCTCGGGCTTCTACCTTCTTATAGGACTTGTTGCAGGTCTTGTTATCGACCTCTCCTACGGTATTATTGACCCGAGAATCAGAATGGGGGCGAGATAATGAAAGCACAAGATTATAAGATTTCTGCGGACAAGTTCGTTCTCCACTCTCACGGAGACAATCTTCACGACACAAAGCTTGAAACCAAGCCTGTTTCGTATTTCCGCGACGCAATGAACCGCTTTGCAAGAAACAAGGCGTCTATAATTGCAGCTATTATCATCGGAGTTCTTATCCTTTTTGCTATAATTGGTCCGTTTTGCACACCGTTTGAGGTTTCATACGAGGACGCGAACTACGCTCTCGTTCTTCCCAAAAATCAGCTTTTCTACAATCTCGGAATACATTTCTGGGACGGCGGTCAGGACAAAGAGGTAAGTGAGTTTGACTACACCTACTATTCCGCTATTCAAGAGGAGATAAGACGTCCTGTTATTATGTCGGATGTTGAAAAGGTTGAACAGACCTATATGGGTAAGACATCGATCCTTTATTCCTTCAGACTTGATACATACAATGTTGTCGGTGCAGTATTCAAATATCTTACTCCCGCAGAGTATCAGGCTATTCAGGATTATCAGGACGCTAACAACGTTCAGATTATTCTTCCCATAACCGATCTTAAACAACGTCCCGCAGCTAACCAGGATAAGAAGAATGCAAACTTCTGGTATGCTACCGAGGACGGCGGAAACGGTAAGAGTGCTATAGTAAAAGACGAAAACGGTAATCTCGTTAATATCTATGTTCCCAATGACGGCACGGACGATTACAATTCCAAGATGTATTGGGAGGGCGATACAAAGCTCTATAACTACGCTGTTCCTATGGACAACGGTGCAACATGGCAGGTTCGTGTGGATTATTACGAATACTATAAGTACATTCACGCTGTTGCAGATGACGGAATAACGGAGCCTTGCTTCATTTTCGGAACAAACACAGCAGGTAAGGACCTCTTTACTTGCCTTGCAAGCGGCGCGAGATTCTCGTTTATACTTGCAGTCATCGTTTCTGCTGTCAACCTCTTCGTGGGTGCTATCTACGGCGCTATCGAGGGCTACTACGGCGGACGAATCGATATCGTAATGGAAAGAATCGTCGAGATACTCGGTTCGATTCCGTTTATGATCGTTATTACACTTCTTAAGTATCACCTTAATGTTTCACATATTGTTATTCTGTTCATATCGTTCTTCCTTACCGGTTGGACGGGTATGGCAGGCAGAACGAGAATGCAGTTCTACAGATTCAAGAATCAGGAATACGTTCTCGTTGCGAGAACGCTCGGTGCGCGTGACAAGAGAATTATGTTTAAGCATATCTTCCCCAACGCGATAGGTACACTTATCACAAGCTGCGTTCTTGTTATCCCCGGAGTTATCTTCTCCGAAACGAGCCTTAGCTACCTCGGAATTATCGACCTTTCGTCCGGTAACCTTACGAGCGTAGGTACATTGCTCGCACAGGGTCAGACCAAGCTCTTTACACATCCTCATATGATTTTGTTCCCCGCAATATTCATCAGCTTGCTGATGCTTTCATTCAACCTCTTCGGTAACGGCTTGCGCGACGCGTTCAACCCGTCCTTGCGCGGTACTGAATAATCACACTACATCGAATTTCGACATCGGGCGGTAAGCCGCCCGACGCCGATGGAAAGGAAATTTATATTTATGGATAAAAAGTTAGAAGTAAATAATCTGCAGATATCCTTCCGTACGCAAGGTGGAATTGTAAAAGCCGTTAGAAACATATCCTTCGATCTTTACAAGGGAGAGACCTTGGCAATAGTCGGCGAGTCCGGCTCGGGTAAATCCGTAACAAGTAAAGCCATTATGGGCATTCTTGCCGGAAACTCCATTGTTGAGGGCGGAGAGATAATTTACGACGGACAGGATCTGCTTAAAATATCAGAGGAAGATTATCACAAGATCCGCGGTGATAAAATAGCGATGATCTTCCAGGACCCCATGTCCAGCCTTAACCCCATTATGAAGGTGGGCGAGCAGCTCACTGAGGCTATGATACTTAAGGCTAAGACGGGTAATGAAAACGCACGCCGTGAGTTTAACGGAAAACTTAAGCTCCTCGGCGAAGATATCAACGCCGCAGATGCATTGGCGGGCGTTGACAACAAGGCGGACGTTGCCGCAAAGCTTAAGACGTTTGACGATTTCTGCATCGCAAGCACAAAGATCGAGGCGGCGTACAACGACGCTTACGGCTGTGTAACTCAGCTTGAGGTTCAGCTTGCAGATGATATCACTCTTATCGAGAGAGAAAAGCCTATTGAACTTGACGATGAGGTAAAGGATATCGCAAAGACCTTTGCCGAGGCGTTTAACCCCTATGTTGTTATTGATAACGAGCAAAACAGAGCTATTGCAAATGCTCTTGCGGCTCTTGCAAAGAAGTCGAAGAAGGAGCTTAAGGGAGAGGATGCTCTTCCCGCATTCCGTGACGCACTTGAGGTCGTTAAGGAAGCTATCGCAAAGGATGTTCCCAACTTCTTCAGACTCGGCTACTATCTCTCCGTAAATCCCGGTGCGGATGTTACGAGCATGAGCGTTTCGGAGCTTAATGCTATGACGCGTCAGTATCTTGACGAGCACTTTATGACAGATTTCATAAAGACCGCGTCACGTGGCGTTAATTACGCACACGACAGATCAGTAGACGTTAAGCGCAAGGCTATTCCCGAGCTCAAGGCTGCTCTCGAGTACTTCGAGGCAGGCAATATAGATAAAAAGACAGCAGAGAAGTATGTAACCGAACTTTCCAAGCTTTCCGCAGAGGCGCTTGACATTCTCAGCGTTAAGAAGAACAGCACGGAATACGTTTTCCGCTCCGCTTTCGCAACAGCCGTTAAGGAATACTTTGAGGGTATCAAAATCAATCCCATCGAGGAAAAGGTATACCTCAAGAACAAGGCTAAGTACGACGCTATAATCGCAAAGGGTAAGGAGCCCGATTGGGTTCTTAAGCCTCAGGTTATAGTTGACCTTGACCTTAAGCTCTCCAATATCTGCAAGACGCTCAAGAAGCTTTGCGCGGTATATGAGGCTGACGTTAACGGTACAAACGAGTTCGACGCCGAGGCAAGCGTTGTCGATATCATCGACTTCCTTAAGGATCAGGCATCCAAGCTCGTTCTTAAGATGAACAAGAAGATCGCAAAGGCAAAGGCTATTAAGCTTCTTGAAGAGGTTGGTATCCCCGAGCCCGCAACGAGATTCAATCAGTATCCCTTCGAATTTTCCGGTGGTATGAGACAGAGAATAGTTATTGCTATCGCTCTTTCCGCTAACCCCGATATCCTTATCTGCGACGAGCCCACAACGGCTCTTGACGTTACGATTCAGGCGCAGATACTTGAGCTTATCAACGTTATCAAGAAGGAAAGAAATCTTTCCGTTATCTTTATCACGCATAACCTCGGCGTTGTTGCCAATATGGCTGACAGAATAGCGGTTATGTATGCCGGTAAGATAGTTGAGTACGGTACGAGTGAGGAAATCTTCTATGAGCCCGCTCACCCCTACACATGGGCATTGCTCAGCTCTATGCCTGACCTTGAAACGACTGAAAAGCTGGAGTCCATTCCCGGTACTCCCCCGAATATGATCTATCCGCCCAAGGGCGATGCGTTTGCGGCAAGAAACAAGTACGCACTTGATATCGACTTTGAGCTTGAGCCTCCGCTCTTTGAGATCACTCCCACACACAGCGCTGCAACCTGGCTTCTTCACCCGAATGCCCCCAAGGTTGAAATGCCTGCTCTTATCAAGGCACGTATCGCACGTGCGAGAAAGGAGAGTAAGTAATTATGGAAAAAGAAGTTTTGTTAAAGGTTGATAATCTCCAACAGTACTTTCCTATGGGAAAGCGCGAGCTTAAGGCTGTTGACGGTGTAAGCTTTGAGATATACAAGGGCGAGGTATTCGGTCTTGTAGGAGAATCCGGATGCGGTAAAACCACGACGGGACGTTCCATTATCCGTCTTTACGACATTACGGGCGGTTCTGTTTACTATAAGGGTGAAAGAATATGTGCGGGAACACGTGCATATACAGACGCTATCAAGCAGGCTCGTAAGGACTGCTCCGAGGGTAAGATAACCAAGGAAGAGCGTGATGAGATAATCGCAAAGAACCGTGTTGAAATAAAGGCTGCCAAGAGCGATCACAAGAAGTGGTCGAGAAGCAATAAGAACAACCACCTTATCAACGAGATACAGATGATCTTCCAGGATCCCATTGCATCTCTTGACCCCCGTATGACAGTTCGCGATATTATCGCAGAGGGACTTGTTATCCGCGGAATAAAGGATAAGGAATACATCGATCAGCAGGTATATAAGATGCTTGAAACGGTCGGACTTGTACAGGAGCACGCTTCGCGTTATCCTCACGAGTTCTCCGGCGGACAGAGACAGCGTATCGGTATTGCGCGTGCGATCATTATGAATCCCGAGCTTATAATTGCCGATGAGCCTATCTCCGCGCTTGACGTTTCGATTCAGGCACAGGTAATCAACCTTCTTAATGAGCTCAGCCAGAAGATGGGACTTACCATTATGTTCATTGCGCATGACCTTGCGGTAGTAAAGTATTTCTCCAACAGAATTGCGGTAATGTATTTCGGTAAGATAGTTGAGCTTGCGACAAGCGACGAGCTTTTCGCACACCCCTTCCATCCGTATACACGCTCTCTTCTGTCGGCAATTCCTCTTCCCGACCCCATTACGGAGAAAAATCGTAAGAGAATTACGTATAACCCCGTTCTTGACCACGATTATTCGAGCGAGGGTCCCTCTATGAGAGAGATATATCCCGGACACTTCGTATATTGCAATACAGAGGAATTTAACAAGTACAGAGCAGAGTACGAAGGAAAAGCAGAATGAAGAAAAAAGCGCTAAGATATATCATAACGCTCCTTATCGGATTTGTGACAGCAGGTGTCGTGGCATACTCACAGGGACTTTTCTCACAGACCGAGACGGTGAAGATATTGCATATCCTGTCCGATAGCTTTTGCGTGCCCGGTGTGCTGATTACGGGACTCGGAGCATTGATATTCGTAAGCAACGAGGGCGGATTTGATGCACTTTCATACGGAATGACAAGCTTTTTTGATATTTTCCGCAAGGAAAAGAAGAACAAGTACAGAACATTCTATGATTATAAGCAGGCAAGGGCTGAAAAAAATTTAAGATGCGGATATATACTTATTTGCGGATTGATCTTTTTGGCAACGTCTTTGTTATTGCTTTGGCTTTATCATCAGTACGCTTAAATTTAATAAACGGCAGGACAATGATCCTGCCGTTTTTGCGTTAAAAAACGAAAAAGTCATCAAATTTCGACTGAAATATTGAAAAAGATATCGCAATGTGATAAAATATATCACAAAGGAAGTGATAAAATGAAAAAATCAAAAAACAGCCGTGACGGAGCACGTATTTCGCAGATATTCTTTAATGTTATCAGCATTCTTGGCGGTGTATTTATGGGAATTTTCTCTATGATAAACCTTGAGAGCGTGTTCGGCGAGGATGAATTTCTGATTACATACGTTGTTCTTATTCTAATTGTTATAATTACATTTGTTCTGCAGAGCATTATTCACGAGCTCGGGCATCTTGTCGCAGGTTTGATATCGGGATATTCGTTTTCCTCGTTCCGAGTAGGCGGTCTTATGCTGATAAAGGAGAATGGTACTTTTCACTTGAGAATTCATTCTCTGGCAGGCACGGGCGGTCAATGCCTTATGATACCTCCGGAGCGTGACGAAAACGGCAACTATCCGATAATACTGTATAATCTCGGCGGCGTGATATTTAATTGCCTGAGCCTGCCCCTGTTCGGAGCTGTTGCGGCACTTATTCACGGTGAAGATACGGTGTGGTTCGTGTTCTTTTCGATGCTTGTGTTTACAGGAGCGTTGAATGCCGTTGTAAACGGTATACCCATGAGGCTTTCGGCGGTAAATAACGACGGAAGCAATATAGTCGAGCTTCGAGACAGTGCAGAGGCAAGAAGGGTATTCTATAATCAGTTCAGAATGATAGATTATATGGGTAGAGGTACTCGTCTGCGCGATATGCCGAGCGATATCTTTTATATGCCTGACGATTCCTCACTTGATAACAGCATTTCCGTCGGCGGAGCCGTGTTCTATGAGAATAGACTTATTGACGAGGGAAAATACAGGGAAGCGGCAGAGCTTATTGATCATATTCTCTCTATTGACACCGCTTTGATAGGGGTTCACAGAGCCTTGCTTATCGGAGACAGAATAACCGTGGCTCTCTTGCTTGGCGAGGAGCGTGAATTAGCGGAGAGACTGCTTGCGGATAAGAAATTTACGGAGATATCAAAGCAAATGAAAAATTCCATAACCTTTATCCGCGTCGAATATGCCCGTCTGCGCCTTTTGGAGTGCAACGATGCGAAAGCCGAAGGACTCAGAAAGAAATTTGATAAATATGCTGCCTCTCATCCGTATTTCGCGGACGTTGCTCCCGAGACGGATCTTATGCTTGCGATTGACGCAGCCGCAGAGACGGCGAACGCTGCTACCGATTTAGGAGATGATAATAAATGAAGAAAATATGCTGTGTTAACGATATGGCGGGAGTTGGAAAGATAGCTCTTTCCGCTATGATACCGTTTCTTTCCGTGAACGGTATAGATGTTGCCTCTCTGCCGACGGCTCTTGTTTCAAATACGCTTGATTTCGGAAAATTCGATATACTCGATACAACCGATTATATGGAAAGAACAGTCGACGTATGGCACAATCTCGGGTTCGGATTTGACTGTATATCGACCGGATTTATGGTAAATCCGAGGCAGATAGAAATAGTCGAGCGTCTTATAAAGAATCAGGGAGACGTCAAGCCTCTTGTTGTGGTTGACCCGATAATGGGCGATGAGGGAAAGCTCTATAACGGAATGACAAACGAAAATGTCAAAATAATGCGCCGACTCAGCTCATACGCCGATATACTTATTCCCAATTTTACGGAGGCTTGCTTCCTTACCGACAGATTTTATAAGGACGGAGTGCTGCCGGTCGAGGAGACGGAGAGCTTTATCGGATATCTCAGAGAGTTCGGAGCGAAGAGCGTTGTTGTAACAAGTGCTTATGTTGACGGTAAAAACTGTGTTATCGGATATGACAGCGTGCGCAACGAGCATTTCAAGATAGATTTCGATTTGATAGATGTTCGCTTTCCGGGTACGGGAGACATATTCTCGGCAGTTCTCATAGCCGATATGCTCGGAAATTCCTCACTAAAGGACGCAACGTCTCACGCAATGAGAGTCGTTCGCGATATAATTTCCGATAATCTCGGAAAGAAAGAAAAATTCTTCGGCGTGGATATTGAAAGATATATAAGCGAGGGAAAAATATGAAAATAAGGATAACTCTTGTAGAGCAAAAGGGAAGCTGCCCGTGCCACAGAGGACACAAGGTCGGAGATACATTCGATTTTGATACCGAGAGAGGAAAACTTTGCCCGCTTGCGTTGAACACGCTTTTTCCTATGATAGATATTCTTCGCTACGGCGGTACTCTGCCGTCGGACAGATTTTGCTGTCCCGATGCGGATACCATCAATATCTTCAAAATAGAAAAATACGAATAATAAAGAAATCATCGGCGTCTGCCGATGATTTTTGCTTTTTATATTCAATTCATCTTTGACCTGCGGTAAGCTTTATGAGAAGCATACGGTTGTCGGGTTGAACGCTCGCCTCGTGCGCCGCTCTGTTTCGCTTGATCTCTCCGCATTTTGTGCATTTGTGAACTATTATAAAGCCTTTTTTTGCGTCTACCTCCGCAAAAATCGGCTCCATCTGACCGCCGCATTCGTTTGCGCGGTCACCGGGATTTATGTCGACGTGAAGCGACCAAAGGCAAAAAGGGCAGTGATTGCGCGAGGAATAGCCAAGGGGCTTTACCTCTTTTCCGCAGTGGGCGCATACAAAGGAGGCGTCGTTTTTCGTAAAGAGCTTATTTTCGAGCTTTTCCATTTTAACTCCTTAAAATTCAAAGTAAATATTCGGTCTGTACTCCGACGAGGTGATATAGACCACGCAGAGACAGAATATGAGGACGAGCGCCGTATCGCAGACGACTGAGAATGCAAGTTTTGCACGCTCACTTTTAATTCTTTTCTTAAAAGAGAGAAGATATTTTTTGGGATACGGAGTGCAGGCGAAGCACAGAGCTGCTATGAGTAACAGATTTCTGACGAGAGTGTAATTGAATTCGAGATTCCAAAGCGGTATATCAAGCGCACCTATCATTCCGCACAAATATGAGGAAAAGGCACCGAAACCGCCGAAATCGGTTTTGAAATAAAATATCAGCCATCCGAAAAGTACGAGAACGAGTGTATATATGTGTGAAAATGCCGAGGGGAGCTTGTCGAGTATTCTTGAGAGAAACATCTTTTCGATAACGAGCAGGACGAAATAATAAAGTCCCCAGATAAGGAAGTTCCACGACGCACCGTGCCAAAGTCCCGTGAGTGCCCATACGACAAAGAGATTGAATATCATTCGTCCCGTTCCGCGTCTGTTTCCGCCGAGGGGAATGTAGACATATTCTCTGAACCAGGTTGAGAGGGTTATGTGCCAACGACGCCAAAATTCCGTTATGCTTTTTGAAATATAGGGATAATTGAAGTTTTCGGGAAAACGGAATCCGAGTATTTTTCCGAGCCCTATGCCCATATCGCTGTATCCGGAAAAGTCGAAATATATCTGACACGCATAGAGGACGATTCCAAGCCACAGAAGAAGTACGCTCGCCTCTCCTCTCGGTATATCTCGTATCTGCTCCCAAAGTGCACCCGCCGTATCCGCAAGAAGAACCTTTTTTGCAAGACCGATAACGAATCTTCTCGCTCCGTCGGCTGAGTCGTCAAGCGTGATGCTTCGCTCGTTCAGTTCACGGTCAACATCGCTGTATCTGACTATCGGACCTGCTATGAGCTGTGGAAACATAGCAACGTAAGCACCGAAGTTCAGGTATTTTTTCTGGACGGGGCTGTCGCCTCTGTAAACATCTATTACATAAGACATCGACTGAAACGTGTAAAATGAGATGCCTATCGGAAGAGATACTCCTGTCGGTCGGATAAAGCTCAGAGCGGGGATGAGCGAGAGATTTTCAAGCAGAAAATCGGCGTATTTAAAAAATCCCAAGACAGAGAGGTTTATGACGATTGCCGCTATGAGTGCTCGTTTTTTCTTTTTCGGATTGTCGTCGAGCTTGTCTACAAGATAACCGAAGAAGTAGTTTACGGTTATCGAGAAGAGCATTATGAGAAGGTATACGTGTTTTTCCCAACCGTAGAAAACGAGGCTGACGAGAAAAAGCACCGCATTCCGCCATTTCAGCGGAGAAATGAAGTATAAAATAAGAGAGAGGGGAAGATATAAGAACAAAAATGCGTTCGATGAAAAAACCATATATACTCTCCTCTCTCTGTATTTATATAAGTATCGGTAATTTGTTATTTATAAAGCATTCTGCCGAGCTCTCCGTCGCTCTCAAGCATTTTTCCTATGCCGGTGCAAACGGATTCGAGAGGCTTAGGTGCGATTCCTACCTTGATCCCAAGCTCCGCACTTATGTAATCCGCAAGCCCGGGTATGAGTGAGGAGCCGCCCGTAAGCATTATGCCTGCGGAGCATACGTCGCTCATAAGCTCTGGCGGAGCCGCCTCAAGCGTTGATTTTATCTGATTTACGATGGACGCAAGCGTCGGCTTTATTGCATAGTGTATTTCACGGCTCGTAGCGCTTGACGCGATTATCATACCGTTTTTGAGGTTTCGACCGACTATCGGCACGTCCCCTCGGTTTATTAGTGGGGTGGCGGTTGCGAGCTTTATCTTAAGACGCTCGGCGCTTATCTCGCCTATCTCTATTTTTCTTTCATTCAAAAAATAATTTATTATAGCCTTGTCAATGTTTGAACCGGCAATTTTCTGGGAGCGTGAGACCACCACGTCACCGTGGCTTATTACCGCGCTTTCGGTCGTTCCCTCGCCGATATCGACTATCATACTGCCGCGTGCGCTGAGAACCTTCATTCCCGCACCGACTGCGGCTGCGAGAGGCTCTCTGACGAGAGTTACGTTTTTCGTACCCGATTCGTATATTGCAGTTTGCATGGCACGGCTTTCGACCTCTGTTGATCTTATAGGTACACATACATATGCGTCGGGATGTGAGAAAAACGAGACGAGCTCTGTCTTTTCAAGCAGTCGAGTGACGAGAAGCGTTGCGTCGTCTATGTCGGTTATAACTCCATCACGAACGGGACGTGAGACCTTTATAAAATCGGGCGCCTTTCCGAGCATTCGCTTTGCCTGCGAGCCTATTGCCACGTCCTTGTCCGTGCCTTTGTCTGTTGCGATAACGGTCGGGGACGTCAATATTATTCCTTTGCCCTTAAGGTAGATGAGCGTATTGGCGGAGCCGAGATCTATTCCTATCTGCACCGTTGGCATAAAGCGCCTCCTTTACTTTTTTTATACTCTGTCGACATTGACCACCGCAAAATACGTGCGGTCAAGCAATTTGATTTCCGATTCGAGAAAAGATACTATTTCCTTGTCGGATTGTTTGTTTTCAAACGGAATTTCAACGTCAAAGATGAGATTTGTGTGTGTGGGACCGACGACCATTCTGAAATCGTGTATGCGAACGTCTTCGCCGAGCTTTTTTGCGATTTGATCGACTCTTGAACGCAACTCCGTAACACGCTCATCATCGGTTACTATCGGATCGAGGTGTATCGTACAGGAAATGTTATATTCCGAGAGAAGCTGCTTTTCAACATTGTCAATGAGGTCGTGAACCTCAAAGAAATCGCTCTTTCCGTCAACCTCCGCATGGAACGATGCGATGGTTGCGCCTGCACCGTATGAGTGGACTATGAGGTCGTGAATACCGAGAATTCTCTTATCCGAAAGAGCCATGGATCTGATCGTTTCGATAACCTCGGGATCGGGAGCCGCACCGAGAATGATATTTTTGTTTTCGTTGAGTATTTTAAGACCGGCAATGAGAATAAATATGCTGACTGCAAGTCCTACGTATGCGTCGATGTTGATGTCGAATGCGATCCAAACAAGAACGGAGGCAAGCGTTGCGGATGTGGAGAGAACGTCGGATATGCTGTCTGCCGATGCCGCCTTTAATATTTCCGAATTGATTCTAAGCCCTATTTTCTTGTAGAAAAGTCCGAGCCAGAGCTTTGCGAGAATCGATATGAGCAAAACGGCTATAACGATCGCACTCTTTTGCATAGGCTCGGGATCCAATATTTTGCCGAAGGATTCCTTTAAAAGATCGAATCCGATGAGCAAAATGATTACGCCTACTATCATCGAAGCTATGTATTCGATTCGTGCGTGACCGAACGGGTGTTCACGGTCCGCGGGCTTTGATGAAATCTTGAAGCTGATGAGAGATATGAGGGATGAGCCTGCGTCACCGAGGTTGTTGATGGCGTCGGCGGATATTGCGACGGATGAGAATATCGTTCCAACCGCAAACTTGCCCACGAAGAGCAAAATATTGATAATTATTCCGACAACGCTTGTCAGAGTGCCGTATCCTCTGCGCTCCGCACGGGAATCGGTGTAGCTTTTGCCGTCAATGAACAGCTTTATAAGTAGGTTTGTCAATTTTTTGACCTCATTTTCAAGTATTTTAACTATTTTTGAAAAAAATTTTTCGAAAACTCTTTTCAAATGCAAGCAAATGTATTATAATTATTATATATTATACTACTTAACGGCTTTTTTTTCAATAGCAAAAATGCTTTTTTGAAAATTTTGATAAAAATAGGAGGCTCACACAAAATGAAGCAGAAATATACCCTTACGGTCGCAAATTCGGAAATCCATATCGTTACCGAGGAGGATAAGCAGGAGCTTAATGATATCGTCGGTGCGGTAGACCGCAGAATCAGAGAGATACATTTGCACAGCAAGAGCTGCTCACGAGTTGAGGCGGCGCTCATTCTCTGTCTTGAGTATTGCGCCGAGAAGAATAATCTTCAGAAGATGATTAAGGCTCAGGATTCCGAGGTTGAGCACCTTTCCATGCAGCTTGAAAGTGCGGAAAGGGAAAAGGCATCACTTGAGCGTGAAATAGATTCTCTGCGTCAGACGCTCAAGCTCAAAAACGAAAGAGCAGCTAAGAGAGCGGCAAAGGAGAAGGATGAGGAGGAGTCGATGACCATTCTTTCATCGGGCACATCCGTACCCTCCGGCAGAGGAAGAAAGAAAAAGGCTGAAGCTGTCGAGCCCACGGCGGTTGAGAGAATACTTGCCGACGGCGAGGAGCAGACCGCTCCGAAAAAGAGAGGCAGAAAGCCCAAGGGAGAGCAGGCTCAGAATTCAAAGGTCAGAGCAATGTTCGATATGATATCCTTTGACGATATTTGAACGAAAAAATGAAAAGCAAGAAAATGAAACGCCCCGCCTCCGGGTCCGCAAGGCACGGAGACAGGGCGCTCTCCGTGAGAGAGAAAAGAAAACCTCAAGGACGCGGTGCGGATAGAGCGGATAGAGACCGCACAGCTGTCGAGGAGATCGATATTGCAAAAATCGTATTGCCGAGCGAGGATAAAAGCAATGCGAAAGGCAGATGCGACAAAGCGCTTCCCGAGCTTCTTGCTCCGGCGGGCTCTATGGCGTCGCTCAGAGCGGCTGTCGCCGCAGGTGCGGACGCCGTATATTTCGGCGGCGGAGATTTTAATGCGAGAATAAATGCGCAAAATTTCGGCTCGGAAGAGCTCCGTGAGGCTATAAGCTTGCTCCATGATAACGGCAAACGTGCATATATAACCCTGAATACACTTGTTCATTCAAGAGAGATGGAAAATTATCTGCGATTTGCCGAGGAGGTGTATCTTGCGGGTGCGGATGCGCTCATCGTCGCCGATATGGGAGGTGCACAGGCAATACACCGTCATTTGCCCGAGCTTGAGCTTCATGCAAGTACGCAGATGTCCGGACATAATCTTGCAGAGGCGGAGCTGCTTTCGCAATACGGATTTTCGAGAATGGTATGTGCAAGAGAGCTGACTCGTCAGGATATGGATGTGCTTGTGAAGAATTCTCCTATCGAAATAGAGGCGTTTGTTCACGGCGCACTTTGCGTATGCCATTCGGGACAGTGCCTTTTTTCGTCGCTTGTCGGCGGACGGAGCGGAAATCGCGGTCAGTGTGCACAGCCCTGCCGCTTACCCTATAATGTTAACGGAAAAGAGGAATATCCTCTTTCTCTTAAGGATCTCTCGCTTGCATCTCACATAACGGAGCTGATTGATATAGGTGTGCAGTCGCTTAAAATAGAGGGCAGAATGAAAAGCCCAGAATACGTTTTCGGCGTAACGAGAGCGTTCAGAACTCTGCTTGACGAGCGTCGCAACGCAAGTGCGGACGAGCTTACAAGGCTTTCGCACATTTTCTCCCGTGACGGATTTACAGACGGATACTTTGAAAGCAGAATAAACAGCTCCATGCTCGGAACAAGAAGCGAGGAGCAGAAAAGATTTTCGAGGGTTTCGCTCACAAGCAGCGAGAAAATAGACGAAATTAAGAAAAATAAGCTTAAAATATATGCCGACGCGTCCGTCCGACTCGGTGAGCCGTCAAGTCTTACGCTGAAATTCGGAGATATATCCGTAACGGCAAGCGGAGCGATTCCCGAGAGGGCAATCAATGCACCAATGTCGTACGATAGCGTAAGGGCGAGCCTTTCTAAGCTCGGAGCAACCGATTTCGAGCTTGAGGATATGAATCTTGTACTTGACGACGGAGTTATAGTGCCGGTGAGTGCTCTTAATGCTCTCCGCAGAAACGCCTGCGATATGCTGTCATGCGCCTTGTCCGAGCGCTCAAGTGGTGAAGCGGACAATAGCGTCAAGGTCGGCTTTGAAAAATACGAGCCGATATCCGCAAACGGTGAGCGTAGGGACATAAGATGCGCACGCTTTTATGCAGCGGAGCAGATAACCGATTCTGCAAGAGAATATTTTGACGTGATATATCTTCCGCTTGATAAATACAGAGGTGAGTGCGAGGGAATCGTAATGCCTCCCGTGATACTTGACGGAGAGTGCGAAAAAATCGAAAAAATGCTTGCGGATGCAAGAATCAGAGGAGCAAAATATGCTCTTGTCGGTAACCTCGGAGCACTTGAACTTGCTAAAAAGCACGGATATGAGATTCACGGAGATTTCAGATTCAATGTGTATAATACGGAGAGTGTGGCGTTTCTTGAGGGACTCGGAGTGAAGAATATTATGCTTTCTCCCGAGCTTACTCTGCCGCAGATTCGTGATATAAGGGGTGACGTGTCCGTTTCCGTTTACGGAAGAATTCCGCTTATGCTGCTTGAAAAATGTGTTTCGAGAGAGGTGGCGGACTGCGATGCGTGCCGAGCCGGCGAGGTCGTTCTGACCGACCGCAGAGGAGTGAAATTCCCGGTTTTGCGTGAATATGAGCATAGAAACGTTATCTATAACAGTGCCCCCACATATATGGCAGATAGGGAAGATGAGCTGATGCGTGCGAAAATAAAGAACAGACATTTTATTTTCTCCGACGAGAGCGCAGATGAGGTCGATATGATCATTGCGGCTTATAAGAGACATACCTCGGCTCCTGCCGGTAGAATGATAAGGAGAATACAGTAGCACGCTTTGAAAAAACAATATAACGGTTGTCCCGAGCAAAAGTTCTCGGGATACCCGTTAATGTGCTTGATATTTTTACGAAAATCGCGGTTTTGTACGCTTTTCTGTTGACAAATTCGGTTTTGTTTGATATAATAAACGATAGCCGATTGCTTGTTGAGAAAACAAATGTCGATGCTCAAGGCACGGTAGATCAGGGCAGAGCCGAAAGATTTGCTTGACACTGAGCCATATAATGTAACCGAGCGGATAAAGCAGTGTGATACGTAGTGCATTCTGTTAATTAAAACAGAATGTATCGGATGTGATACTTCTCTTGATATAGATTGAATTTTCAATTTTGATAGCAAAATAAATATCAAGACGTAATGCTTTCCGTTAAATAAAATTGAAATTTTAATTTTTGATGTTAAAATAAGTATTGAGATGTGACGTTTTTCCTTGAATTAATTTAAAATTTAATTTTGATAGCAAAATAAACATCAAGACGTAATGCTTTTCGTTAAATAAAATTGAAATTTTAATTTTTGATGTTAAAATAAGTATTGAGATGTGATGCTTTTCCTTGAATTAAAATTTAATTTTGATAGCATATAAACATCGGGATGTAGCGCCTCTCTTAATTTAAATTGGAAATTTAAATTTTAATTATAAAATAAAATATATATCGGGATGTAGCGCAGCTGGTAGCGCGCCTGCTTTGGGAGCAGGGTACCGTCCCCAAGGTGTCCCGAAATAAAAAACGCCAAAAATCCTTGTAAACACTGACTTTTTCGGCACTATACTCTTTCGCAAAATTCTCATAATAAGTGGTTTGACCACAGATTTGACCACTTGCAAAAATTAATCTTTTGTGGTATAATTAAATAAATCGGGGCGTGGCGCAGTTGATAGCGCGGG
>CAZHPZ010000013.1:0-26456 GCA_964534905.1 uncultured Lachnospiraceae bacterium | reverse complement strand
ATAGCATATATTTGCTTTTTTGTCAATATATTAGAGAAAATAAATTGCAAAAGTAATGTAATGTTACAATAGATGTGAGAGCAGAAAGTGAAAAAATATAGAAAAAGTTATTTACAAGTGCACAAAAAAATGATAAAATATAATAAATTATTTCATCAGAGGTAGAAATGAACGAAGCAAAAAGAACTGTGGGCATTCTTACGCTCGGCTGCAAGGTTAATCAATATGAGAGTGAGGCTATTGCAGAGAAGCTTGTGCTTGGCGGCTATACTGTACTTCCGAGCAATGAGAAATGTGACGCTTATATAATAAATACATGCACGGTCACTGCGGAAAGCGACCGTAAGGCAAGGCAATTTATTCGCCGTGCCATACATCAAAATCCGAATGCTTATATTCTTGTTACGGGTTGTCTTGCTCAGGTTAATCCCGAGAGCATTGCCTCAATTGCCGGTGTTGACTACGTATGTGGGAATTCCGATAAGCTTTTGGTTGTCAGAACTCTTGATTCTCTTTTTGAGAGAGGGGAGAAAAACGCACAAACCGAAATATTTGTCCGTGATATAGACGGAGCGGGATTTGAGGAGATGGAAATAAAGCATTTTGACAGAACGAGGGCTTATATAAAAATAGAGGATGGATGCGAAAGCAAATGTACATACTGCATAATTCCTTATGCAAGAGGCAAAATACGCTCCAAGACCCCCCGAGAGGTAATATGCGAGGTTACGCACTTTGTGCGCAACGGTTGCCGAGAGGTTGTTCTTACGGGCATTGAGACCGCTTCTTACGGCAAGGATCTTGACGGATACACCTTTGCCGATCTGCTTTGCGATATTGATAAGATCGAGGGTGATTTTACTGTTCGTCTCGGCTCGCTTGACCCATCGTGCCTTACAGATAAATATGTGGAGAAAATACGCACTCTTAAAAAGCTGGCTCCGCATTTTCACATATCGATGCAGTCCGGCTCATCGGAGACTCTGCGTAATATGAAAAGAAAATACAACGCAGATCAGGCTCTTGCCAATATGGAGAGGTTGAGAGCGGCGATGCCCGGCGTGAGATATACTACCGATATTATAGTCGGTTTCCCGGGAGAGAGCAGGGCAAACTTCGAGGAAACTCTTGAATTTGCACGCCGTGCAAAATTTCTTATGATACACGTCTTTCCTTTTTCTCCGAGAAAGGGCACACCTGCGGAGAAAATGAGCGGTCAAATATCGGCAGAGGTAAAAAAGGAACGTGTTGCGGAGCTGATCGCGCTTGAAAAGAGCATAAGAGCAGATGAGCTTGATCGTGTGGTATCGGCAGGCGGCTCTCACAAGGTGCTATTCGAAAGCTACGAGGGAGGATATGCTTACGGTCATACTCCCGATTTCCTTGAGGTTGCTATGAAAAGCTCCGTTCCGCTTCACTCTCAAGTGATAGAGGTTGAGATGATATCTCACAACGGAGAAACTTTTTTTGCTCAGAGAGTTGACAAAAATTAAAATTTATGTTATTATAACTTGTCAAATATTTAATTGCTGTGAAGAGAAGAAGTAGCAACAGCGTTTTTCGACAGAGAGTTGCCGGTTGATGAGAGGCGCGGGAGAACGGTTGCGAAATACATCTCGGAGCTTTGCACCGAAGCCGTACGGTTGTAGGCTGCAACGGAGCGACCGTTATATCGCACAATGAGGAGCGAAATAATTCGCTTAAAGCAAGGTGGTAACACGCTGATTCGTCCTTGAGCCGAAAGGCTCGGGGACTTTTTATTTGTTTACAAAATGATTATTATACAGGAGAATGATTATGAAAATTTATGACGAGCTTGTTGCGCGCGGTCTTATTGCGCAGGTAACAAACGAGGAAGAGATCAAGAATATGATCAACGAGGGTAAGGCTACGTTTTACATCGGATTTGACTGCACCGCAGACAGCTTGACGGCGGGTCACTTCATGGCTCTTACACTTATGAAGAGATTGCAAATGGCGGGAAATAAGCCTATTGCTCTTATAGGCGGAGGAACAACGATGATAGGCGACCCCTCCGGCAGAACCGATATGAGAAAGATGCTTACTATTGAGGATATAAATCACAATGCCGAGTGCTTTAAGCGTCAGATGGAGAGATTTATAGATTTCGGAGAGGGCAAGGCGCAGATGGTAAACAATGCGGAATGGCTTCTCGGATTGAACTATGTCGATCTTCTTCGTGACGTCGGAGCATGCTTCTCGGTAAACAGAATGCTTACCGCAGAGTGCTATAAGCAGAGAATGGAAAAGGGACTTTCTTTCCTTGAATTTAACTATATGATAATGCAGTCATACGATTTCTATCATCTTTTCCAGCATTACGGCTGTAATATGCAGTTCGGCGGAGATGATCAGTGGTCTAATATGCTCGGCGGAACAGAGCTTATAAGACGTAAGCTTGGCAAGGATGCTCACGCGATGACTATTACTCTTCTTACCGACTCACAGGGCAAGAAGATGGGCAAGACGGCCGGAAATGCGGTATGGCTTGACCCCAACAAGACCTCTCCCTTTGACTTCTATCAATATTGGAGAAACGTCGGTGACGATGATGTGCTTAAGTGTATCAGAATGCTTACGTTCCTTCCAATCGAGGAGATAAACGCCATGGACGCATGGGAGGGCTCTCAGCTTAACCGTGCAAAGGAAATTCTCGCATATGAGCTTACAAAGATGGTTCACGGCGATGAAGAGGCGGAGAAGGCACAAAACACAGCTCGCTCGCTCTTTACATCCGGAGGTGCTCAGAATGCTCCCGTGGCAGAGCTTTCGACGCTTGATCTTACCGACGGTGAGATAGATATCCTTTCTCTCCTTGTAAAGTCCGCGCTTGTTCCGTCAAGAAGTGAAGCAAGACGTGCGGTAGAGCAGGGCGGAGTTGCCGTTGACGATGAAAAGATTACTGATATTCATACAAGCTTTGCCGAGGATAAGCTTCGCGGCGGAATCCTTGTACGCAGAGGTAAAAAGAATTTCAAAAAGGTTATTATTAAATAATAAATACAGCGTCGGCTGATATCAGCCGACGCTGTGATTTTATTTATCAATGTGTACGTTTATGTTCGTGTATGTCATTTTGATACTTTCACGGTCGAAGATCGCCTTGATGTTTTTCATAACGGCGAAATTTACTGTCCAATAATTTTCGGTTTTACACCAAACTCTTACCGTATATGATGCGGACGATTCTCCGTATCCTGTCAGAGTTGCGAATATCGGAGGGTCTTCAAGTCTGCCCTCAACGCTCGCGGCTTCCCTCAGACATTTGACGACGGAGTCGGGATCGGCAGAATATGATACCGATATATCTACCGTAACACGCCTTGTACCCGTGGCGGAATAATTTATTATCTCACTTTCCACGACTGATGAGTTCGGAATTTGAACAAGCTTATTGTCGGGCGTAGTAAGCTTTGTGTACGCCATACCGATTTCCTTTATAGTGCCCGCTTGGTCGGCTATTTCGACATAATCGCCCGAATGAAAAGGGTGAGTATAGAGCAGTGTGAAACCGCCTATTATGTTTGTAAGTGCATTTTGCAGAGCAAGTGAAAGAGCCAAAGAGGCGACCGAGGCAAGCGCTACGGCACCTGTGATATCCACTCCGAGTGCGGCAAGCGATATGAGTGCAAGCAGAGAATACATTATGATAAGCACGACGCTCTTTATGAGGCTGTGTGCTGCTTTTTCGAGGCGTGAACGCTTTAGCGCCCGCTTTACGAACATCATTACTATTTTTATCGCCAATATTCCTATTATCAAAATCAGCACGACTGTGATGATTTTGTTTATTAAGCTTTCGCTGTTGTCATTATACCATTTTATTATGGCGTCCATATTTTAACTTCCTTTGTCTTGTTTTAATCAGTAAGTCTTTTTCTCAGACAGTCAAGCTCACTGTATAGCTCGACGGGCATTCTTTTTCCTATCTCGTTATAGAATTTTTCGATTTCGTCAAGCTCACAGAGCCATTCGTTTGCGTCAACTCTCAGAAGCTCGGAGAGGGTGCTTTTATCAAATATGTCAAGGTCGTCGGTGCAAATATCGTTGTCAAGAGGCAGATAACCTATCGCCTCCTCACGTGCCTCCGCCTCACCGTTGCAACGCTTGATTATCCATTCGAGAACTCTCATATTTTCGCCGAATCCCGGCCACAAAAATCTTCCGTCCTTGTCGGTTCTGAACCAGTTGACGTGGAATATTTTCGGAGGATTTGAAAGCTTTTTGCCCATATCGAGCCAATGAGTAAAATAATCTCCCATATCGTAGCCTACGAACGGACGCATTGCCATGGGATCTCTGCGTACTATGCCGATTTTACCGACTGCCGCCGCAGTTGTCTCACTTGCCATTGCGGATCCGACGAATACACCGCTCTGCCATGAGCGTGATTGGTAAACGAGAGGCGTGAGATGCTCACGTCTGCCTCCGAATATGATGGCGGAAATAGGTACGCCGTCGGGATCATTGAATTTATCGGAGAGACACGGGCATTCGCTTGTAGGTGCCGTAAATCTGGAATTCGGATGTGCCGCAAACGTAGACGGATCCTTTTTGTTGTATTGCTTCGGATCCCAATGATTTCCTTTCCAGTCTGTGAGGTGACTCGGTGCATTGTCGGTAAGCCCCTCCCACCATACAGTATTATTATCGATATTGTGCGCTACGTTTGTAAAGATAGTGCTTTTTTGTACTGTGAAGAGTGCATTCGGATTGGTCTTTTCGCTTGTGCCAGGAGCAACTCCGAAAAAGCCGTTTTCGGGATTAATAGCCCAAAGCCTGCCGTCGGATCCGACCCTCAGCCATGCAATGTCATCTCCGAGGCAACGTATTTTGTAGCCTCTTTTTTGATAAATGCTCGGCGGAATGAGCATGGCGAGATTTGTTTTTCCGCATGCCGACGGAAATGCCGCACAAATGTATTTCTTTTCTCCGCTCGGACATTCTATTTCAAGAATGAGCATATGCTCCGCAAGCCAGCCCTCGCGACGGCCGAGATATGACGCTATTCTGAGTGCAAAGCACTTTTTGCCGAGCAGAACGTTTCCGCCGTAAGCGGAATTGATCGACCAAATCGTATTTTCCTCCGGAAAATGTACGATATATCTGTTGCTTTCGTCAAGATCTGCGGTGGCATGAAGTCCGCGTACAAAATTATCTCCGTCTCCGATAGCATCGAGCGCGTCTTTTCCCGCACGTGTCATTATGAGCATATTCAGCACTACATAGACCGAATCGGTCAGCTCGATTCCGTACTTTGCAAACTGCGAGCCTACGCTTCCCATTGAATAGGGAATAACGTACATTGTTTTTCCTTTCATCGCACCGCGATAAAGTCCCGTAAGCTTTTTCTTACACTCGTCGGGATCCATCCAATTGTTTATGCTTCCCGCATCCTCACGCTTTTCGGTGCAAATAAAGGTTCTGTCTTCAACTCGCGCGACATCGTTCGGATTACTGCGGTGAAGATAGCATCCGGGCATTTTCTCCGTGTTCAGCCTTATCAGCTCCCCGGTGCTGCAGGCAAGCTCACGTAATGCCTCTGTCTGCTCGTTGCTCCCGTCGATTAATACTATTTCTTTCGGCTGAGTTATTTTTGCGATATCCTCAATCCAAGAGCTTATAAATCGATTGCTTATATCTGTATTTTTTAGCATATTTACCTCCTGCGAAAGTGCCTATACTATTATCTTATGTAAAAACATAAAATCATTGTATCACAAAAGCTGGCTATCTTCAATATCTATAAAAAAATTTACAAAATTTTTGAACAAACGTTTGCAATTTCGCCGCAGTTGTGATATAATAGATTTGATAATTATTATAGGGGGCTTTTTATGAATAATAATGACCTTACAGGCAAGGAAAAGCTTGTGTTTGAATATATATCGAAGACGATAAACGAAAACGGATATGCACCGAGTGTAAGAGATATATGCTCATCGCTCGGAATAAAGAGCACATCAAGTGCACATCTCTATCTTCATAGGCTTGAGGATAAGGGATATATCGAGCAGGACGCGGGGAAGAGAAGAACGATACGTCTTTGCGCACCCTATACCCAAGGCTCTGCCAAGATCCCGATTTTGGGTACCGTAACCGCAGGCAGTCCGATACTTGCCGTTGAAAACTTTGACGGATATGTAGAGCTTCCGTGGAACAGTCCGAAATATCCCAAGAACGAGCTTTTTGCTCTCAGAGTAAAGGGAGAAAGTATGATAGATGCAGGTATATTTGACGGAGATACGGTTATCGTTCATAAGGGAGCATATGCGGATAACGGAAGGATTGCCGTCGTGCTCATCGGAGACGAGGCGACTGTCAAGACCTTTTATAAGGAAAACGGACATTACAGGCTTCAGCCCGAGAATAAAGCAATGAAGCCGATAATCGCAGATGAGGTGAGCATACTCGGCACGGTTATTGCATCATTCAGACAGTATGAATAAAAAATGAGCTATCGTATGATAGCTCATTTTTTATTACAGCATATCGGCTATGTCGAGCACGAGACGCTCTGTCTTTTCCCAGCCTATGCAAGGGTCGGTAATTGATTTTCCGAACGTGTTTTCTCCTATTGACTGAGATCCGTCCTCAAGATAGCTTTCTATCATAAGTCCCTTTACAAGAGAGTTGATGTCATTTGAATAGCGCTTGCTTATAAGCACTTCCTTGGCGATTCTTATCTGCTCCTCGTAGTGCTTTCCCGAATTTGAATGGTTGGTATCCACGATTACCGCGGGATTTGCAAGCCCCATCTTTACATAATTTTCGTGGAGATGTGCGAGATCCTCATAGTGATAATTCGGATGGGATTCTCCGCTTTTGTTTACATATCCGCGTAATATCGCATGCGTGTAGGGATTTCCCGCACTTTCGACTTCCCATCCTCTGTAAATGAACATATGTGAGGATTGCCCGGCCTTGATTGCGTTCATCATTACGGAGATGTCTCCCGACGTGGGATTTTTCATTCCGACGGGAACATCCAAGCCGCTTGCGGTTAAACGGTGCTGCTGATTTTCAACGGAGCGTGCTCCGACCGTAACGTATGATAAAAGATCGGAAAGATAACGGTGATTTTCGGGATACAGCATCTCGTCTGCAGTCGGCAGTCCCGTCTCCTCAAGAACACGCATATGGATCTTTCTCATTGCCACGAGTCCGTTATACATATCGGGCGGCTCTGTCGGGTTTGGCTGATGTACAAGCCCCTTGTATCCCTCTCCCGTTGTCCTCGGCTTGCCCGTATATACACGGGGTACTATCAGTATTTTGTCGCTGACCTGCTCGGACAGACGCTTAAGTCGGTGTATATATTCAAGCACCGCGTCCTCTCTGTCGGCAGAGCAGGGACCAATCAAAAGAAGAAGCCTTTTATCCTCTCCCGAAATAACGCTTTTGATTTCGACGTCATTATGCTCCTTGACCTTGGCAAGCTTTGCCGAAAGCGGATGCTCCGCCTTGACAAGCTGAGGTATCGGCAATTTTCTGTTAAATTTCATATTCATTCCTTGACCTCTCAGTGCTTTGTGACCTCTATTCCGACGCTTGCAAGCTTTTCGAAATAATCGGGGAAGCTTTTGTTGACCGCCTCCGCACCTGCTATTTCTCCACCGAATATTGTGCAGAGAACGGAGAGAGCCATTACTACACGGTGGTCGTTATGACCGTTCAAAATTTCCGTCGGGCGGTGAAATTCCTTGGGGAATACCACAATATTATCTTCATTGACTGTTACGGTTACGCCGAACTTTCTGAGCTCCTCTGCCATGGCGGTGCCTCTGTCGCTCTCCTTCATCTGCAGACGGCGTGTTCCTGTGAATATTCCGCCGTTGTTTGCGGCGGCAAGCACGAAGAGAATGGGGCCGAGGTCGGGGCAGTTGGAAAGGTTTATCGATGGGGTGCCTTTTTTGATCATTTCGAAATATTTTGAATAAACTCTGTCTCCCTGAACGCTGTTTTCGTCAAGACCCTCGATTTTTACGTCACCTCCGAGAATATTCAATGCGGAGAAGAACGCCGCATTCGAGTAGTCTCCCTCGACGCTGTCAACGGCGGGGCTGTATTTCTGACCTCCGGGAATATATAGTGTGCGTTCGTTTTTCCATTCGATGTTCATACCGAATTTTTTCATAACGCTGATCGTAAGATCTATATAAGAATGACTTTCTATGGGTTGGCTGATTGATATCTGACTGTCCTTGTTAAGAACGGGCAGTGCAAAAAGTAATCCGCTTATAAACTGGCTTGAAATATTTCCTTGAACCTTGAAGTTGCCTGCACGCAGAGGTCCCTCAAGGATTATTCTGTCCTTTTCCTTTACAAACATCAGATCCTGCTCCTTGCATATGGTCTGATACACCGAAAGCGGACGTGCAAGAAGGCTCGGAGAACCGTAGAATATGCTTTTTTTACCTGTCAGGAGGGCAAGTGGAATGAAAAACCTGAGCGTGCTTCCGCTCTCTCTGCAATAGAATTCTTGAATTTGCTTGTTTTTCTTTACCTTTCGTCCCGTAATATCAAGTACATCTCCGCTTTGGGTGTACTGAACTCCGATTGCGGAAAGGCAGTCGAGCGTTGCCTGAACGTCCTCAGAATTATTGATTCCTGTTATGGTACTTTTGGCATTGGCAAGACCGCCGCATATGAGCATTCTGTGAGCAACGCTTTTTGACGGCGGAGCGATTATCGTTCCGTGAGCTTTTCCTTTATTTATCGTAACGTTCATTCGTTTTTCTCCTTGATGTAGTCTGTCAGCTTGTCAATTCCGAGCATATATCCGTCCGTTCCCATTCCCGAAACCGTTCCGATGCAAGCCGATCTTATATAACTTATCTGCCTGAAATCCTCGCGTGAGGACACGTCCGAAATGTGAACCTCAACGCAGGGAAGCTTTACTGCCTTGACAGCGTCGAGTATTGCCACGCTAGTGTGCGTATATGCGGCGGGATTTATAACTATGCCGTCGAACCCGTCGAAATAAGCCTGCTGAATAAAATCAACGAGCTCGCCCTCGTGATTTGACTGAAGTATTACTACCTCGCACAGATCCTTGCAATGCTCTCGGATATTATCGCACAGCTGCGCATATGTCTTGCTTCCGTAATGCTCGGGCTCTCTTGTGCCGAGCATATTGAGATTCGGACCGTTTATGACCATTATTTTCATCTGTTGAATTCCTCCGCTAAAAGTGCAGTGACTGTTTCGGGAGAGCAGTCTCCGTTTATTCTGACGTCTGCGGTATTTGTATAAAGCTGATATCTTGATTTGTAGAGCCTTTCTATGTCTATTCTTGTTCTGGCAAGCGGTCGGCTCTCTGTCGGAATAAGACGTGAGGGGCTTCTGTCTATGAAAAATATTCTTCCGCAAGAGCGTAACACTCTCACATTATCCTCTCGGAGGACTGTTCCACCGCCTGTTGCGATTACGGCACCGCACTCAAGTGACACCTTACGCACTACATCCGCTTCGATGCTTCGAAATTCGGCTTCGGTGTGAGTGTCGAAAAATTCGGATATCTTCATTCCGATAAGAGTCTCTATTTCGTCGTCTATGTCTATAAATCGGCGTCCGAGAAGCTCGGCGGTCAATTTTCCGACCGTTGTCTTTCCCGCACAGGGCATTCCGGTGATAACTATGTTTTCTTTGCTTTTTAAGGCTTTCTTGTATATTGCTTCTATTTGCTCCGTTGTGGGTACCCCTGTTTCCGTGAACAGAGCTGACGCATATACTGCTTGGGATACGAGCATATAAAGTCCTCCTACCCCAACGGCACCTGCTTTTGAGGCTCTGAGAACCGCCTCGGTGCGCAGAGGATTGTATACTACGTCAAAGAATGCGGAAAGTCTGGGGAATTTTTCAACGTCCACGGAAATCTCTCCGACATTCGGATATGTTCCGATGGGGGTCGCGTTGATTATTATGTCTGCGTCGTTGTGAATCTCGTAAGCCTCGGCATAGCTTATCTTACCCTCTCCGATGCTTCTTGAAACAAGATGTATCTCTTTTGCACCGAGATCGGAGAGTACCAGATTCGCCACACGTGCAGTTGCTCCCGAGCCGAAAACAAGAGCCTTTTTGCCCTCAAGGCTTACGCCCGAACGCTCAACGGTCTGCTTAAGCCCGAGATAATCGGTATTGTAGCCGTACAGCTTGCCGTCCTTGTTTACTACCGTGTTTACGGATTGAAGAGTCTGCGCTTGCTCGCTTATTTCATCAAGAAAGGGAATTACCGCTTTTTTGTATGGAATAGTTACGTTTATTGCGCAAAAATCGCGCTTTTGCATAAAATCGGCAAGACTTTCTTCTTCGATTTCACATAATTCGTAGGAATACGGAGCAAATGACTCATGTATTTCCTTTGAAAAGCTATGTATCAGCTTTTTGCCGATAAGTCCGTATTGCATTGGGCTTCCTTTCGTCTGTTACTTAATAAAATAATCTGTTCCGAAGCGTCCGATGAGGGCGTCCGCCACAACGAGAGCGGACATTGCCTCTGCAACTACGCAGGCTCTCGGAATTATTGCGGAGTCGTGTCTGCCGTGTATTTCTATTTCGGTTTCGGTTTTGTCCGCAAAATTAACTGTTTTCTGCTTTTGAGATATTGACGATGCGGGCTTCATTGCACAGCGGAAAATGATTGGCATACCGTTGCTTATTCCGCCGTTGATACCGCCGTTGTTGTTTGTTTTGGTACGAACCTCGCCGCCGTCTATATAAAACTCGTCGTTCATACGGCTTCCCGTCATATCGGCGCATTCAAATCCCACGCCGAATTCGATTCCCTTGATTGCGGGGATGGAGAACATAGCGTGAGAGAGCATGCTTTCGAGACTGTCAAACCAAGGCTCACCGACGCCTGCGGGAAGCCCCGCTATCGCGGTCTCCATAATTCCGCCGACGCTGTCGTCGGATTTCTTTATTTCTATCATCTTTTCCATCATTCGCCTCTCCGCATTTCTGTCAAGTATGGAGAAGGGCATTGAATGAAGTGCTTTTATATCGGGAACGAGATCGACGAAATCACGGTCATATATACCGCCGCATTTTTGAATATGAGTTCCGATGAATATACCCTTTTGCTCAAGTGCCGATTGAAGAATTGCACCTGCCGCAACGAGAGCAACCGTAATTCTGCCAGAAAAATGTCCGCCTCCGCGAAAATCCTGATATCCGTGATATTTGCAGTTTGCGGTATAATCGGCGTGTCCGGGGCGTGCCACCGAGCCGAAAAGCTGATAATCCGAGCTGTTTGTATCCCTGTTCGGAATTACTATACAAAGAGGTGTTCCCGTTGTATGTCCCTCGAATACGCCGCTGACGATTTTATAGTCGTCGGTTTCCTGCCTTTGAGTGGTAACCGAGGTCTTTGAGCGTCGCCTTTGAAGCTGACTGTCTATAAAAGCATAATCTATTTCTATTCCGGGAGTCAATCCGTCTATAACCGCTCCTATTCCGAAGCCGTGACTCTCGCCGAAAAGGGTAATTTGTAACGCATTACCGAATGTATTTTTCACCTTGCACCTCCGTTACAGTTAATATAGCCGTATATTTTTTGCTTTGGCAGAGTGATAAGCTCCGCTTTGCCTATTTCTCTTACGTAAACCACCGTAATATTGCTTCCGCTCGCTTTTTTGTCACGGAGAATAAGGTTGTAGAGCTTTTCTTTGTCTGCGTCGACGCTTGTCGGAAGTCCGATATCGCAAAGTATAAGCTCAAGCCTTTCTCTGATATCGCCGTCGCACATGCAGAGCATACCGACCGCAACGCTCTCACCGTGAATAAGGTCTGTTGCACTTTCTATTGCGTGCCCCACGGTGTGTCCGAAATTCAGTATTTTTCTCTCGCCACTCTCCTTTTCGTCACGTTCGACGATGCCTTTCTTTATAAGAAGTGAGCGTAAAATCACGTTTTCAATGCTTGAAAGATATTCTCCGCTTTCAAAAAGAGCAAAAAGCTCGGGATCACTCGTACAAGCCATTTTCAATGACTCGGCAAGTCCGGCTCTGATATTTCTCGTGTCAAGAGTGAGCAATGCTTTTGTGTCTATGAGCACTCCCTTCGGCTGATAAAATGCCCCCACGGTATTTTTGAATCCGTCAAGGTTTACCGCGGTTTTTCCGCCGATCGACGAATCAACCTGAGAGAGCAAGGTCGTCGGAATATTATAAAAATCAATTCCTCTCATATATACGGAGGCAGCAAATCCTCCGAGATCTCCGACAACACCGCCACCGACCGCAACGACACAATCCGTACGTGTAAATTCATTCTCCGCCATAAAGGAAAGTATTTTTTCAAGGCTTGAAAGGCTCTTTGAATGCTCTCCGCAATGTACGGTGAAAATAAAGGGATATTTGCACTGCTTTGCTATCTCCTCGGAATATTCATGGGGAACCCCGTCGTCCGTCAATATAAGAGCGCGCCTGTCAAGATTGAAATGCTTGCCTGAATCAGACATAATGTCATATCCGAGATATATGCTGTACTGCGTATTTTTAAGATCCACGGATATGACCTTTGTACCGTTTTCCTCACGGACATTTTTCGAAAGGTTCGGATGAAGCTGTGCTTGATAAGAACGCGAGAGGCGTATGCTTGCCTTGAGAAATTCCGTATAGTATTGCTTAAGCTCACCGTCGACGAGGGATGAATTTCGCTCTATAACAGCCGATTCGCGTGCGGCATCGAATATCGGAAGAGAATGCTCTGCCTTGTAATCGGCAACATCTCTTGCGGCTTTCATTCTTTCGCAAAAGAGCCCGGCCATCTCGGAGTCTATTCTGTTTATTTCTTCTCTTGCGCGTGTGAGCTTGTCCATAAGAATGCCTTTCGTAAAAATTTGCATAATTATCAATGATAACTTTTAATCATTTTACTATTTTTATATAAAAAAGTCAATATGTTTTTTGATTATTTTTTGAAAATTATCATTGACAATTTTGCTTTTCTCGTATATAATAAACTAACACCGAATTTATCGGGGAGGACGCTTAACTATGGATAATAAATTTGCAAGAAAAACAATAAAGGAAAGACTTATACTTGCCGGCATAGACGAAATAGGAAATTGCGGAGTTGCGGATTTCTCGCTTCGTCAGGTTGCGCTTTCTTGCAACGTGTCATGTGCGACACCGTATAATTACTTTACTAATAAGGACGGCTTTGTTCTTGAAATAATTCAATATATTAAATATCAGTGGTCACTTCTCAAGGAGGAGATAAAAAAGCTTTACCGCGATGACGAAAAGCAGCTTCTTATTGAGCTTTGCGTTTTTTATATTAAGTTTCTTGTCGGAAATCCGAATTACCGCTCCATCATACTGCTTGATAATCTTGAGGTCGATGATGAGAGTTCGGATGATATCGACAGCGCGAGAAACTTTATTGAGCTTGAGCTTGAGCATTATATGAAGCTGAATAATGTTTCGGATAGGGAAGCGAGACGCAAAAGTTTCGTTATTAGAGCTATTGTTTTTGAAGCTACACTCTTGCTTGAAAGAGGCGATCTTGCCAATACCGCGGAGAATTTTGATTTTATAAGATACTGCGTGGCGAAGGAACTTGCACTTGTATAAAAGAACTAAAAGCCGTCGGTGCTCCGACGGCTTTTTTATATGCCGATATACGGTTCGGCTGCTTTCAAGAGAACCTTTCTTTTATCCTCTGACAGAGGACAAAGCGGCAATCTGTATTCCTCACGGCAAAGACCGATGCTTGCAAGCAAAGCTTTAATGGGAATGGGATTTACCTCTGAAAGCAGAGCCTCGGTAAGCGGCAACAGTCTTTCGTACAGCTCGCTCGCCCCTCCGTCATTGCCCGAAATCCAAAGACGGTATAAGCTTCCTACCTCGCTCGGCAAGAGATTGGATAACACGGAGAATATGCCTGAGCCGCCGACTCGCAGAGAGGGGAGCATAAGATTGTCATTTCCCGAGTATATATCGAGCATCTCACCGTATTTTTCCTCAAGCTCCGCAAAATACGCGACAGATCCGCTTGCCTCCTTGACACCGACTACGTTATCAAGTGATGCGAGAGCCTCGTATAAATGAGGCGAAATGTTAAGTCCCGTTCTTGAGGGAACATTGTAAATCATTACGGGTATGCCGACTGCCTCCGATATGGCACGGTAGTGCAATATCAGTCCCTCATCACTTGCTTTGTTGTAGTAAGGAGTCACGCACAGAAGAGCATCGGCTCTGGCTCCCTCGGCATATCTCGATAAATTTACGGCACTGCTTGTGCAATTTGAACCGGTTCCTGCTATAACGGGCACTCTGCCACCGACTTGGTCGACGGTGAAACGAATAAGCTCTTTCTTTTCTTTTTCCGATAATGTCGCGCTCTCTCCCGTTGTTCCGCATACAAGCAGAGCGTCTATGCCCTCGGATATTTGAAATTCTATAAGCCGTTCTGCACTGTCGTAATCTATTCGTCCGTTCGAAAACGGAGTTATAAGCGCAGTGGCAACGCCTTGAAATACGCTCGTGTTATTCTTTTTCATAAATATTGCTCCTAAATGAAAAATAGAGTTGAAAAATTCGAAAAAATAATGTATAATATTAAGAAGAATATACATTGTCATTTTATGACGCAAAATATTGAATTGATATAGATTGGACGGAAAAATGAAGGATACTATTGTAAACGAAAAGGTTCATACCGATCTTCTTACCTCGGATTTTTATTATGAGCTTCCTCAGGAGCTCATAGCTCAGCACCCGATGGAGAAAAGAGATAACTCCAGACTTATGGTAATAGACAGGGAGAGCGGTGAGATAAGCCATAGACATTTTTACGATATATGCGATTATTTCAGAGAGGGAGATACGCTCGTTATAAACGATTCCAAGGTCATTCCCGCAAGGCTTTACGGTCACGTGGAGGGAAGAGAAGAGGCGAAGATAGAGCTTTTGCTTCTTCGCTCTCACGGTCTTGATGTGTGGGAAACTCTCGTTAAGCCCGGTAAGAGGGCTAAAATCGGCTCTCGTCTTGTTTTCGGAGACGGAGCTCTTGTCGGAGAGATTGTCGACATAGTAGAAGAGGGAAACCGACTTATAAAATTTGATTATGACAGAGAAAAATACACAAGTATATATGAGATACTTCACGTGATCGGACTTATGCCGCTTCCTCCTTATATTACGGAGAGGCTTACGGATAACAGCCGTTATCAGACGGTGTATGCACGTGAGGAGGGCTCGGCTGCTGCTCCTACGGCGGGACTTCATTTCACTCCCGAGCTTCTTGAAAAAATACGCGGAATGGGCGTTGCGATAGTGCCTGTTATGCTTCACGTAGGACTCGGTACGTTTCGCCCTGTAAAGGCTGACAGAATAGACGAGCATATAATGCACACCGAGCATTTTTCGGTATCACAGGAAAGCGCCGATATAATCAATGAGAGACGCGCGCGCGGCGGAAGAGTTATATGCGTGGGAACAACATCGTGCAGAACCATTGAAAGCGTTGCAAGAGACGACGGATATATTCCGGCATGCGAGGGAGATACGGGAATATTTATATATCCCGGATATAAGTTTAAGGCTGTTGACGCTCTTATAACCAATTTCCATCTTCCGGAGAGCACGCTTCTTATGCTTGTTTCCGCCTTTTACAACAAGGAAAAAATGATGGACGCATACAGACTTGCGGTTGAAGAAAAATATCGCTTCTTCTCCTTTGGAGATGCTATGCTTATAGAATGATTGTATGAATGATAAAAAAGTACTTATAATATACACCGGCGGTACGATCGGAATGAAGCGTACCGAGCACGGATACGGACCCGCTCCGGATTTTCTTGAGGGGCAGCTTAAATCAATTCCCGATCTTATGCGCGAGGACTTTCCGAGATGGGATATGTATGAGATGTCACCTTTGCTCGATTCGTCGAATATGACCGTCAAGGAGTGGAATGCGATAGCGGGCGTAATTTACGAAAATTACGGGCAGTATGACGGATTTGTTGTGCTTCACGGAACGGATACCATGGCTTATACCGCATCTGCGCTTTCATTTATTCTTAAGGGAACACGCAAGCCCGTTATTCTTACAGGCTCTCAAATTCCGCTTTCCGAAATAAGAAGCGACGGACGCGATAATCTTATCACGAGTGTGCTTATTGCCGCAGAGGGTGTAATAGGCGAGGTTGCTCTTTATTTCAGCGGCAAGCTTTTGCGCGGAAATCGTGCTATGAAGATGAGTGCGGACGATTTGGTTGCATTCGACTCGCCGAATTATCCTCATCTTGCCGACGTCGGTATTACGGTGAAGTATAACAAAAGCGCACTGCTGCGTCACAGGGACGGAGAAAGCTTGGAGTTTCATCCTTTTTCAAATGTACCGATCGGAGTACTTAAGATATTTCCGGGAATTCAGTTCGGGCTCTTTGAGGAAATAATGACGGAAAAGCTGTCGGGAATTGTACTTGAAACCTTCGGAGCGGGAAATATTCCCGGCGGAGGAGAGGGACTTCTCCCTATCATAAAAAAGGCGTTTGCATCAGGCTCGGTAATTGCGGTTTGCTCACAGTGCCCGTCGGGTACAGTCACTCTCGGCGCGTATGAAACAAGCTCGACTCTTAAGGGAGCGGGAGCTGTCAGCGGAAGAGATATGACAACGGAGGCGGCGGTCGCAAAGCTTTATTATCTTTTTAGCCTCGGTCTTTCAAAGCAAGAGATAAAGTCTCTTATGGAGAAGAATATTTGCGGAGAGCTTAGCTGACGGTGAAGATATGAGAATAGATAAATTTTTGAGTAATATGGGCGTTGCCACTCGGAGTGAATCCTCACGTGCGGCCCGTTCCGGAGCAATACTTATCAACGGAGTTCCCGTGAAAAAGGCTGACGCTCATATCAATCCCGAAACAGATGTGGTAACGTATTGCGGACGAAAAATAGAATATCGCAAATATGTCTATATTATGATGAACAAGCCCGACGGAGTGGTAAGTGCAACGGAGGACGGACGTGACAGAACGGTCGTTGACATTCTTCCGGAGGACCTTCGGGGACTCGGACTTTTTCCGTGCGGCAGGCTTGACAAGCACACGCTCGGCCTTATTATGCTTACAAACGACGGCGAGCTGTCACACAGACTTCTTTCTCCGAAGCACCATGTTACAAAGAAATATAGATTTGAATGCAAATTCCCTCTTTCCGACGATGAGGCACGCTCTCTTGAGGTGGGCGCCACTCTTGAGAACGGGTATGTAACAAAGCCTTCGAAAATAGAGCTTTTTGAGGGCAATATGTCGGGATATATTACTCTTGTGGAGGGTAAATATCATCAGATAAAGCGTATGCTTGAATCTGTAAACAATAAAATAACTTATCTCGAAAGAGTAACATTCGGCCCTCTCTCGCTTGATTTGAGCCTTGATAGGGGAGAATGGAGATATCTTACGGAAGATGAAAAGAAAAAATTAGAGGAACACAGATGAATATTTTCGAAACACTTGCAAATGAGCTTAATATTACGCTCGAACAGGTAGAAAAAACTGCCGCACTTATAGATGAGGGAAATACAATTCCGTTTATCGCACGATACAGAAAAGAGGTAACGGGATCGCTTGACGATGAGATATTGCGTAAATTCGACGAGCGTCTTACTTATTTGCGTAACATAGAAAAGCGCAAGGATGAGGTCACGGAGCTTATCAGGGCACAGGAAAAGCTTACTCCCGAGATAGAGGCGGCAATAAGAAATGCAAGCACTATAACGGAAATAGACGATATATACCGTCCGTTCCGTCCGCACAGAAAGACGAGAGCAAGCGTTGCAAAGGAAAGAGGACTTGAGCCTCTTGCGATACTTTTGCTTGAACAGAAAAAGACATATGAGCCGTCACTTGACGAGGTGGCACAGAGCCTCATTGACCCCGAAAAGGGTGTTGAAAGCGCACAGGATGCATTTGCGGGTGCTTGCGATATAATTGCGGAGAGTATATCGGATAATGCCGATCATCGCAAGGAGATCAGACGTCTGACCTTTGGATTCGGTCTTGTTGTCAGCAAGACAACCGGTGAGGAGGATTCCGTTTACTCACAGTACTATGATTACAGCGAGCGTGTAAATAAAATTCCGCCTCACAGAGTTTTGGCTATTCACAGAGGTGAAAAGGAGGAGTTCCTAAAGGAAAACATTACGGTGGATAAGGATATTATACTGAACTATCTTTACAATTCCGTGATTGTCGCAGGTGACAGCCCCGCTAAGCCTTATGTTGAGGCGGCTGTGCTTGACGGATATGACAGACTTATTGCTCCGAGCGTTGAAAGAGAGATACTTAACGATCTCTTTGATAATGCCTGTGAGGGCGCGATATCTCTTTTCTCAGATAATCTCAAGCATCTGCTTATGCAGTCTCCTCTAAAGGGTAAGGTTGTTCTCGGCTTCGACCCCGGATATGTAAACGGATGCAAGCTTGCCGTTGTTAATCCGCTCGGCAAGGTGCTTGATACGGGAGTTATTTACCCCACAAAGCCCCGTCAGAGAACGGAGGAAGCAAAAAGGGTAGTGAAGCGAATGATAAACGAGCATAAGGTCGACGTTATCGCTATCGGAAACGGTACTGCATCCAAGGAAAGTGAAATATTTATCGCGGAGCTCCTCGGAGAGATGAACTGCGGAACGAAATATATTATTGTAAGCGAAGCGGGAGCGTCCGTTTACTCGGCATCTAAGCTTGCAAGTGACGAATTTCCGGATTTCGACGTAATGCAGCGCTCTGCTGTCTCCATTGCGCGCAGACTTCAGGATCCTCTTGCGGAGCTTGTTAAGATTGATCCCAAATCCATAGGAGTGGGTCAATATCAGCACGATATGAAGCAGGCACGTCTTGACGAAGCTCTCTCGGGAGTAGTTGAGGATTGTGTTAACAGCGTCGGAGTTGACATCAATACCGCATCGCACTCGCTTCTTTCGTATATTGCGGGAATTAATGCAACGAGCGCCAAAAACATAGTTAAGTACCGTGAAGAAAACGGAGCCTTTAAGACAAGATCCGAGGTACTCAAGGTGCCTCGCATAGGCGCTAAGGCATATGAGCAGTGTGCCGGATTTTTACGCGTTCCGGATTCGAAGAATATTCTCGATAATACAGGAGTTCACCCCGAATCATATGAAGCGGCGCAGAAGCTTCTTTCCAAATTCGAATACAGCGAGGACGACGTTAAGCAAAACAAGCTTTCCATGCTTCGAGTAAAGGCTAAAAGCTACGGTTTTGCAAGGCTTGCGAATGAATTCGGAATAGGTGAGCCTACGCTTATGGATATAATAGGCGAGCTTGAAAAGCCCGGCCGTGATATAAGAGACAGCTTTCCCGCTCCTGTTCTCCGTGACGATATACTCGGTATGGAGGACCTTAAGCCCGATATGATACTTACGGGAACGGTACGAAACGTTATTGATTTCGGAGTTTTTGTAGATATAGGAGTTCATCAGGACGGACTTGTGCATATTTCTGAGCTTTCGGATAAATACGTTAAGCATCCATCACAGGTGGTATCCCTCGGCGACAATGTCAGAGTCAAGGTTCTCGGCGTTGATGTGAAGAAAAAGAGAATATCGCTCTCAATGAAGGGACTGAATTGACCTTGTACGGTCTAAAGCGGAGGGCACTCCGCTTTAGACTGATAAATATGCACAAAAATACAACTCAAAATACGAGGTTATTTGTCATATTTTTAGGAAAACTCAATATTGACAAAACGAAGATTTTGTGATATCATATACAAGTAGCGAAAATACGCCCCATTAGCTCAGAAGGTAGAGCACATGACTTTTAATCATGGTGTCCGGAGTTCGACTCTCCGATGGAGCACCAAAAGCACCTCATACGAGGTGCTTTTTTGTTTTAATTTTTCGTGAATTTTCTTTAAAAGTGACTTGTAATATTGCAAGATATGTGCTATAATTTATAAGGAATAATTTTTGCTTTTACAAGCTAAAAGGAGATATAACTATGAGAAAAACCAAAATCGTATGTACGATAGGTCCTGCATCGGAGAGTGAGGAAAATCTTCGCGCACTGATGCTTGCCGGTATGAACGTTGCTCGCCTTAACTTTTCGCACGGAGATCACGCAGAGCACAAGGCGAGAATCGATAGAATTAAAAAGATAAGAGAAGAGCTTAATCTTCCCGTTGCCATTCTTCTTGATACAAAGGGTCCCGAATACAGAATAAGAACATTCGAGGGCGGAAAGATATTCCTCAATGACGGAGATAGATTTACATTTACCACCGAAGAGATCGTGGGAAATCAGGAAAGAGTTTCGGTAAGCTATAAAAATCTTCCCAATGAGCTTGAGATCGGCAGCAAGATATATGTAAATAACGGTCTTATTCATTTTGTTGTCGAGGAGATATCCGGTACGGACATAATCTGCCGCGTGACCGCGGGCGGTGAGCTTTCCGACAGAAAGAGTATGAGCTTTCCGGGTAAGGTCCTTAAGCAGGTATACCTTTCCGAAAATGATAAAAAGGACTTGCTTTTCGGAATAGAGAATGACGTTGACTACGTTGCTTGCTCTTTCGTTTCCTGCAGACAGGACGTTGAAGACGTCAGAAAATTCCTTGACGAAAATCATGACGACAATATCAGTATAATCGCAAAAATAGAAAATCAGCACGGCGTTGATAATATTGACGAGATATGTGACGCCTGCGACGGCATTATGATAGGCAGAGGAGATATGGGAGTTGAAATCCCCTTTGAGGAGCTTCCCCGTATTCAAAAGCACCTTATTACTAAGTGTCGACTTCTCGGTAAGCGCGTAATTACCGCTACCGAAATGCTTGAATCTATGATACACAATCCCCGTCCCACTCGTGCAGAGATAAGTGACGTTGCAAATGCCGTTTATGACGGAACAAGCGCTATTATGCTTTCCGGTGAGACCGCTATGGGCAAATATCCCGTTCTTGCGGTTCAGACTATGGCGAAAATTGCGGAATATACGGAAAATTCCATTGATTACGGAAAGAAATTCTACGGAACTGAATTTCAGATTGAAAATTCCGTTGATGCGGTATCTCATGCAACCTGTTCGATGGCTATCGACCTTAATGCCAAGGCTATTGTGGTTTGCTCGCTTTCGGGTAGAACCGCTCGAATGGTAAGCCGTTTCCGTCCGCCTGTTGATATTATAGGTCTTACGGTAGACCCCAAGAGCGTGCGCAAGCTTTCTCTTTCTTGGGGAGTAACACCTGTTCTTTCGGAAGAGGTTCCCACGACCGACGTGCTGTTCTATTCGGCTCTTAAAACCGCTAAAAAGGAATTCAACCTCAAAAAGGGAGATCAGGTCGTTATTACCGGTGGTATGATCAACGGCAAAAAGGGCAATACGAACCTTATTAAGGTTGATACTGTTTGATTATGAATTTTGAAGAAAAGACCAAAAATGAAAATCTGATATTCGACGGCAAGGTGCTTCACGTATATTGCGACGATGTCATTCGTCCCGACGGAAAGACCGCAAAGAGAGAATACGCAAGACATCTCGGAGCGGTTTGTGTTGTTCCTTTAACAGAGGACGGTGAGGTTATTTGCGTAAAGCAGTATCGATATGCAGGCGGAAGAATGTTTTTGGAAATTCCGGCAGGAAAGCTTGATTACGCAGGCGAGGACAGACGTGAGGCAGCGCTGAGAGAACTTCGTGAGGAGACGGGTGCGCTTTGCGAAAGCTTGACGTATATCGGAGATTTATTTACGTCTCCTGCAATACTCAGCGAAAGGATATCTATGTATCTTGCCGAAGGATTGACTTATACCGATACCGATTTTGATGAGGGAGAATTTATCGAGATTGTGAGAATTCCTCTTGTCGAACTTGTAGATATGGTAATGCGAGGAGAGATAGAGGATGCTAAAACGCAGACTGCTATTCTTAAGGTTTGGAACATTAAAAGCAAATAAAGCAAAGGGCAAATTTTTAATTTGCCCTTTTAATAAAAATAAAGGTAAAATTGTTTATGAAAAAATTACTTGTTGTTGACGGCAACTCAATACTTAATAGAGCCTTCTACGGTGTGAAGCTGCTTTCCAATAAGAATGGGCTTTACACAAATGCGATATTCGGAATGATCAATATTATTATGAAGCAAGTCGAAGCGCTGAAGCCCGATTATGCTGCAGTTGCATTTGATTTAAAGGCACCGACTTTCCGCCACAAAATGTATGATTCCTATAAGGCGGGAAGACGTCCGATGCCCGAGGAGCTTGCGGTTCAGTTTCCTTATGCCAAGCGTGTATTGCGTGCTATGGGATTTGCTGTGATCGAGCGTGAGGGATACGAGGCGGATGATATTCTCGGCACACTTGCCGTCGAGGCTCAAGGGAGAGGATACGAGGCTTATATACTCACGGGAGATAGGGATTCGCTTCAGCTTATAAGTGATACAACAACTGTTCTTCTTACAACCAATCACGATACTGTGAGATTTGACAGAGCGATGTTCGTTGAAAAGTACGGAGTTCAGCCTGAGCAATTTGTCGATGTTAAGGCTCTTATGGGCGACACGTCGGATAACATTCCCGGTGTTGCGGGCGTCGGAGAAAAGACTGCGCTAAAGCTTATATCCGATTTCGGCAGTCTTGACAATATTTACAATAGTATCCCGAGTGATAAAATATCTCCGTCTGTAAATAAAAAGCTCGAAGCATCAAGAAACGATGCTTTTATGTCAAGGACACTTGCACGCATATGTGTGTCAGTTCCGCTTGAAGAGGATTTTGAAAAATTGCGCTTTACGGGATTCGGAAAAGATGCTTATGCACTTTTCTCGGAGCTTGAACTTTTGGGATTTATAAAAAAATACAGGCTTTCCGAAAGCAAAGAAATAAATATAAATAATACGAATGATTTCGAAAATAAAAATGGATTATCCTACGAAAACTCTGATTTAAATAGCACGGAAGAGCAAATTGGATTTTTCTCCGAAAATAATTCAGATAAATTCTGTAAAACAGAATATAAAAATGTAGATATTAATTATTTGCTGAGCATTCCGAAAACCGAGATTTGCGCAATATCCTTTGAAAACGGTAAGCTTTATTGCTCTACGGCATACGAAGACCTTGTACTTGAAAATATTGCCGATGCCACAAATTTCATTTGCGATACGGAGAGACAATTTGTTATGCACGATTGCAAAAGCGTATATCATTCACTTTCCAAAATGGGATTTCAAAATTGCTTTTTTGACGTTATGCTTGCCGCTTATGTTATTAATGCGGGAGACGGTTCGTTCGATCTTTCGCGTCTTGCTATGTCATATCTTTCTGCGGTGATTGAAGAAAAAGAACCGACGTCGCGCATAGTCTATTCTCTATATATTATATTGAAAGAAAAAATAGAGGAGCTGCATTTCGAGAAGCTGTTTTACGATATTGAAATGCCGCTTTCAAAGGTTCTTTATGAAATGGAGAAGATCGGCTTCGGAATAGACGGGTCGGGACTTGTTGAATATGGCAAGCAGCTTGACATTATGATATCCGAGCTCGCGGACAGAGTGTATGCTTATGCGGGAAAGAAATTTAATATAAATTCCCCTAAGCAACTCGGGGACGTACTTTTTGTTACGCTTGAATTACCTCACGGAAAGAAAACCAAAACGGGATATTCAACAAACGCCGATGTTCTTGAAAAGCTGAAGCCGTGTCACCCTATTATTGAGGATATACTTGATTACAGACGGTTTGCAAAGCTTAAGGGAACATATGTTGATGGATTTGTTAAGCTCCTTGAAGACGGTAACAGGATTCACACGACATTCAAGCAGACGGGAACAGCTACCGGAAGACTCTCGTCTGCGGAGCCGAATTTGCAAAATATACCTATCAGAACTGCGGTTGGCAGGGAGCTTCGCCGATACTTTGTACCGAAAAACGCGGATTATGTTCTTGTTGATGCCGACTATTCTCAAATTGAACTTCGATTGCTTGCTGCTATATCGGGGGATGAGAATATGATAGGTGCATTTGCTTCGGGAGAAGATATTCACACCTCGACTGCGTCCAAGGTATTCGGGGTGCCGGAAAATATGGTTACAAGCGAGCTTCGTAAGCGTGCGAAAGCGGTTAATTTCGGTATTGTTTACGGCATTGGCGAATTTTCTCTTTCCGATGATCTTCATATATCTATGAAGGAGGCAAAGGAGTATATCGAAAGCTATAAAGCAAACTATCCGCTTGTTGATAAATATTTGAAGGACATCGTGGTTGACGGATATGCAAACGGATATGTTGCGACTCTTTACGGAAGAAGAAGATATATCCCCGAACTTTCGGGACAGAATAAAATGCTTAAAAAATTCGGAGAACGAGTTGCTATGAACAGTCCTATTCAGGGAACTGCTGCCGATATCATTAAAGTGGCGATGATAAATGTAAGCCGCCGACTTTCCAAAGAAAAAATAGATGCGTATCTTGTTTTGCAGGTGCATGACGAGCTTGTTATAGAAGCTAACCGAAATTGCTCTGAGAGAGCTGCTGAAATCTTGCGCGAGGAAATGGAGAATGTTATCTCTCTTCCTGTGCCGCTTTCCGTTGAACTTACCGTTGGTGATACCTGGTACGATAATAAATAATTTGATTGCAGAAAGAGAAGAATGAATTTTCTTCTCTTTTTGCTTTTGGGATTTACAAATTCGCGGAAGTGTGTTATAATGAAACAAATTCTAATGATCGGAGAAATGAAATGAATCAGGCATATATAAGATTCCCGCATTTTAAAAGCAAGGCACTCACGATGAGCTATGATGACGGCGTAAGGCAAGATAAGCGTTTGATTTCGATTATGAAAAAGTATGGGCTTAAGGGAACGTTCAACATTAACAGCGGATATTTTTCCGAGGACTATGACGGAAAAACCGAAAAGGGAAGAATGACAGCCGCCGAGGCTCTTGAGATATACACGTCTGAGGACATTGAAGTCGCGAATCACGGATATAAACATCTTTCACTTTCTCGTGTCGACAGAGCAATGGCTGTAAATGATGTTGTTACAGACAGAAAGATGCTTGAAAAAATGTTCGGTAAAATTGTGGATGGAATGGCTTATGCCAACGGCGATTACGATGATGAAAGTGTTGAGATGCTGAGAGAATGCGGAATAAAATACGCAAGAACCACGATATCGACAGGTAGATTTGATCTGCCGTCCGATTGGCTTAGATTGCCTGCTACGTGTCATCACAATGATCCTCGTCTTATGGAGCTTGCCAAACAATTTGTGGAAAAGGACGAGCATCCTTATTGGTGGGCTAACCAAGCGCAATTGTTCTATCTTTGGGGACATAGTTTTGAGTTTGATGATAATGATAATTGGAGCGTGATAGAAGAATTTGCGGAATATATGGGCGGAAGAGAGGATATTTGGTATGCCACAAACGGAGAGATACATGCGTATCTGCAAGTGTGCGACAGATTGGAATTTTCTATTGACGGAAATGTCGTTTATAATCCGTCGTCTGCGGATGCTTACCTTGATTTGTTTGGCCAAAAAATCATTGTTCCTGCTGGTGAGACTGTGAGAATATCTTGAAAATCTTTGGTATCTAACGGATACACTAAAAAGCTTGATTTCGGAGAGGGTAAAAATGAAAAAAGTTTTGATAACGGGCGGCTCGCGAGGAATTGGCAGAGCATGCGTTGAAAAATTCGCAAACGAGGGGTGTGAGGTTTCCTTCATATATAATAATAGCGACGAAAATGCACGTGAAATATCAAGCCTTACGGGAGCGTTTGCTGTAAAAGCTGATATCGGGGATCCCGAACAGGTACGCAAGGCTTGCACTGCGGCGATAGAAAAAATGGGCGGAATTGATATTCTTGTTAATAATGCCGGCATATCGCATATAGGACTTTTTACAGATATGAGCGATGCCGAATATCGAAAAATGATGAGCGTGAATGCGGACGGGGCGTTTTGGACTTCTCGTGAAGTGGCTCGCTGTATGATAAGGCAGCATTTCGGAAGAATTATCAATATCGGATCTATGTGGGGAAAGACGGGCGCGTCATGCGAGGTGGCATATTCGGCATCAAAGGCGGCCATTGAGGGATTTACCAAAGCACTCGCAAAGGAGCTTGGACCGTCGGGAATATGCGTAAATTGTATTGAACCGGGCGTTGTCGATACCGAAATGAATTCGGAACTTGACGGAGATTCGCTTGCAGAGCTTTGCGATGAAACGCCCGTGGGCAGAATTGCTTCTCCGGGGGAGGTTGCCGAATTTGTTTATTTGATTGCAACCGAAAGGAGCGGATTTTTAACAGGGCAGATCATCGGATTTGACGGTGGATTTGCAATTTAAAAAAATCTTAAAAAACTTTGCAAAAATCCCTTGACAAGAGGAGATAAAAGTGGTAGAATAACAAAGTCGCGAACGGAGGGCTCTTGAAAAAAGGAAGAGAACCGAGCG
>CAZHPZ010000012.1:0-28168 GCA_964534905.1 uncultured Lachnospiraceae bacterium | reverse complement strand
GATGACGATTCAAAACTGCGCTCTACACGCCTAAAACGAACAAAAAGTCTCGATTTCTTATCCCTCAGTCTTCTAAACTGTACAGTACAGATGTCAATATCATATAGTGTTTGCAATATCATATAGTGTTTGCAATTCCAACTCGTATATGCAAAACTATTATTGTCTATGCTTATTGTCTTCATAGATATATCATCCAAATATGTTTTTTGTTTCGACTAGCATGTCGTCACTATTATAACATATTCGGAGAATTTCTTCTCACCGGTTAACATATTTTCAATCACGCGACTATCGCGTGGTTTTCGGTTGGCGATAAAAATCGGAGACCTGCAGGTCTCCGATTTCTTATTTATTATTTAAGGAAAATGCCATTTGCGATTTCCTGTGCCGTTTGCTTATCCGATATTGCCTCAATTATAGCAAGTCCAAATTCAAAAGCACAGCCCGCACTCTTTGCGGTAATAATATTTCCGTCGCGCACAACTTGCTCGTCCGAAAGCACAGTTGCTCCCAAAAGCTTATCCTCAAATCCCGTAAAGCAGGTTGCACGCTTTTTCTCAAGATATCCCGCCTCGCCGAGGATACTCGGTGCGGCGCAGATAGCGCACACAAATCCGCCCTTGGAAAGCGCTCTGGAAACCGCCAGCAATACTGTCGGGTTATTTCCGAGATTAAGTGTACCCGGCATACCGCCCGGAAGAATTACTACATTAGGTTGAGTATCACAAAATTCAACGTCCTTGATATCGGCGATAACCTCTATTCCGTGTGCGCCTCTAACCTTATTATCGGATCCGACGGCTACCGTTCTGACCTCAAATCCCGCACGTCTGATAAGATCCACCGGGACAAGTGCCTCCGTTTCTTCAAATCCCTCTGCAAGAAACACATAAATCATAATATTCCTCCGTTCGTTTATTTTATATCAAGCATTAAAGCAGCTGCCTATACTATCTCTTGCAACTGTTTTTTCCTCTCTTGTAATCAGGTTCTTTATCTTAACCTCTCCGCTCTCAAGCTCGCTTCCGCCCATAATTGCGATATGGGTATATCCCTCCTTGATAGCGTAATCAATCTGCTTACCGAACTTCTTTGATCCGAGATAGAGAGCAGCGGTTGTTCCACTGTCACGTATGCTTGCGGTCAACGCTATATATTCCTCATATGGAACATCGTCAAAGCGTGCAACAAGCACCTTTGTTCCGTTTTCCGAGAAGTCGGGGCAAAGATTATGAGTAATAAGGAAGTTTTCAAGTGTAACATCACCCATTCCGTAGCCCACTCCGCTTACCTTTGCGTTCTTAACGAAGAGACCGACAAGGTTATCATATCTACCTCCGCCGAACATTGCGCGGTTATTTTCGGGCGATTCATCAAAGACCTCAAACACCGTACCGGTATAATAATCAAGGCCTCGGATTATACCGAAGTCGAATACACAATATTTATCAAGTCCCGTCTTTTCAAGCAATATGAAGAGGTCGGAAAGTTCCTTTGCACCTGTCGATTCGGGGCAAAGTGCGGTAGCCTCGTGAACGTTCATTGTATAAAGAGCGTCTATTTTCGCAAGCTTATCCGCATCTATACCGAGCTCTGCCATTTCACGCTCGTAAACATCGCGCGGAATCTTATTCTTTTTATCAACGATTTTCGAAACCTTTTTTGCGCCCTCTGTGTCGGCTCCGCTAATAGCACCGATGACATCGTTAAAAAATCTGCGGTTATTGATATGAACCTTGAACATCGTTTCATCTGCGCCGAGAGAACGAAGAACGTTTATAGCACTCTCGACGATATCCATATCCGCCTCGTATCCGTCGCATCCGAAGATATCGACATTGAGCTGCCAGAACTCACGCAATCTTCCGCGTTGAGGACGCTCATAGCGATACATATTGGGAATTGAGAACCACTTAAGCGGCATATTGAGGTCGTTCATTTTTGCCGCTACCATTCTTGCAACGCTCGGAGTCATCTCGGGGCGTATTGCAAGTCCGCGGCCTCCGCGATCGGTGAAATTATATGTCTGCTCTCTTGCTATCTCCTCTCCGCTCTTGGCAATGTAGAGATCGAGGCTCTCAACCATAGGTGCATTATATTCCTCGTATGCGGAAAGCTCCAACGTTTTTCTTATCTTACCGAAAAACCAATTGCGAAATCTCATTTCCTGAGGATAAAAATCCCTCGTACCCTTATAGGGCTGTGTAGACAATAAATTACTCAAAATATTTACCTCTCTTAAAGACGATAGTTACATATTACATTTAAGTATATCACAAAAAATCGCATTTGTCTATAAAAAATTTTCGAGAAAGCATATTTTTACTTTGTTTAACGCATATATGAACAAAATTCAAAGAAATATTACATTAATTAACAAAATATTAACAAATATTGAACTATTTTTGATGTATAATTGACATTGCTCATGTATAATGCTTATCGTATTATGGAATATTATCATTTGAAATACAAGGAGCACATATATTATGAGCAACACATATTTACTTTACAATCACCTGGCAGGAAACAAGGAGAAAAGTGCCGAAAGGCTTGAAGCGATAAAGCTATCCCTTGCTCAATACGAGCCGAAATTTATCGACGTCGCGAATATTGAGTCCTATGGCGATTTTTTCTCGGGCATTCGCGCCGATGATACTATATACATTTGCGGCGGAGACGGCACTCTCAACTGCTTTATAAACGGAGCTCCCGATGCATCTCTTCCTTGCACCGTCTATTATTACGGTACGGGCACAGGAAATGACTTCTTGCACGACATTAACAAAAATGCCGACAGCGAGCCTTTTGTTATAAACGAGTATCTTGAAAATCTTCCCCGCGTTACCGTCAACGGCGTTACAAAGCGTTTTATAAACAACGTCGGATTCGGAATTGACGGATACTGCTGCGAGGTCGGCGACGCACTCAAGGAAGCAGGAAAAACGAATATCAATTACACCGCCATTGCCATTAAAGGGCTTCTCGGCGGATATAAGCCCGTCAATGCGGTTGTTACGGTTGACGGCGAGAAATTTCTCTATGAGAGAGTTTGGATTGCTCCCACTATGAACGGAAAGTTCTACGGTGGCGGTATGATGGCCGCTCCCGATCAGGACAGACTTAATGAATCAGGCGAGGTAAGCCTTGTTCTTATGCACGGTGCAGGCAAAATCAAAACACTTACTATGTTTCCCTCCATCTTCAGCGGAGAGCATATAAAATATACCAAAAACGTTACTATACATAAGGGACACAGCATAAGAGTCGATTTCGACCGTCCGACTGCATTGCAGATAGACGGCGAGACAATCCTCGGAGCAGTCAGCTATCAGGTTGAAAGCCGTAAAGCCTGACAGTACGCTGCGTGTGTACCGCGAAAGGAAATCCTATGATATTACAGTTTTTAAGCGATCTTATTCACAATCATATTGTAATAGGCGGTATGCTCGCAGGTCTTGCGGCTCAATTTGCCAAGGTTATCGTCAGTACGGTAATTCACGGTAAATTTTCTATTGCGCGCTTTCGTGAGGACGGCGGAATGCCGAGCGGTCACTCCGCAACGGTCACATCGCTCTGTCTGCTCTGCGGCTGGTGTTGCGGATTTAACAGCGCCGCATTTGCCGTAAGCTTCGTTATGGCAAGCATAGTTATGCGAGACGCAATAGGCGTAAGGCTCGAAACAGGAAAGCAGGCTAAGCTGATTAAAGAGCTTGCCGAAAAATTCAACGGACTCATTAACGACGATAAAGACGTTCGCGCGGAAAGCCTTAAGGAGCTTGTGGGACATACGCCCATACAGGTCTTCTTCGGCGCACTCCTCGGCATCTCCTTTGCCATAGTATATATTTTAATATTCTCAATTCCCTACGCATCATTTTGATACCTTAGGCACTTGCTAAACGCAAGTGCCTTGTTTTTATATATAATCTTTTAGGCTTTATTATAATCAATCCCCTGCTTTTGTCAATTTGTTAATAATTTATAAAAAAACGAAAGATTGATTGACAAACACGTACAAATAGTATATAATTGTTGGGTACAGCATTTGAGGAAAACCGTTGGGCGCACGATCGCCCGAATTTAGCGGCCAAAAGAATGCACGAAAGGAATTTAATATTATGGCAACAGTCACACTAAAGCACGTATACAAGGTATACGAAAATCAAGCCGTCAAAAAGGGCGAACAGCCAAGACCCGCTGTTTCCGATTTCTGCATGGAAATTGAGGACAAGGAATTCATCGTTTTTGTAGGTCCCTCCGGATGCGGTAAATCCACAACTCTCCGTATGATCGCGGGACTTGAGGAAATCAGCAACGGTGAAATTTGGATTGACGATACTCTCGTCAACGACGTAGAGCCCAAAGACAGAGATATTGCGATGGTTTTTCAGAACTACGCTCTCTATCCCCACATGACCGTTTATGATAATATGGCATTCGGTCTTAAGCTTCGTAAGGTAGCCGACATCAAGCGCGACAAGAACGGTACACCCATTCTTGATGAAAACGGCAACGAGATCCCCGTTATGAGAAAGTATACCAAGGCGGAGATAAACGAAAAGGTCACCGAAGCGGCTAAGATACTCAATATTGAGGAATATCTCGAAAGAAAACCCAAGGCTCTTTCCGGCGGTCAGCGTCAAAGAGTTGCTCTCGGAAGAACAATAGTAAGAAATCCCAAGGTTTTCCTTCTTGACGAACCTCTTTCAAACCTTGACGCAAAGCTTCGTGCTGCCATGAGAAGCGAAATAATCAAGCTTCACGATAAACTCGGTGCAACGTTCATCTACGTAACACACGACCAGGTAGAAGCTATGACAATGGGAACGAGAATAGTTGTTATGAAGGATGGTCTAGTTCAGCAGATAGGCGCTCCTCAGAAGCTCTATGACGAGCCTGTAAATACATTTGTAGCCGGCTTTATCGGCACTCCACAGATGAATTTCTTCGACGGTAGAGTGACCCCCGACGGTACAGTAACATTTGCAAACAATCAGCATATAACCATTCCTGCCGCACAGTTTGCAAAATTCGATAAAGAAAAGATCGGAAACGGACTTGATATCATTCTCGGAATCCGTCCCGGAGACATTAAGCCCTCCGAAACATATGTTGAAGGAATCAGCGTTCCTTGTAAGGTAGAAGTTATCGAAGCACTCGGAAACGAAACGATTGTTTATGCAAACCTTAGCGAAAGCGAAGAGATATTGCTTGATTCTTCCGCAACTACTATCACGGCAAGTGTAAAGCTTAAGAAGAATCCCACAAGAGGCGACAAGATATACTTCAATCTTGATACAGATGCTGTCCATCTCTTCGATAAAAAAACAGAGATGTCCATAAGAAAATAAAATACGATAAAAGTCCTCGGATATATCCGAGGACTTTTTTGTTTACAATATCAATAATACAAGATCAACACAAGTAAGACCTTGCAATCAGTATAAGTGTACATCGTCGTTTGGCCCGCTGCGTTTCCAATACAAATAGTGATATGAATCATATGTAGACAGCAGATGCTCTGCCGCCGCGGAAGGATCGGACAAAAGCTCGCTTGAAACAGCCTTACCGGACATTGAGGTAGCATTTGGAGATATGTACCAGCCGATTGTATTTTTAAATGTTACACTCTCCAAAGCGGTACAATCGCGGAATGCCCATTCACCGATCAAGATTACGGCCTCGCCGATAAATAAGTTTGTGAAAACTTGTGTCGCATTGGCTAGTACAGCAAAGTGCTCCGAGTATTCGGAGCACTTTATATTTATGATCTTTTCTTCTTAAACACAAGATACTTACTTATCACGTAATTTGCCACAACTACAACAATGCTTGAGACCACCTTGGACCACAAATCCGATGTAAACGTTACAACAAACGAAAACGGTTCGTATCCGAAGCACTCAAGAATCCAGACAGTACTGAATGTCAATACGGTATCAAGCCCAAGGGTTCCGAGTCTACCCACAGAGAAAACCGCAAGTTCCCTCAAGGTAGCTCCTGTCGACGTATCGTCTGCGGTGGTGAACACCCATTTTTTATTGGTAAAAAATGCGACAAGCACTCCGCCTATCCATTGCAAAATCTGCGCAAGCAGTCTTACCGCGTTAAAGCTCGGGGCGCTCGGATCCATCCCCGCTCCATATTCAAACAAGGCAAGGATTGCAAAATATATGCCCATTGAGATCGCAGTGGTAACGACTCCGAAGAAAAGATACGAAATTATTTCTCTGTATTTTTCAAATATTCTTTTCATTGTTTAACCTATTTTATAGGTAGTACCGGCACTTGTGTCAACAAGGATTACACCCTTATCCGCAAGATATTTACGAATTTCGTCCGCACGGGCGTAATTCTTCGCCTTTTTCGCTTCTTTTCTTTCCTCGATAAGAGCATTTATCTCAGTTGCAAACTCGAGAGAAACACCCTCGGGAAGTGCATTTTTCTTTTCCTGCTCCTTTTTCTTAAACTCATTTGCATGTGATATGAGGTCAAGTGAGAGCACTCTGTCAAAGTCAGAAATAAGCGCAAGCTTTGTGGCATCGTCAGCATCCGATTTAAGAACGTCATACAGTGCGGTTATACCGAGCGATGTATTGAGATCATTATCCATAGCGTCTGTAAATCTCGTTTTCAACGCATCGAATTTATCCTGCTGTACTTCTCCGCCATCCGAAAGCATTGCGATTTTGGAAACAAGCTTTGCATATGCACTCTTTGCGTTGTCAAGATTTTCGTAGTTGAAAACAAGATTTTTACGGTAATGGCTCTGCAAGCAGAAGAAGCGGTATTCCATAGGATCATATCCCTTACTCTCAAGAAGAGATACCGTGAGAAATTCGCCCGTGGATTTGCTCATTTTTCCGCTATTAGTATTAAGATGAAGCACATGGAACCAATAATTACACCACTTATGACCGAGGTACGCCTCACTCTGTGCGATTTCGTTTGTATGATGAGGAAATGCGTTATCTATTCCTCCGCAATGTATATCAAGGCGTTCGCCGAGGTGCTTCATACTGATGCAGGAGCATTCGATATGCCATCCGGGATAGCCTACGCCCCAAGGAGAATCCCATTTGAGCGCCTGATCCTCAAATTTAGATTTCGTAAACCACAGAACGAAGTCATTTTTATTCTTTTTATTTGTATCCTCCTCAACGCCCTCTCTGACGCCTACGGCAAGATCCTCCTCCTTAAAGTCATTGAAAACATAGTATTTTTCAAGCTTTGAGGTATCGAAATAAACATTTCCGCCCGCAATATATGCATATCCCTTTTCGAGAAGTCCCTCAATGACCTTAATAAACTCGTCAATACATCCCGTAGCAGGCTCCACGACATCGGGAGTTTTGATATTCAGCTTATCGCAATCGGAGAAAAACGCGTCGGTATAAAACTTGGCTATCTCCATAACCGTTTTATGCTCACGCTTAGCTCCCTTGAGCATTTTATCCTCGCCCTCGTCCGCATCGCTTGTAAGGTGTCCGACGTCGGTTATGTTCATAACTCTCTTAACGTCATATCCGACATAGCGAAGATATTTTTCAAGAACGTCCTCCATAATATACGAACGAAGATTTCCTATATGAGCAAAGTGATACACCGTCGGTCCGCAGGTATACATACTTACCTTGCCTGCCTCATTCGGCACAAATTCTTCTCTTTGCCTTGTTGCCGTATTGTATAATTTCATTTTTTACCTCTTTATTTTAATTGATTTTTATTTTTCATTTCTCTTGCCGGCACTCCGACCGCAACGCATCCGTCTCCGACGGACGATATCACCACAGCTCCCGCTCCGATTTTTGCACCGTCTCCGATATTAATATTACCGAGCACTATAGCTCCCGCACCCACGAGGACGCCGTCCCCGAGCGTCGGATGACGCTTCTTTTCATGCAAGTCACCTCGTGCTCCGAGCGTCACTCCCTGATACAGAGTGCACCTGTCTCCGACCTCTGCCGTCTCACCTATAACAACACCCGTTCCGTGGTCTATCAAAATTCCCCTGCCCAATCTTGCACCGGGGTGTATTTCTATTCCCGTTGAGATTCTTGAGAGATGGGCGACAATGCAGGCAAGCGTTTTAAAATTGCTCTTGTAAAGTGCATACGCCACTCTGTGAGCGAGTATCGCATGCACTCCCGCACTTGTCAGAAGTATATTTAAGGTCGTACCCGCCGCAGGATCTCTTTCCTTGACAGCACGTACACAATCCGTTATTTCCGCCTTTATTTTTCGTCCTGCACCTACGGTGCCGTCAATTATTCGCATCATAATTGTTCTCCGAAAAAGCAAAATGCCCCCGTGCTCACGCACAGAGGCATTTTATACTGAAAAACGCGGTTCCACTCTGCTTGAATTCCGCACAAAGCGAAATTCATCTCTTCCCCTTTAACGCAAGGGATACGCCGACTGCGTCGGTGATCTCGGGAGTGCACAGTCCGACTATGCCTGCGCCCTCTCAGCCTCGGGCACTCTCTGTAAAGGCATACCGCTCGGTTTCTTCTCCGTCACGGATCTTATATTATATTATACTGTTCAATGTCAAGGATTGCAAGTGATTTTCAGAAATTTAAACATTTTTTATCGCTTCGGAAAGAATTCTCTGTACCTCGACAATGTTATCCACGCAATCTATTGAAAATGTCATCCCGTATCTCGGCTTTCCTCCGGGACTTTTGTAATAGCTTTCTCCGAAATATATCGAACCGCAGCCGCCCTTGTGCTCAACTATGCGCATTGGAGGGAGATTTGCGAGATCTATCATATCGACCTTTCCGGATCTGCTTCTGTATATTTTTCGGTTTGTTATTACATATTTTGTGTTTCTGTCTAAAAACTGCTTATCGAATGCGAGATACATTCCCACCGCAACAAAGCACAGTCCGAAAAAGCACATAAAAACCGAAATTTGCACGACGCTGACCGTCCAAAATATCGCAAAAGCAAGAAAGAACAACGCGTACGGGAGATTTGCCGCATTCTGTCCGGCAAGCTTTCCCGAATGCTTGCCCTGCCACATAACATACTCGTCGGCAGAAAAATATCCTCGGCAAAAGCCGTATTCACTCTCATTTACGTAATAACTCATTTTTATTCTTCCTCAGGAATAAGCATTATTCCGAGATCTCTGAGAGTTGCGTCATCCTGAGGAGCGGGGCACTTGCTCATAAGCTCACTTGCGTTCTGTACCTTCGGGAAAGCGATAACATCACGAAGATTATCCGCGCCGCTCATAACCATCGCAAGACGGTCAAGTCCCATACCGGAGCCACCGTGAGGCGGTGCACCGTACTTATAAGCCTCAACAAGGAAGCCGAACTTGGCGTCTATCTCCTCGGGAGAAAGTCCGAGAGCCTTAAACATCTTCTCCTGAAGCTGCCAATCTGTTATACGTATTGATCCGGAAAGAAGCTCTGTGCCGTTAAGAACCATATCATAGCACTTAGCGCGAACGCTTCCGGGATCACTTTCAAGATAAGGCAGGCATTCCTCAAGAGGCATCGTAAAGGGATGGTGCATTGCGTCCCAATGCTCCGTTTCCTCGTTCCATTCGAAGAACGGGAACTCCGTAATCCAAAGGAAGTTAAACTGATTCTTGGGAATTATATCAAGCTTTTTGGCAACTATCTGACGAATTGCTCCGAGTGTGGGAAGAACGACCTTATTCTTATCCGCACAGATAAGCATAACGTCTCCCGCCTCAAGTCCTACCGTCGAATAGATAGCCGAAAGCTCGTCCTCGGTCATAAATTTGGCAAAGGAACAACTCGGAGTCTCATCAACCCAACGAACATAAGCAAGTCCGCGAGCGCCGATTCCCTTTGCATGCTCTGTGAGCTTATCTATCTCTTTTCTCGTAAGAGTATGAGCCGCACCCTTTGCGACAATAGCACGAACGCTTCCGCCGCACTCAAGCGCACTCTTAAATACCGCAAATTCGCTGTTGCGGACAGCATCGGAAATATCAACGATCTCCATTCCGTATCTTGTATCGGGCTTATCGGAGCCGTATCTGTTCATAGCCTCTGCATAGGTCATATGCTGCATGGGAGTCTTGACATCAACATCGAGAATTTCCTTGAACGCACGCTTGATAAAGCCCTCGTTCATTGCCATAATATCCTCTTGAGTCGCAAAGGACATCTCAAGGTCTATCTGTGTAAATTCGGGCTGACGGTCTGCACGCAGGTCCTCGTCACGGAAGCAACGGGCGATCTGAATATAGCGGTCAAATCCCGAAAGCATAAGAAGCTGCTTATAGATCTGAGGCGACTGAGGAAGCGCGTAAAAGCTTCCCTTGTGAATACGTGACGGAACGATATAGTCACGTGCTCCCTCGGGGGTGGGCTTAATCATCATAGGTGTTTCTATTTCAAAGAATCCGTTCTCGTAATAGTATTCCCTTGCTATTCTCGCAATATCGTGACGCATCTTGATATTTTTCTGAAGCTCGGGGCGACGAAGATCAACATAACGATACTTAAGTGCCGTTTCGTCCTTTACCTTTTTTGTGTCACTGACCTCAAAGGGAGGTGTCTGAGCCGCAGAGAGTATCTTAAATTCCTTAACGTAAACCTCAAGCATACCCGTAGGGATATTTTTATTGATTGCTCCCTCTCCTCTGTATCTTACGGTTCCGTGAGCACAAACAACGTATTCCGCACGGCAGGAAAAAGCCTTATCGAAAATTTCTCTGTCCGTTGAGTCGTCAAAAGCAAGCTGAACGATACCCGTTCTGTCACGCAGGTCGATAAATATAAGCGCGCCGAGATCTCGCTGACGCTGAACCCACCCCATTACGCAAACGTCCTTGCCTATATATTCTTCCGTAAGAGCGGCGCAATAGCACGTTCTCTTATCGGTTGCCGATAAAAATTCTGTCATAACGTGTTTCCTTTCCTTGCAAATGCAAAGTAAATTCATTACCATTCATTATAAAACAGTTTTTATAAAAAGTCAATATTTTAACGCCGATTTAAGAAAAAACTTAAGCAAAAAATCACATTATTGCCCGCTAAAACGCTTTTTTGATAAAAATTGTACAAAAAGAACGAATTCAGATCCTTATGTAAGACGGGTATTGCAAAATTTTGCTTTTTATGATAAAATCATATAACAATCACAAATCGGAGGATTATTATGAAGAAATATATTATAATATTTTTTACGCTTATACTTGCCATATTGATCTCGCTTTGCTCTTGCCAAAAGGATCCGAGCAAATGCGATCACACCTACGGCAGTGACGGCATATGCACCGAGTGCGGCTATGAAACGGATTATGTATTCGAGATAACGTCGGATCTTGGGGGATATACTTTGATAGCAATAGGTCCCGCATTCAAGGGCGGAGACGTTACCATACCTTCAAGCTATAACGGTCTGCCCGTTGTAGGAGTAGGAGACCACGCATTTGCAAACAATCTCACCTCCATAACGTCTCTCACCTTTCCGTCAAGCGTCAAAAGCATAGGCTACAAGGCGTTCGCAAATCAAAAAAATCTTGTATCCGTTAATATGAAGAGCGGTGTAAGCTCGATAGGGGCAGCCGCATTCTATTCCTGTCAGTCCCTGCGCACCGTTATATGCGGCATAGAGCTTCGTGAAATTCTCTCCGACGCATTCGGAAAATGCGCAAATCTCTCGGATGTCGATCTCGGCGCAGAGGTCAGAATAATCGGTTCATCGATATTTGCGGATTGCACCTCTCTTGAATCTCTTACTATTCCGTCCTCAATACAGGAGCTCGGCTCGGATCCTTTTTCCGGAAGCGGAATAAAGGAGCTTTATATCGGAGTTTCATTCGCTTCGGAGGATTGGGACGAGGATTGGGCTGAAAGTCTCGGAGATTGCAACATACATTGGGGTACCACAAAATGAAAATGAACGGACAAAGGTCCGTTCATTTTCATTTATTTTACCGTTTCATCAAAGGCACGGTAGAGCCTGTCGCTCATCGCCTTGATTTTTTCTTCACTCACCTTCAGCACCTGACGGTCATATGTAAAGAGACCGTTCGTTTCATCCTCCACGTCGCTTACCTGAGTGTAAACAAGTGCACAAAGCCCCTGCTCTCTTATATGAGGTATCACCTGAGTGTCATAAAGTGAGATAAACGCATTCTCAAATTCGGAAACACCCTTTATATCTCTGTATCCGTAGGTATTATCGGGATTAAACGAATGCTCATCAAGCTTGCAGGAATATCCCCCGAACTCGGAAAGCACAAGAGGTCGGTCGCCTCTGCTTTTCATTTTAAGTTTTCTGAAATAAATATGCTCGCTGTCAACATCGCTGTCTTTCGGGCGGAACCAGCCGGAGGCTGTGTCGTATATTCTCGTGCCGTCATATGCCTTAAACTCACCGTAAATTCTGTCTGCGTCATACTGTCCCCAGCCCTCGTTAAAGATTGTATAATAAATAACCGAGGGGTGATTATGCAGTAAATCAAGTGTTCTCCGGCAATCACGTTCAAACGCTTCTCTGCGTGTTTCACTTGCCTTATGAGATATTCCGCGCTTAAATCCTACCGTAGGCAGTGCGGTATCCAAGAAAAAGCTGTATTTTCCGCTATTGACCATATCCTGAAAAACAAGCATACCGTGCTTGTCACAGTAATAATAAAACAGCTCAGGCTCAATCTTGATATGCTTGCGAAGCATATTAAATCCGAGTCCCTTCATTGTCAGGATATCATTTTCAAATCCACGCGGACTTGCGGGAAGATATATGCCGTCGCTGAAATATCCCTGATCAAGAAGTCCGTGGCAAAGCATCGGGGCTCCGTTGAGTGCAATGAACATTCTTCCGTTTCTCTCGACTGTGCCGACAGTACGGAGTGCAAAATAAGACTCAACCTCATCTTCTCCGTATTTCAGCGTAAAGCGATAGAGATACGGATTATCAGGCGTCCAATTTATCGGATCGTCGACCTCTATATCTATGAAATCAGAAGAAAATGAATAAGCCTTATCTCCACTCGGAAGTCGGAGAACAAGCTCACGCTCTCCTGCGGGTGCATCCACCTCTACTCTTACGCACGAAAGCGAAAGCGGAGTTATTTTTATACCCTTTATATAGTTTTTCGGGACGCTTTCGCACCAAACGCTCTGCCAAATACCGCTTATGGGCGTATACCACATTCCGCCTCTGTCAACGCGTTGCTTTCCGTATGCATATTCCGTATCAAGCTCGTCGATAACGTCTATCTCAATAAGATTTTCTCCATTATGTATACTGTCTGTGATATCAATACTATACGGAAGATATCCTCCGACCTGCCCGCCGACAGCATTGCCGTTCACAAATACACGGGATACCTGATCTGCGGCTCCTAAGTGAAGTATAACTCTGTCCTTTACAAAATCATCGTCAAGACTGACGCTTTTTTTGTAAACGTACATCTCGTACATTCCCTTTTCACGCTCTATTCCCGAAAGCCTTGATTCGGGCACGAACGGTACGTTTATCTTACCGAGATGCTTCTCGTCTCTGTGCTCCTCCGACACGTAAAGATCCCACTCGCCGTTAAGAGACAAATAAGAATCTCTGCGCATTTGAGGACGGGGATATTCGTCCCACGCGCGTGCTCCGTCGGCTTCAAAAGGGGTTTTCATACCTTTATTCAGGTTGATTGATTTTTTAGCCATTCTTACTCTCCTTTTTATCCATAGCCCTGCTGCATGCAAAAAGAATGATAAATGCAAGAACAGCGGCAATCAGCGCACCGAGGAATATATTTTCATTCGGGATAAATGATTCCGTTCCGTCGGAATTTTTAATCGTTTCCGCATTACGCAATATCCATGCTCCCACGCTCGGACCTACCACTCCCGGCACGAGAACCTGAGAGAATATACGCACTCCCTGAAATCTTCCTGCCATACCGACGGGAGTCAGATCACGTATTTTCGCACCGTAAACCGCCATTGAAGCCAGATATCCGCTCATCATAAGAAGAGAGCCTACAAAGACAAGTGCCGTATTTTTAAAGAAAAACAGCACAATGTATCCGACGCAAAGCCATACAAACGCCACGGAAAAGGAAAATTTAAATCCGCGCTTATCGTACGTCTTTCCCCAAAATGCCGTTACGACGGATGCCGCCAAAATAGCTGGAGCCATTATGATAACATAATTATCAAGTGCAAGTGATTTTTCATAATAGAGTATCAGATACGGCATAAATATCTGAATGGATATATTAAAAATTATAAAACATGCGAGATATATATACAGCGTGGGATTCGCTTTAACGGTGGACGGAAGAAATCCATGCGCTATATTGTGCATATATCCTGTTTCCGAGGGTTTGATATCTGGATCATCAACTATAAAGAAGCCTATAATGCCTATCGCAAAAACAACGGCGCCTATTATAACAAAAACGGTCGTCCAATATGTATTTATATCGTCCTTGGGCAAAAACATAAATCCGCCGAACACGACAAGAATCGCAATAAGAGGCATCATAGCGTTTATTCCCTCTGCCGCACCGCGATTTGTTTCATCGGTCGAATCGGTAAGCCACGCATTGAACGCGGCGTCGTTAGCACTTGAACCGAAAAAGGTCATAATGCAGTCAAGAATAATAACAAGTGCAATACCAACGCTCGCCACACTCACGGTTGCGGGAACGATCGGCTCAAGTATATCAGTTCTGATAAGAGCAAATGCAAGGATCGAAATTCCCCATACAACGTATCCGCCGCAGATAAATATCTTTCTTTTACCTATCTTGTCGGAAAGTGCGCCGATGAATACAGTCGTAAGCGTTGCGGCAACCGCACTTGCTCCGACCATAAGCGATATATCTGCCGGATCCGCACGGAACATATCGTAAATAAAGACGTTGAGGTACATATTTTCAATTACCCACGCTACCTGACCCACAAGCCCGAAGAGCACGAGGGCAAGCCAAAATCTTTTGCTTAATTTGGTTTTCATTATATCCTCCGAAATTAAAGTATATACCTATTTTAACACATATTGTGTGCATTGTCAACAAAAGCGAAATATTGACAAGCGCAAATAATTGTGATATACTGACCCTGTACATCCGTGTACCGAAAGGAGAGCATTATGAAAGCAAACACATTCGCAAGGTTCTTTATCTTATTCTTTATACTTGTCTTTACCCTCTCGTCCTGCTCGTTTATTACGGAAATGAAGGATGAGGCACAAAGAGCAAGCGATTTCACAAACGATTTTGCCGACCTTGTTCAAAATCCGACGCTTGAAAAGGCAGAGGAGCTTGTCCACCCCTCCTCCCCTCTCACCGCACAAGTGATTATCGACCGTATTCAGTCAAACGAAAAGCTTACCTCACTCGACACCTCGGGTGAAATACGCGTGGATAATATCGAAGATATCAAAATGTCGTATCACGACGAGGAGCTTGGGGGCAATGTATACACGGTAAGCTGTGATATAATCGTCGGCACAACTCCCATATCGGTTACGATAATTATTCTCAGCACCGACGAGGGCTTCGGTCTTTACAATTTTGAAATTGAATAAATAAAAAATCAGCGAGCATACCGATTATTCGATATATTCGCTGATTTTATTTTTTATGCTTATTCCACCGTAACGGATTTTGCGAGATTCTTAGGCTTATCTATATCACATCCGCGTGCCTTTGCGACGTAATACGCGAGAAGCTGAAGCGGAACAACCTCAACAAGAGGTGCAAATACCGTCTCTATATGCGGAATGTATATCACGTCGTCCGCAAGAGACTCTATTTTTTTATTATCGTCAAAGGTCACTGCAAGTATTCTCGCTCCCCTTGCCTTTATCTCGCCTATATTGCTCATGGTCTTTTCCATAACGCCGTCGTTACAGCAAAGAGCCACAACGGGCTGCCCCTCGTCGATAAGAGCTATCGTGCCGTGCTTAAGCTCACCCGCAGGATACGATTCCGCGTGAATGTAGGATATCTCCTTCATTTTAAGCGCACCCTCAAGAGATACGGCATAATCCGTGCTTCTTCCTATAAAGAACATCGATGAATGCGTATTGTAGCTCTCTGCAAGCTTGTCTATATCGGGATTTGCCTTTATAACGCTCTCGATAAGAGATGGTATATTTTCAAGAACGGAAAGAAGCTCGTGATATTTATCGGTATCTATTCTGTCAAGCGTTTTTGCGGCATAAAGCGCAAAAAGGTAAAGCATAGAAAGCTGAGTTGTATATCCCTTGGTGGTTGCAACCGCTATTTCGGGTCCCGCCCACGTGTAAAGCGTATGGTCTGCAAGCTTGGATATCGTGCTTCCCACCACATTGACTATCGCCAAGGTCTTAGCTCCCTTTTCCTTACATTCTCTCATAGCCGCTATTGTATCCGCAGTCTCTCCGGATTGAGAAAGGGCTATAAGAAGCGTATGCTTGTCTATTATTATATCTCCGTAGCGAAGCTCACTTGCATATTCAACCGTAACGGGAATATGGCAAAGACGCTCTATCGCATACTTTCCGGCGCAACCCGCATAATACGACGAGCCGCAAGCAGTTATAACTATCTTATTTATACCCGAAAGATATTGTGCACCGAGATCCGCATCATCAAGAGTTATCTCCGAATTGTTTATTCTCGGAGAAATCGTTGCGCCTACCGCCGTCGGTTGCTCCATTATCTCTTTGAGCATAAAATGCTCATATCCGCCCTTTTCCGCAGATTCGACATCCCACCATATATGACTCATCTCGTACTTTATCTCTTTACCGTCGGCTCCGAAAAGCTCAATGGAATCGGGAGTGATTTTCGCAAACTCTCCGTCCTCAAGATAAATAACGTCTCTGGTATGCGAAACAAGTGCCGTAACGTCGGATGCGAAATAGTTTTCACCCTCTCCGACGCCTATGATGAGCGGGCTTGATTTGCGGAAGACATACACCTCATCGGGAGAATCGGAGCAAAGAACTCCTATTGCATATGAGCCGCAAAGCCTTGACGCAGCCTTGATAATCGCAGCTTTGAAGTCACCCTCGTAATACATATCTACAAGGTGCGCAACAACCTCCGTATCTGTCTGGCTGATAAATTTAAAGCCGTGAGATACAAGCTCTTCCTTAAGTGCGATATAATTCTCGATTATTCCGTTATGAACAACGGCAAATTTTCCGTCGTTGCTCGTATGAGGGTGAGCGTTAACGTCAGTAGGCGCACCGTGCGTAGCCCATCTGGTATGTCCGATGCCGACGCCGCCTGTACAGCTTTTTCCGCCGTCTGTCATTTTGTTCAGATTGGATATTCTTCCGGTCGTTTTACATACCTTTATCAAATTATCGTTTACCACCGCAATACCGGCGGAATCATAGCCTCTATATTCAAGCTTTTCAAGCCCCTCAAGCAATATCGGAGCCGCTTGTCTGTCACCTATATATCCAACTATACCGCACATATATATCTCCTAATAAGTTTTAAATCTTAAACTATATTATTCTACCACAAAAAGCTTCTCTTTTCAACAGTTTGCGATAAATTTTAATAATTTATCTTCAATATTTGAGCACTCAATCCTGACGCGAGCACTTTTCGGCATCTATTGCAAGCACGAGCATGAGAACACAGAGTGCGTCGTCGGAGTTCACCACATCGATAGTGTAAGTATCGGTGAAATTAAACAGCTGCTTTGAAACGCTTGCGATACGTCTGCCGCAGGAGTCGACCACCTCATAATCCCATTCGAACAAATTCCCCTCTACTCTCCAGCCGTTACATTCGATATTATAACGAGGAACAAAGAGCGAAAGCTCCTTGCATATGCTTCCGACATATCTGTCGCCGAAATACATTTCGAATTTCGGCAAAAAGGTGAACACTCTCTCCTTGACCGTTCCGACCTCACGTCCGTAAGCGTCGTATATTTTAAGAAGATGTCCCCAGGACAGCTGACCGCCGACCGTATACACGGTATCTCCCGCTTCGTTATATATATCGTAGCTGTCAAACCACGAAAAAAATCTTTGCTTAAACAACAGCTTCATATGAATACCTCCAAAGATAAGTATAATACAGTATATCATCTTTTTCAGTCATTGTCAACAAAAATCGCGGCGTCGGAATTTAGCAGTTTGTATACAAGTTTGCCAAGAGAAACTTGTAAATTCGCAAAATAAATCCAAAAACATTTGTTGATTTTTAGCACTCTATATCACAGAGTGCTAATTTTAACAATATAAATACAAATCCGTAATAATTGTGTAACAAAATAGGTATATCCTTATACACGTAAAAAAAGGAACACCGATATGAATTCAAGGCTCCGTTTTTACAAATAATAATCAGGAGGTATTATTATGAATGTAAATAAATATACGCAAAAAAGTCTTGAAGCGATACGCGCTATGCAATCCTCGGCACTTGAGAACGGCAATCAGCAATTGGTACAGGCTCATTTGCTTTCTTCCCTGCTCTCCGACAGCGACGGTCTTATCCCGAATCTCGTTAAAAAGAGCGGTGCATCGCTTGAAGCTCTTAAAAATCTTACCGACAAGGCAATTGCGGAGCTTCCCAAGGTAAGCGGAGTTCAAAGCGACAGACTTTATATGTCGGCAGAGCTTGACGCCGCATTAAACGATGCCGAAAAGGAAGCGGAGAAGATGAAGGACGAGTACGTTTCCGTAGAGCATCTGATGCTCGGACTATTTTCAAAGCCCGATTCTAAGGTGAAAGGCATCTTAAAGCAATCGGGACTCGACAAAAGCTCATTTTTCTCCGCTCTGCGTGAGGTCAGAGGCAGCAGAAACGTTACAAGCGACAATCCCGAGGAAACCTACGACGTCCTTAACAAATACGGTCAGGATCTCGTAGCACGCGCAAAAGAGCAAAAGCTCGATCCCGTAATCGGTCGTGACGACGAAATAAGAAACGTTATACGAATTCTTTCAAGAAAAACCAAGAATAACCCATGCCTCATAGGTGAGCCCGGCGTAGGTAAAACCGCTATTGCAGAGGGACTTGCAATACGTATAGCAAGAGGAGATGTCCCGGACAATCTCAAAAACAGAATTATTTTCTCACTTGATATGGGTGCGCTGATCGCAGGTGCTAAATTCAGAGGAGAATTTGAGGAAAGGCTCAAGGCAGTACTTACAGAGGTCAAGAACAGCGACGGAAAAATTATACTGTTTATCGATGAGCTTCACACAATAGTCGGAGCCGGAAAGTCCGACGGTGCAATGGATGCGGGAAATCTGCTGAAGCCCATGCTCGCACGAGGAGAGCTGCACTGCATAGGAGCAACCACGCTTAATGAATACCGTCAGTATATAGAAAAGGATGCCGCACTTGAGCGTAGATTTCAGCCCGTTACGGTAAGCGAGCCGACGGTTGAGGACACCATCTCGATACTCAGAGGTCTTAAGGACAGATATGAGGTCTATCACGGCGTAAAAATACACGACGCAGCCCTGATAGCCGCCGCAACGCTTTCCGACCGTTATATATCCGACCGTTTTCTTCCCGACAAGGCGATAGACCTTGTTGACGAGGCTTGTGCTCTTATCAAAACGGAAATGAATTCAATGCCCTCGGAAATGGACGAGGTATCCCGTAAGATAATGCAGCACGAAATAGAGGAGGCTGCTCTTAAAAAGGAGGATGACAAAATTTCCGCAGAGCATCTCAAAGAAATACAGTCCGAGCTTGCGGAGCTTAGATCATCATTCAATGAAATGAAAGCAAAATGGGACGTGGAGCGTCAGTCCATAGAAAAGGTTCAGAAGCTCCGTGAAGCCATTGAGCAGACAGGCGCAGAGATTGAGCGTGCACAGTCAAGCTACGATCTCGCACGTGCCGCAGAGCTTCAGTACGGCAAGCTTCCGTCTCTTAAGCGAGAGCTTGAGGAGGAGGAAAAGCGCGCGGAAAGCTCCGGAAGCGACAGTTCTCTCTTGCGTGACAAGGTAACGGAGGATGAGATATGCAGGATAGTGGCAAGATGGACCGGAATCCCCGTATCCAAGATAATGGAGAGCGAGCGTAAAAAGCTGCTCGGACTTGAGGATATACTCCATAAGAGAGTCATAGGTCAGAACGAGGCGGTGGAAAAGGTCAGCGAAGCGATACTTCGTTCCCGTGCCGGCATAAAGGATCCGAGACGTCCCATCGGCTCATTCCTTTTCTTAGGTCCGACGGGCGTAGGCAAAACCGAGCTTGCCAAGGCACTTGCCGAGGCCCTGTTTGACGACGAAAAGAGTCTTATAAGAATAGATATGAGCGAATATATGGAGAAATACTCCGTATCGAGGCTCATCGGAGCGCCTCCCGGATACGTCGGATACGACGAGGGTGGTCAACTCACGGAGGCGGTTCGCAGGAAACCATACGCTGTAGTTCTTTTCGACGAGATAGAAAAGGCGCATCCCGACGTATTTAACGTATTGCTTCAGGTGCTTGACGACGGCAGAATAACAGACAGCCAGGGTAGAACGGTCGATTTCAAGAATACCGTTATAATACTGACATCAAATCTCGGCTCCGGCGCAATACTTGACGGCATAAACGAGCAAGGAGAAATAAGCGACGAGGCAAGAAGCGCCGTCAGCGCGCTGCTCAAAAACAGCTTCCGTCCGGAATTTCTCAACAGACTTGACGAGATAATATTCTACAAGCCTCTGACCAAGGAAAATATCGTCGACATAGTCGATCTTTTGATAGCGGATCTCAACAAGCGTCTTAAGGACAAGCAGCTCACAGTGGAGCTGACGGACGGTGCAAAGGAATATATCATAAGCACGGCTTATGATTCCGCATACGGTGCAAGACCTATCAAGCGATTTATCCAATCGAAAATAGAAACGCTTTTGGCACGCAAAATAATCGAGGGCGACGTCGCACCCGATACCACTCTCACAGTAGACTGTGACACGGACATACTGTATGTCAGATAAACAGAAAATGCAGGAGACTTAAGTCTCCTGCATTTTATATAATTATTCGTAATGTGCTCTCGGTCCGCCGATGTACTTCGGGCGTGTTTTCGCAAATATAACATTTGCTTCACCTATCTTATTTACAGAAAGTCTTATGGGAACGGCAACGTGACGAAGATGCATTCCGATAAGCGTTCCGCCTATATCTATACCCGCGTGCGCTCTTATATATTCCACGGCAACGGGATCCGCAAAGCTGCTATACGCTGTCGTTGCAAACGATCCGCCCGCTTTAGGTGCGGGAACGACCGACACGATTTCAAGACCGTATTTTTCCGCACATTCTCTCTCGACGATCAATGCACGGTTAAGGTGCTCGCAGCACTGTGCCGCAAGGAATATACCACGCTCACGCAAAACAGGATATATACCCTCAAATACCGCCTGTGCGGCATTGATATCCGATCCGTGTCCTATGCTCTCGCCCATTATTTCGCTTGAAGAGCAGCCGACAACGAGTATCTCACCCTCGGAAAGATTTATACTATCCAAAAGCTCGTTTATCATATTCGCAGATTGCTTAACTATTTTATCAAACATAATATTCTCCGATAAATCAAAGGACTCTCCGCAAGAAGAGTCCTTTTTAATGTTCCGATTATTCGGCGTCAACTGTCTCCTCTGCGGGAGCAGCCTCTTCTTCTGCCTGTGTCTCGTCAAGAAGATCACGAATGGAAAGGCTTACCTTATGCTTTTCATTGTCGATCTCAATGATCTTTGCGTCAACCGTCTGTCCGATTTCAAGAACGTCGGCAGGCTTGGAAATTCTCTTCTGAGCGATCTTGGAAATGTGGATAAGACCGTCAACTCCGTCAATGATCTCTGCAAATGCACCGAAAGGCATCATATTAACGATCTTAACTGTTGCAATGTCGCCAACCTCATATCTGTTTGTGAAGAGGAGCCAAGGATTTGTATCCTCTGTCTTATAGCCGAGAGAAATTCTCTTTGTTTCCTTATCAAAGGACTTAACGAATACTGTGATCTCATCGCCTACGCTTACAACTGCGGAGGGATGCTTGATGGGCTTCCATGAAAGCTCACTTACGTGAACCATACCGTCAACACCGCCGAGATCAACGAAAGCACCGTATGTAGTGAGACTGCGAACAGTACCTGTGTACTGCTTGCCCTCTTCGATATTTGCCCAGAACTCTTCAATCTTCTCGCGTCTACGCGCGTTAAGAACAACACGGATAGAGCCGATAGCACGCTTGCCCTGCTCCTTGATCTCAATGATCTTAAGATCAACGTTCTGACCTACGAGAACGGAAAGGTCTCCGTCCTTGCCGATTCCGCTCTGAGATGCGGGAACAAATACGTTTACGGAATCAACCGCAACGGTAAGTCCGCCGGGAATAGCCTTGATAACCTTACCCGAAACGATCTCGCCGCTTTCTGCAAGAGCAACAATATTCTTCCAGTTTCTATCGGAATCCGTGCGCTTCTTGGAAAGCTCTGCAACGCCTTCAATGTCGCTTACGCGGATAACGAATGCCTCTACCGCGTCGCCGAACTTGAACATTTCCGTAAGACGAACAGAGGGATCGTCTGTGATCTGTTCGGACTTGATAATGCCCGTAACCTTCGCACCGAGGTCAAGCTGAAGCTCTGCGTCGGTAACGTGTGTTACGTATCCGGTTACTGTATCTCCTGTATTTAAAGTTTTGAATGATTGTTCGAGCAATTCTGCAAAATTTTCTGTCATTTCGCTCATTTTGTGTAATACCTCCTCGATATTGCGTTTCGGAGTCGAAGCTCCCGCTACAATACCTATTTTTTTATTTGTCGGAACATTCGTATCAAGCTCGTCTGCATTTTCAACCCAGACAGTGTCATTACAGGCACTCTTACATATACTATATAATTTCGCCGTATTGGAGCTGCTTTTTCCGCCGACCACAATCATAAAATCGCATTCTGCGGCGAGCCTTTTCGCTTCAGCCTGACGAATTTCCGTAACATTACATATTGTATCAAAAAAAATGGGATTTGTACAGTCTTTTTTAATAATTTTTAAACTTTTTTCCCACTCCGCTAAATTTTGAGTCGTTTGAGCCGCCAAAACCAGCGTTTTTTTGTGCATTTTGTCCAAGTCGGTTTTTTCAAGGTATTTCTCTATCGCAGATGAATCCTCAAAAACCGTCTTTTCTCCCTCGGCGTAGCTCATAATTCCCACAACCTCGGGGTGCTCGGGTGAGCCGAGCAGAGCGAATACTCTTCCCTCTCCACTGTTCTCACTCGCTATTTTGTGTATCTTTTTAACATAAGGACAGGTAAGGTCGACATAGTCGAAATATTCGTTTTTACTGCGGCAGGAACGCAAAAGCGTCTCCACCTCACGCGGTATACCGTGTGCCCTTATAAAAACAGTCACCGGCGACCTTTCGTCAGCGCTATCGCATATCGGAATTATATCCTCCGCGTCAATGCTCAAAACACCCTTGGCACGCAGCTCCGCATTATATGTATCATTATGAATAAGGTGTCCGAGAGTGAAGATTCTCTCTCCCTCTCTGCCCTCGCTTAATCTTTTTTCAACGGCATCCGTAGCTCGCTTTACGCCGAAGCAAAATCCCGCGTGAGAAGCAACGGTAATATTATTTTTCATTTTCTATATCCGTTTCACGCCAGAGCTTGCAAACCTCGGAGAAGATATGCTCCGAAATTCTTTGATGCCCCTCGCTTCCCTTGTTGTTTTCAAGGTCAAGCTCCTCGCTCTTTATAAGCTTACCTATTATCAAATAATTTTTTCTGAATATTTTAGTGCTTCCCGACTTTGACTTCACGCAAACAGGCAAAATATCCGCTCCTGAGCGCGAGGCAATAAGACCTATACCGTTTTTAACTGGTGTTCCGGTGGGGTCGATTCCGGGCATTCTCGTGCCCTGAGGAAATATACCGACACAATCGTTATCCTTAAGAAGACCTATCGTATTTCTGAGTGCTGCGATATCCGTGCCGCCTCGGTCTACTGGATAACATCCGATAGCCTTAAGAAACCAGCTGAGGACAGGAACCTTGAAAAGCTCCTTTTTCGCCATAAACCTTATCTGATTTTTCATAGTTGCGCATATGATAACGGCATCCGCCGCTCCCGTATGATTGCACGCTACGATAAAATGCCTGTAAAGCGGCTCATCCGATGCATTTATGACTCTGACTCTGTAAAGCCTGCGTGCTATACCTGCCAAAAGCCAATAGAAGAATTTATATGCTCTTTTTTCCTTTTGATAATTATTTGATTTGCTTTCCATTTATTAACCTCACTATTTCCGCAAGACTTTCCTCAACAGACATAATGGAATTGTCAAAAATTACGGCGTCGGGTGCGGGCAGCGCAGGCGCAACGCTTCTGTTCTTATCGTTTTTATCACGCTCCGCCATATCGGCAAGCACGTCCTCGTATCGGGCGTCAATGCCCTTTTCCAAAAGCTCGAGCGTTCTTCTTCTCGCGCGGCACTCATCGCTTGCGGTAAGAAAAATCTTCAGATCCGCGTCGGGGATTATTACCGTGCCGATATCTCTTCCGTCCATAACAACGCTGCTCGTTCTCGCAATACTCTTTTGAGTTTCAAGTAAAAACGCACGCACTGCGGGAATGGATGACACCGCGCTCGCATACATAGACATCTCGGGAAGTCTTATCCTGTCTCCGAGATCGTCGCCGTTCAAAATAACTCTCTGCGCTCCGTCAACATATTTAAGCTCAAGATGTATCTCAGGCAAAAGAGCTTCGACCGCAGAAACATCGTGAGGATCCTTTCCGCTTATGTAAACATAATATCCGATAGCACGGTAAAGCGCGCCTGTATCGACGTACATTATTCCGAGCTCACGTGCAACCGCCTTTGCAAGCGTGCTCTTACCGGAGCCCGACGGTCCGTCTATCGCTATTCTGATTTTTTTCGCATATTCGCCTATCCCCGCGGCTTTTCTCATTGCCTCCGAAAAATAGCTTTCGGGCTCAACGTAATTTAGTTTTTTATCACCATTCATCTGAATTTTCTCCTTTTTATTCCTCCGAGAAGCTTGACCACGCCGCATTCTCGCCGGCAAGCGTTGCCGTGGAGAACGCTATCTGCAAATTAAATCCGCCCGTATATGCGTCAAGATCCAAAACCTCGCCCGCAAAATACAGTCCTCCGACAAGCTTTGACTCCATAGTTTTCGGATTTACCTCGTTTACCGCAACTCCGCCCTTGGTAACTATTGCCTCGTCTATCGGGCGCAGATCCTCAAGCGGAATTTCAATATTTTTTATAAGAGAGACAAGACGCTCGCGTTCCTCGCGCGTTATCGAATTGACCTTTTTTCTCGGATCTATACCGGACATTCCCACAACCGCCGAAATCATCTTCTGAGGAAGAAGTGCGTCAAGCGAATTTATAAAATCCCTGTTTATCGCACCCGAAAAATCGGAAAGTATCCTTGCGTCAAGCGTTTTTTCGTCAAGCGCAGGCTTCATATCTATGCAGGCGGTATATTTGTTCGGAGCTATGTCCGAAATATGCGCCGAGGCTGAAAGAACGACGGGACCCGTTATACCGAAATGAGTAAACATCATTTCTCCGAAATCCTCATACACGATTTTTCCGTTTTCGTTATTGCGAATTTTAAAGCCTATATTTTTCAGTGAAAGTCCCTGAAGATGCGCACAAAGCCTGCCGTGAGCAACGATCGGAACAAGAGAGGGCTTTATCGGGACTATTTTATGTCCCGCACTTCGTGCGAAACAGTATCCGTCCCCACTCGATCCTGTCTTCGGATATGACGCTCCGCCCGTGCAAACTATCACGCTCAATGCGGAATAGCGCTTGCCTCCCGAAATCACTCCGACAACTCTGCTGTCGATTATTTCAAGCTGCTCGACTCTTTCGTTTATTACGGTAACACCCGCTTCCGTGCAAGCATTTGCCATTGCGTCGACGATATCCTGTGCCTTGTCCGACTGTGGGAAAACACGCTTTCCCCTCTCGACCTTAAGAGGCACTCCGCGCTCCTCAAAGAATTCCTTGGTATCTGCGGTGGAAAATCTCGATATGGCGGCAAATAAAAATTTCGGATTGCTCGCAACGTTGCGCATAAGCTCCGCTCCGTCGCAATCGTTGGTTACGTTACATCTTCCCTTACCCGTTATACGCAGTTTGCGTCCGAGTCTGTCGTTCTTCTCGAAAAGCAAGACAGATGCACCGTTTACGGCAGCCGTATACGCCGCCATCATTCCGGCAGGTCCTCCGCCGACAACGATAACGGAAGCGCCGCTATTAATATCACTCATTCATTTTCCCCCGACAACAATAATACACCATTTTATATATTATATAATTTCTCGGAAAAATTGTCAAGAGATTTTCGCATTTAATGACTTCAATTATACTTTTTTGATTTTTCCTATGGAAAATAAAGAAAAAGTATGATATAATCAATTTCGTTAAAGATTTTTATTCTTCAGAGGTAATTATGCTGCTTTCAGAGCTTTTAAAAAAGACAGGATATACAGAAAATGTTTCGGAGCGGAACATAACCGATATTACCTGCAATTCACGTGAGGCGGGAGAATCCTCCGTTTTCGTTTGCATAAAGGGATTTGTCACGGATGGACATATTTATGCCAAAAAGGCGTATGAGTGCGGTTGCAGAGCGTTTGTTGCGGAGCAAAGGCTCGACGATATTCCCGAGGATGCGGATATATTATACACCGACGATACAAAGCGCGCACTTGCGCTGCTCTCGCAAACACTCTACGGAGATCCGTCACAAAGGCTCACCGTTATAGGCGTTACCGGCACCAAGGGCAAGACCACCACGGCGCTTATGATAAAGCAGCTGCTTGACACTTCGGGTATTTCAGCGGGATATATCGGCTCAAACGGAGTATCCTATGGCAGATACAAATTCGACACCGCAAACACAACTCCCGAAAGCTATAAGCTTCAGGAATATATGAGAGATATGGTCAATACAGGTACCGAGGCAGTCGTTATCGAGGTATCCTCACAGGCTCTTGCTCTCGGCAGAGTTCTCGGAATACACTTCGATATAGCCATATTTACCAATCTTTCGTCCGATCACATCGGCCCACACGAGCACAAAAGCTTTGAAGAATATTTTAATGCGAAAAAACGTCTCTTCGACGAATACGAGCCGAAAACAGTCATAGCCAATGCCGATGATCCGAGCACCGAGAAAATTCTCGCAGACTGCAAGGCGGAAATAATATATTATTCCACAAAAAATATCGCGGAAATGCGCGCGGACAGAATAGAGCTTTACAGAAGTGAGAGCACGCTCGGCATAAGCTTCGACTGCATAAGTGGCGGAAAATCCGTCCGCTGCCTGCTCCCCGTACCGGGTGAATTCAACGTATATAACGCTCTTGCGGCTCTTGCAACGGCGGAAGTGCTCGGTGTCAGTCCGCAAGAGGCATCCGAAGAGTTGCCGAATATAAGAATAGACGGTAGATTTGAGGTTATTCCCTCTCGCACGGGCGCATGCTTTATAATAGATTACGCACACAACGGCTTGAGTCTCGAATCCGTTCTGAAGGCGCTCAGGCGTTACGAGCCGAGTCGTCTGATATGCCTTTTCGGCTCGGTGGGCGGCAGAACTCAGGTTCGCCGTGCGCAACTCGGCCGTGCGGCGGCACTTTATGCGGATTTTTCCATTCTGACGTCCGATAATCCGGATTTTGAGGATCCGCAGGTCATAATCGACGACATAGCGACGCAATACGATGGCAGCACAAGCTATGTCGCTATCCCCGACCGAAGAGAAGCCATAATGTACGCTCTCGACATTGCAAAGGACGGTGACATTGTTCTGCTTGCTGGCAAGGGACACGAAAAATATCAGCGTGTAAACGGCAAAAACGAATATTTTTGCGAACGCGAGATTCTAAGCGACGCATTAAATCTGCTGACGCTTCCGAAATAGAGCTACAATATAAATATGCACCCCGAGGTCCTGCCCGAGGTGCATATTATTTTTATTTGCAGGCAAACATCGGAGGATTTCGCACTGCTCGGGATATTATCGTATTGTCCCCTATGATTATCATAAATTCACGTCCGATGATATCCTCAATGCTCATCTCCCCCGATATGCTCATAAACGTTCCGTCATCAAGCTCCACAGCATTGTCACCGCAGAAAAATCCCTTTCTGAGACGAGATTTGTCAAGGGTATTTTCTGCAAAAGTTTATTATTTACAAAT
>CAZHPZ010000011.1:0-29013 GCA_964534905.1 uncultured Lachnospiraceae bacterium | reverse complement strand
GATTTCACTATTAGTATACTCTTTTCAACACTTTTTGTCAATAGTTATGACCTATTTTTTCTCTTATTTTTTTGAAAAAATCTGTTTTTTCCGTTACAGACGATTACTTTGAACTGTTTGCGATAGAGTTCAGGCAAGTTATCGGGTGTAATTTCGCCCTCGTCAACCGACACAACTTTTATTCCGTTTTCGTTCAAACACTTGATTTTCTCAGTTGCGACATCAGGCGCAAAACCGAAAAGTTCAAAGTTTTTAACGAGAATCACATCAATCTTGCCATTTGGCGAAAGTTACGAAGTTTCATTATATCCGCTTCCTCATATTCAAGAATCGTGCGAATTGATTTCATTCCTCGCTCTTTGCAATAAAAAGAGAGGACTTGATTTTGTAGTGCCAAGTCCTCTTTGTTTCCCACATCAGACCGACACCATAATACTGCTCTTTGGCTCATATACTGCCTCCTTATGATTTTTCATCATAACAGTAACAGATTTCAGTGCCGTTCGGTTAGTTAAACTGTTATTTAGTTCATTATTATACCATAAAAAACCGTATTTGTAATCTCCTTTATTCTATTTCAAATCCCCATACGACCTCACAAAAGCCGTTCCAACCATCCTCCCGTCCTTCGGGTTGACTTTCGTATGAGGTCTTTATAGTAACGTTTGTTAATCCGTCAAACACTCCCTTTTCTATCACTTTTACATATTCGGGAATGATGATGACTGTTGGCTTGAAATTCTCCAATGAATACTCGCGGTCAGATTTTCTCAATTCAACAGTTGGAGTTTTTGATTGGTAATAATCTTCTGTTCCTATGTAATACGGAACAACCAACTCATTTTGTTCTGTTGATAAATTGCAATACAAAAAATCAACATATATCAAATTTGTCAAATAGCGGAAACAAACTATATCTTCCAAAATGTCAAACTGATGTTGAATAGTTAATTTCTTGATTTCTCTGCCATACACGCCATATTCGTTATCTGTAAAACGATGGGCAATCTTTATCACCTTTTTGCCGTTTATATATTCTGGAATGGTGACTTCTTCATTTTGCGGAATATCTAAAAGATAAACACCCTCACTTGTTCTATCGTTGTAATAATAGGTAAAACCATCCTCTGTCGTTTTTATCCAATCATAGTAATACAGATATGTGATTTCCTCACCCCACACAACTTCGCAATTACCATTCCACCCCTCTTCCCATCCTTCGGGCTTGGTTTCGTATGAGGTTTTTATGATGACATCGGTTAAACCGTCAAACACACCTGCTTCAATAGTTTCAACATAGTCTGGAATGATGATAACCTTTGCCTTGAAATTCTCCAACGAATACTCTCGGTCGGATTTTCTCAATTCAACCGTTGGAACATTTGAACTTCTTTTGCCGATATAATGAGGAACAAGCAAGTCATTTTCTGAATATGATTGATTGCAGTATAAGAAATCTATGAAAGTTAGATTTGTCAAATTGGGAAAATCCACGTAATACTTAGTTGGAGCGTTATTTCGTATTTCGAATTGATGTTGAACTATCAAGCTTTTCGTATTTGTTCCAACAACAAAATAGTCATTCATATACCCAATTCCCATATCACAATACCCCAATTCGACAACTTTTTTTCCATCAATGTATTCGGGAATAGTCAATTCTTCAACATCGGGAATATCGAGAAGATATGCACCATCCTTACTACCATCGTTGTAATAGTAGATAAAGCCGTCATCCGAGGTTTTAACCCAATCCCCAAATTGTTTCCAAATTTTTGTGTCGCAAGAAGAAAGTAGCACTCCCGTTAAAATTAAGGATAAAATAGAGCTTACCACTTTAATAAATTTTATTTTCACTTTTTCACCTTCCTTTCAGATAAAACATTTTCTTCTCTAACACGATGACATAATAAATTATGGTAGCCCATTGGTTTATCCTCCTAATCATTTTTAATAGAAAAAGCGCGTAGGAACATAGGGATACACAACGCCCCACAATCCTACGCGTTATATTATTATTTGCCAAAATTATCTATATAGTCTTCACAGTATAGATCACTCGGCAAAATATAGCAATATTCTGTCGGGTTTGTGTAAATCTTAAAATATATAACTTCCTTCTTACTGTGCGATTATATAATATCACACTTTTTTTAAAAAAGTCAATACCTATTCGTATTTCTTTGGATAATTATTCCAAATCTATAAACTCTCAAAGTAAATTGCAAATCAAAAATGAAAACAATATTTTCAAAAGTGCGGTCATCTGACACTCAATGTTTTTATTCAACTTGCTCGATACTCTCATTGTAGCACACTTTTCCCTATTTGTAAACATTTTTTGAACAAAAAAACTCTTTCCTCACAAAAGTGCAAGGAAAGAGTTGTACATTTTCGAATTATTCAATTCCGAGAATATTTCTCGCAACATGAACACCGCTCGCCGAAGCATGAGAAAGCGAGTGAGTTATACCGCTTCCGTCTCCGATGATATATAATCCCTTATGACAGGTTTCGAGATTGGAATCAACGGAAACCTCCATATTATAGAATTTGACCTCAACTCCATAAAGCAATGTATCGTCATTTGCCGTTCCGGGAGCAATTTTATCAAGCGCATATATCATTTCGATAATGCCGTCAAGTATTCTCTTGGGAAGCACAAGCGAAAGGTCGCCCGGCGTTGCCGCAAGAGTGGGAACAACAGTACTCTCCTCTATTCTCTTTGCATTGCTTCGTCTTCCGCGCGTCAAATCTCCGAAGCGCTGAACGATAACTCCGCCGCCGAGCATATTCGAAAGGCGTGCTATACTCTCACCGTATCCGTTAGAATCCTCAAACGGCTCGGAGAAATGCTTTGATACGAGAAGTGCGAAATTGGTATTGTCGGTCTGCAATGCGGGATCCTCATAAGAATGACCGTTTACGGTAACTATACCGTTTGTATTTTCGTTTACAACCATTCCCTTGGGGTTCATACAGAATGTACGGACATTATCCTCAAATTTATGAGTTCTGTAAACTATCTTACTTTCGTAAAGCTCATCGGTAAGATGCGAGAAAACGACTGCGGGAAGCTCCACACGGACGCCGAGATCCACTCTGTTGGATTTTTTCTCAATGTTAAGCTCCTGACAAACGCGCTCCATCCACTTGCTTCCGATACGTCCGACGCTCGCGACACAGTATTTACATTCAAATTCGCCGTTTTTGCAAGTAAGACGGTACTCTCCGTCAGCTATCTCTATATGCTCCACGGGAGTATTAAAATAGAAATCGACCTTATCCTTAAGCTCATTATAGAGATTTTCAAGGACGACGTAATTTATATCGGTGCCGAGGTGACGAACGGACGCGTCAAGAAGATTGAGATCGTTTTGTATGCAAAGCTTCTTAAACTTGGAATTAGCTGTGCTGTATAGCTTTGTTCCCTCTCCGCCGTATGCCATATTGATATCGTCGACATAATGCATAAGCTCAAGTGCACGAGCCTTGCCTATGTATTCGTGAAGCGTGCCTCCGAAGTTATTCGTAATATTATACTTTCCGTCGGAGAATGCACCCGCACCGCCGAAACCGCTCATTATGGAGCAATTTTTACATCCTATGCAGCTTTTTATCTTTTTTCCGTCTATGGGACAGTGACGCTTACCGAGAGGATTTCCCGCCTCGAAAACAGCAATCTTCATATCCGTGCTCTTTTTTGTAAGCTCGAATGCGGTAAAAATACCGCCGGGACCCGCTCCTATTATTATAACATCGTATTTCATCAAACTACCTCCGCAATTTAAATTTTACATAAAAAATCCGCTCTCGGTCGGTCTAAAATCCAAAGCCAAGAGCGCACACAATCCAAGATTTTATTCCATAATATTTTATCTCAAATACTCTATCTTGTCAATACCTTTTATCAATTTTAAAATAAATTTTTATTTTATTAATAATTAAAAATTCGGGCGAGCCTTACGGCTCACCCTTTTACTTACAATATTATGCATATCAGTCCGCTTGAGCCCTCGTTAATTATTCTTTCAAGCGTTTCCGAAAGCCTTGCACGGGACTCCTCCGGCATATGCTCAAGCTTTGTATGCAAGCCCTCATTCATAAGCTCGTAAAGACTCTTACCGAACATATTGGATTCCCATATTGCTCTCGGATCCTCTTCAAACTCCTCAAGCATATATTTCACGAGATCCTCGCTCTGCGCCTCACTTCCGACCATCGGGCTTATCTCGGTTTCGATATTTGCCCGTATCATATGTATAGATCTCGCACTTGCACGAAGCTTCACACCGTACCCCGATGATTGCCTTACGATCTCCGGCTCCTCAAGGCGAAGCTGAGAAATATCGGGCATAATTATTCCGTATCCCTTCTCCTCGGCATCCGACAGTGCCTCCTCTACTCTCTCAAACTCACTCTTTTTAGCGGCATATTCTCTCAGCAGATTAACGAGCTGATCCTCGCCTGTAATTTCAAAACCCGTCATATCTCCGATAACTCTGTAATACAGCTCACGTGAGCATCCTATCGATATTTTGGCACATCCCGTTCCGTAATCCACCGATTCCACGGTATTCTTCGATATGTATTCGTTTTCTCCGAGTGATTCAAATGCTGCTCTGACGTCTCCGACTTTTTCCACTCTCTGGGCACATTTACGAATGCATTCGCAAACAGACGCCTTTACCGGATGCGTGCCGTCAAGTGCTTCCATCCATTCGGGCACGGATACTCTTATTTCCGACACCGGAAACTCACAAAGCACCATTTCAAGTATGTGCTTGATGTCCTCCGCATCAAGCTCAAGGCAGTTAACAAGAGCGACGGGAACGTCGTATTTTTCTTCAAGCTCATACGCAAGAGCAATGCTCTTCTCATCTGACGGATTCGCAGAATTCAGTATAATGGCAAAGGGCTTACCGATCCTTTTAAGCTCCTTTACAACTCTCTCCTCTGCCCCGATATAGCTTTCCCTTGAAATTTCTCCTATCGTTCCGTCCGTGCTTATCAGCATTCCTATCGTAGAATGCTCGTTTATAACCTTTTTGGTACCAAGCTCCGCCGCTGTAACAAACGGCATAGGCTCGCTCTGCCAAGGTGTTCTTACCATTCTCGGTTGACCGTCCTCAACCGTTCCGAGTGCCTCCGGCACGATATATCCCACGCAGTCTATCATTTTGACGCGCATAGTTTCGCCCTCACTCATCTCAATGGCGACCGCCGTATCGGGAATGAATTTCGGCTCCGTAGTCATAACGGTTTTTCCGCCGGCACTCTGCGGAAGCTCGTCACGGGCACGCTCCCTTGCATATCCGTCCTTGATATTCGGCAGAACCATTGATTCCATAAACCTTTTGATAAACGTCGATTTCCCGCTTCTTACCGGTCCCACTACACCGATATATATATCCCCACCCGTTCGGCGTGAGATATCGCCGTAAATAGAATGTTCGCTCATATACAACCTCCAAGCATTACTTTTCTGATTAAGTATATGAGCGAACATCAGCTATTAGAACTATGCTTGTTTTGCTTTTCGGCGAACAAGCTCATCTATATATTCCTTCGCATTTGCCGAAACGATATCGGAAATATCCTCACCGCCGAGTATCCTCTTTCGTACAGCCGTAGAGCTGATCTCGCGGCTCCCCTCCTCGCACGGCAAAAATACTGTCTGCGCAAGCGGATTCAACTTATAATTAAACTGTGCCATTTCAAATTCGTATCTGTAATCGTTTTCGTCACGTATTCCCTTGACGATGGCACATGCTCCGAGCCTTGCGGCAAGATCCGCAAGCATACCGTTGTCGAATATGACCTCCGCATTTTCTATATGCGCACATGACAGCTCGGCTATCCTCTCTCTCTCTCTCTCGGAGAACATATACTCCTTTGAGCTGTTGATCATAACCGCCACGTATATCTTATCAAACAATCCCGAGGCACGCTCGATTATATTTATATGGCCGACCGTCATAGGGTCAAAGCTTCCGGGTATTACGGCTATTTTCATAAATCCTCCCCAAAAATCGGTGCAAGAACGACAATATGAGCAACACCGTGCTTCATTGTTTTAAGCACCTTGAAATGTTTATTAGTATTATCACTCATAAAATCAAATCTATCGCTCTCGCAAACAATATAAGATGTGTCCTTGATAAGTCCGCCGTCAAAAAGCAACGTCAGCGACTCGTCGATAAGCTTGCTTTTATACGGAGGATCAAGAAATACTATGTCGTATGCTTCGCCCTGCGCACGGCGCCCAAGGAACAAAGCGGCATCCTCGCAAAAAAGTCTGCATACTCCGTCAAGCCTGCTTTTCTTAATATTCGCTTCGACTATTTTCTGAGCCTCTCTGCCGCGCTCCACAAAATGCACGCTTGACGCTCCCCTGCTCGCAGCCTCAAGTCCCATCTGTCCCGAGCCTGCGAAAAGATCAAGAACGCTTGCCCCCGCTATTTCAAACTGAAGCATGGAAAACACGGCTTCCTTGGTGCGCTCGCTCGTAGGACGTGTATCGTTACCCTCAAGCGTTGTAAGCCTGACTCCCCTTGCTTTTCCCGTAATAATTCTCATTTTTGTCTCCTGAAATATTCCGCCACGCTCTGTGCGTCGGCTTTACTTATTCCCTTTACTGCCGCAATATCGGATTCGCTTGCCGTTCTTATGGCGCCTACAGTACCGAAATGCAGCATCAGCGCTTTCGCCTTGGCAGGGCCTATGCCCTTGATTTTCTCCAGCGAGGAATGCTTAAGAGTTTTTTCCTTAGCTCCGCTCATTCGACTCACCGTATATCTGTGAACCTCCTCCTGTATTCGGAATATCAATCCGTATACAGATTGCTCTTTGGCTATGCTTATCTCATCGCGCTCGGTACAAAGAGCACGTGTTTTATGATAATCGTCCTTTACCATTCCGAATACGGCAATTTCCAATCCCATCTCATCAAGCACCTCACGAACCGCCGACACGTGCGTTTTTCCGCCGTCTATCAGCAAAAGATCGGGATATTCGCTCATTGAGCCTTTTTCATCGGAAAGATGTCCAAGTCGACGTCTTAGCGTCTCACGCATACAAGCATAGTCGTCGCTTCCCTCAACGCCTCTTACAGTAAAGGAACGGTAATCGCTTTTTTGCGGCTTTCCGTCAATATAAACGACCATACCGCCCGTTTTATGCTCATCTCCGATGTTGGAGATATCATATGCCTCTATTCTTGAGGGAACGGATTCAAGCTCCAATATTTGCGCAAGACGCAAAAGAACCGAATTATCCTTCTCGCTCTCCTTAACATAAGCCTGCGCCTTTTCACATGCATTTGTACGGACCATTTCACAAAGCCTTTTCATTTCCGTTCTTTGCGGAGTCCAGAGCGTCACTCTGTGTCCGCTTTGCTCACTTAAATATCCCGAAAGCAGCTCTTTCTCCGCATCGACAAGCTCATCAAGCACTATTTTCTTCGGAATATCATCGCTTCTTTGATAATAATCAACCAAAAACGACGTCAGGGCTTCTCTGTCGAGAATTTTATCTGCGCCGAATATATACTCGTTTTTACCGCAAAGAGCACCCTCTCTGACAGAATATATACATATGCAGGAGCAAAGCTCCTCGGTATGCAGGGCAATAACGTCGTACTGAGCATCGGGGGCATCGACCACCTTTTGCCTTTCTCTGATTTTTTCAAGCGCACGTATAGTATCACGGCATTTCAGAGCCGCTTCGTATTGCTCCGCCTCGCTGTATTCATACATCTGCTTTTCAAGTTCGGATACCGCCTGCTTGGTGTTTCCTCTTAATATATCGGCGGCACAGGAGATGAGCGCACCGTATTCATCGGCACTTATCTTGCCCATGCAAAGACCGCAGCATTGCTTCATTTGATAATAAAGGCACTCCCTGCCTCTTCCGATATCTCTCGGGAACCTCAAATTACAGCTCGGTATTCCGAGAGTCTTATTAAGAAGCGACATTATCGAAAATGCCGTAGAAACGCCCGTAAACGGACCGAAATACTTAGATTTATCCGCAAGACGCTTTCTTGTAAAAACTATTCTCGGATATTCCTCGTCTGTTATTTTAATATAAGGATAGGACTTTGCATCCTTTAATCTGATATTATATCTCGGGGTATACTGCTTGATGAGAGAATTTTCAAGCGTAAGCGCCTCTATCTCGGTGTCACAGAGAATATAATCGAAATTATATACCGACGCCACCATTTTTGCGGTTTTAATATTCTTTTCGCCGTTTTGAAAATATTGAGAAACTCTGTTTTTGAGCTTCGCCGATTTTCCGACGTAAATAACCTTGTCCGCTCTGTCGCGCATAATATATACGCCCGGGCAAAGCGGCAGCCCGTTAGCCTTTAGAAGTAATTCTGCTTTAGTCGGCATATATACACGCTCCTCTCGATAGAGTAAATAGGCGAGGAGATAACTCCTCGCCGAAATCTTAAATTAAAAAGCAATCAGAACGTCTGCTCCTCAAAGCCTGTATTAATAAGCTCGGTAAGCCCCTCAATAGCAAGCTCCTCGTCACGGCCGTCCGCTACGAGAACGATGCTCATTCCCTTGGCAATTCCCAAGGAAAGAACGCCGAGCAGGCTCTTGGCATTGACCTTGCGGTCATCCTTTTCAACCCAAATGGAACAGTTGTACATATTCGCTTTTTGAATAAAGAAAGTTGCAGGTCTTGCGTGAAGTCCTATTGCATTTGTAATTTTTACCTCTTTAGTAATCATATAACGCTCCTCATTTTACTCTACTCAAAATAAAGCAACAAAATTGCACAATTCGATAAGTATATTATATCAAGTTAAGCAGATAAAATCAAGGAAAACTCTTCGTATACTTGCATAAACTTTTTGCCAAAAACGAATTATTTTTGACAATTTTGCACATTTTACCGCAAAATTCGAATTTTATTCACTGATAAGACGCAATATTTGTTACTTTTACGGTAACAGATATATGCTCGCTGACAAGCTCCAGCGTGCAATTAGGAGAGATATACAGAGCACCGCCTACAAGCAGTCCCCTGCTTGTCATCTCACCCATAACCGAAATGCATCCTCCGACGTTTATTCGTGCATATCCTCCCAACACATCGTCAGCAGGATAATACACCGGCTTGCCACTATCATTATATGCTCCGACAGCGGATCCGTTAACGCTAAAGCTTTCAAGCGTACCGAGCACAGTTGTGCCCGAGCCGGTTCTGAACGCATCTCCGATCTTAAAATAATTTACCGATTCCGAGCCTATATCCTCGATCTCAAAATACAGCTTATATTCAAGTGCATTATCATCAACGCTCTTTAAGGTAAACGTTCTGTAAGCAACTCCCGCCACGCAGGCTATGATAAGCAATATTATTACCGCATCAACAACATTAAATCTTCTTTTTTTGCCGTTTTCGTTACTCATATCGCACCTCCTTAACCTATCTCTTCAAATGACGTGCAGTAACCGCTTCCCGAAAATCCCGATGTTCTCACGGAGATAAGCTCGCCGTAAGCTATACGCACGCCCTGTGCGGTATATCCGACGCCGCTCTCATATTCTCCGTCTACCTCAATAGTCAGAATCACATTAACCTTGCCATCGATATATGTCTTGACCATTTCCGTGCTTTCCTCGGAATATCTCCACACATAAGCTTCACCAACGCCGACCGCGCCGATAACTCCGATAGAGGCACCGGTTGCAGGGTCAATCACGCTGTCTCCCTCTTTTATAAGCGAAGCGATGTCATCGTCGATATCCTTAATTTCAACTGTATAGGATATTCTTGCTTCTCTTACGGTGTCGTCACCGAAAAGTTCAAACGGATCGAATATCCACATTGCGCCGAGCACCAAAAGCAAAGCTATTACTATAATAAGCGCATCTATAATATTGAATCTGCCCGATTTGGATTCGGGTTTGTTCGTATTATTTTCCATACTTCCTCCGAAATTCAATAATAAAAATCAATCTCGACTGCACGCACACTGTTCAGCGCTGCGGCATTCTTTTTCTCATTTTCGTTTTCGTTTATTCTCACAAGTGCCATGGTAAGTCCGGCAACAGCCCAGAAAACAAGGAAAACTCGGTAATTATACCAGATATAATCCGTCATCCCCATCACCAAGGCTCCGCATATTCCCGAAAGACCAGCCGCAATCATAACTCTCGATTTACTTCTGCGTTCTCTGATTTTTATACCGACAAAGCATTTTTGCATATACATTATCATAATGACGGCAAATATCAGTGCGCCGATTATTCCGAGCTCGGCAAGAATTTCAAGGAAAAGGCTGTGAGAATGCATTACCGTTTCCGTTCCCGCAACCGAATATATCGGGAAGACTGTGCGGAAAGCTTCTTCGCCGACTCCTATACCTCCGAAAAGATTATCGGATATCATATTCAAAACTCCGCGCCATGTATTAAATCGATATATCACGGAGCTGTCGGACATTTCTATTATACTCAAAAAGCGTCTTGCTATATTATCGGGGATAAGCTGCCACCACAGCGGTGCCGAAACGGCACCCGCGGCAAATATCCACACCGTTCTAAAGTCGTATACGACAACAAACACAATAGCGGATACGATAATTCCGAGCCATGCCCCCCTCGTCCACGTCATTATCGTGCACACAAGCACGGAAATCACGCAAAACAAATAAAGCATCTTGTTTCTTCTTTTTTCGGACACTATCATCTGCGCCAATACAAACGGGAAAACAATAACAAGATATGCGCCGAGCATATTTGGATTTTCGAAAAGCGATCCCACACGTCCGCCGATATCCGAAAAGAAATCCATATCGACCCACGAGCTGTTTTCTATGCCGCCCTGCAATATTCCCAAAAGCGCCATAACGGAGGTCGTTATAACGGTTATTTTTATTCCCCTGTATATCCACGTTTTTCTGATATATGAATTAATAACGAGCACATACATCATCAAAAACACAAAGTACACCGCCGCCGACATAAGCGAAGCTTGAGATCCTGCTCCGAGCACGCCTCCGAGAAGAATGAGTGCGCCGAATGCGATAACCATAACGTCAACTATCTCAATCCTTGCCACTCGTTTTCCTCTTATATATTTGGAAATAAATCCAATAAGTGAAAACGAAACAAGCACGAGCATAGCAAGCGTCGGTCTGTCAAAAAGATTTGAAAAAGGAAGTGCTCCGAGAACAAGCGTAATTCCAAGCTCGGGATAGCACATAATGAGTGCGAAAATAACTCCTACCGCAAAAATATGAACGATAACAACAGGACTTACAAAATACGTTATCAGTCCGAGCAGTGCCGCCCATGTGAACGCCACGGCATAGCTTCCTCCGCTTCTTTCGTCATCTCTTTCGAAGCGGCTCTCATCGACGCAAAGTATTTGCGTCATAAGGTATCCGGAGAGCTTTCCGTCAAGCATAGCCTCACCGACACGCTTTCCTGACGCAAGCCACGGAATTGAAAGTGCGGCAAGAACGGCTCCGATAATCAAATTAGCCGATATCAGCTCCGAGGTAAAATAATATCTCACCATTGTAACGAATACCGTTGTAAACGAAAACACAAAGGTTGCAACGCCCCAAATACGCAGATATGAATGAATTATCATATCCGCCGCCGAGGCAAGCAATCTTGATATCAGGCTTTCCTCGCAAAGCCTTGCAAACGAGGTGCGAAATCCGACTCTTCCGCGTCTGCTCCTTTTAAATATGCCGTATATAAAGCCGTTTGTCCACGCATTATTTATCGACGTATATATATCCGAGCAAATATATCCGAACACACTCTCGCGGAGCTTTTTCGATATTTTATCTGCCAACGAGAACAGAAATGTGAGAATTATTCCGCAAGACACGGTACGTGCTCTTGCCCCTCCGCGCTTTGCGGACTTAAAGATTCTCTCTCCCTTTCGACTCTTTATTTCATCTGTATTATTCAAAAAATCCCTCCTAACGGAACGGTTAAAACAGTATCATTTTATCAGATCGGGGCGCTTTGCTCTGGTTATCGCCTCGGACTGCTCTTTTCTCCACTTATCTATCTCCTTGTGATTGCCCGAAATCAAAACATCGGGAACCTTTTTTCCGTGAAATTCATAAGGACGTGTATACTGCGGGTATTCAAGTCCTCCGCACGAAATGCTCTCATCCTCATAGCATTTTTTGTCGGCAAGCACGCCGTCCTTAAGACGCGCTATGCAATCCACCAAAACGCAGGCAGGCATTTCACCGCCGGTAAGCACATAATCTCCTATGGATATCTCCTCGTCGACTATCTCCTCAAGCACTCTTGCATCTATTCCCTCGTAATGACCGCAAAGTATAACAAGGCTGTCATAATCGGCAAGCTCCTCTGCTCGCTTTTGTGTAAGCACGTTTCCCTGAGGGCTCATATATATAACTCTCGTCTTGACGTCCTCGCCCATATCTGCCTTTATTTGATTTTTGACATACTCATAGCAATCGTAAACGGGAGGAGCCATCATAAGCATACCGAATCCACCGCCATAGGGGGTATCATCAACCTTATTATGCTTATTATTAGCAAAATCACGTATATTATGGGCGTGAACGGATATATAGCCGCTCTTTTGTGCCCTGCCTATTATACTCTCCCCGAGAACACCCTCAACAAGCGCGGGAAAAAGCGTCATTATATCAAATCTCATCATAATCAGTCAAGCATTCCTTCTATAAGTGAAACATAAATACCGCTCTCGGTATCAACTCTCTTTATAAATTCGGGAACTGCCGGTATCATTCCCTCTCCGGTCTCGGTTTTGATAACATAAATATCACTCGCGCCGAGATTTATAACATCGGAAAGCACGCCGAGCTTCTCGCAGGACGACTCATCTATGATCGGCAAGCCTATGATATCTGCGATAAAATATGCTCCCTCATCCACCGATATGTCCTCTCTGTCGGCATAGAGTGTTTTTCCGCGCAAAAGAGACGCCGCCTCAATGTCGTTTACTCCGTCTATTTCCATCAGAACAAATTGCTTAAACACCGAAGCGCGCTTAACACGGTGCTGCTCGTATTCGCCGTTTATCTTAAGATATACTTTGTCAAGAGCCGCAAGAGCACTCGGAGAATCGCACCAGGACTCAAGCTTCATTCCGCCCCTTACTCCGTGAGTATTGATGATCTTACCGCATTCAAGATATTTCAATTTAGACATTACCGTGTCAGCCTCTCTTAAAAATAGTTTATTTCAATATAGTATATCATAAACCGACCGCTTTTGCAAGAAAAACCGCCGATTTTTGTTCAAAAGACGTCACGCAAGTTGTGAATTTTTCTTTAATTTTGAAAAAAGCGGAAAATACTATTGAAAAAAGCGTGAAAATAATGTATAATTGTTAAGATTGATATTATTCGATTAAACTAATTGGAGGTAACTTAAATGTTGAACTATTTGGCAGATGCCACATCCGGAAGCAGTGCTCTTTCATCTCTCGTATCGATAGGCTTGCTCGTTGTAATGTTCGTTGCAATGTATTTCATTATGATCAGACCTCAGAAAAAGGCTGAAAAAGAAGCAAACGATATGAGAAACAACCTTGAGGTCGGCGACGAAATCACCACCATCGGCGGAATCATCGGAAAGATCGTAAGCATTAAGGAAGAGACCTGCGTTATCGAAACAAGCAGAGACGGCACAAAGATCCGTATCCTCAAGGCTGCGGTACGTAACGTTGACGTTAAGGCAGAGGACGCACAGTAATTTTTATCATATAGCACCGCTCGAATGAATATAATTTAACAAAATTCATTCGGAGGATTATATGAAAAGCAAAAAAATAAAGCATAAAGCCGCCGTCCGCGGCAATTCGGCAAACGATTCAATGCTTGATACAAGCTTGAAAAAGTCATTTTGGGGATTTCTTATAACAATCGCCATAAGTCTCGCTTTGCTGCTCTGCGGAACGGCGGCTGCTTTTACTACGGACGACCCTACCGCATTTGCAGAGCCGATAGGCTACGTTTCCCTGCTCATATCCGCATTTTTCGGCGGCTTTATCTGCGCCAAGCTGAACACAGCATCGCCGTATCTCACATCTCTTTTCACCGGAATCATTTTTCTTTTGACTCTTATTATATGTGCCCTTGCTCTACCGCACACATTAAGCTCCGATATCGAGTCAGCATACAGATTCATTCTTTACGGTGCTGCTCTCGCTCTGTTCCCAATAGGAGCTTTGGCAGGTACAAAGAGCAGACGCTCACGTAAACCGACAAAGAAAAGACGCAGATAAAAGGTATTGACAATAGATTTAAAATATGATAATATGTTAATAGAAAATGAACAGCTTGATCTTGCCCGTTAAGGCAAAGACAAATAGCAAAGGACAACGCACAGACGGGCACATAGCCTATCTGTGCGCTTTTTTATAAATTATATCAAGGAGGTAAAATCAATGTCACATAACAGCATTATCCGATCAATCTCAAAAATAATGGTTATCCTTATCTTACTGCTCAATATCCTGACTCTTTCAGGATGTACATTTAAGCAATTTTTTTCGGATTTTTATACAAACAATTTCTATATCAACAAATATGAGTATAAATATTATCTAAGCCAAAAGTATGATACAACTCACACAAAAGTTTTGAAAATGTTTGCATTTTCAAATGTAAACAAATTTGACATTAATGATATTTATTTCGAATTAGTATACGGCACTCACGCCAATGTTTATTATGGAAGAAAAAATGGTCGCTATTATAACAAAAGCAACTATTCCCTTTCTCATTTCGATTTGGGCGAATATAAATTTGGAATTTATATTTGTGCCGGAGAAAACGAATTTAATATTCTAAACGAAGAGAATACATTAATTTCTGATATAGAAAGCATAGAACAACACACACTCATCAAAGTCATATCTGAGGACGAAGCTTTCTCGGATGAATACGGATATGCAAGTTTATGTCAAATATTTACCACTCGAGAACGATTTAGACATAAAGAAACAGTCCATATACCGGCTGATTATATTAATAAAGTCCAAGGATCATTTGTTATCAAAATTGCAGCATTTCGATTTGATGAAGACCAAAATACATTTATTGTAGACACAGTAGAAAGAATAACATTTGAATATCAAGTACAAGATGACATAATATCTATTGATTTTTACGAGGTATAATTATGAAAAAAGTCAATTTGTATATTATTAATGTTTATTTTGTTAATGAAATATTCGTTTTCTTCCACGCACAATATTTAACAAAGAGGTAAAATCAATGTCACATAACAGCATTATCAGGTCAATCTCAAAAATAATGGTTATCCTTATCTTACTGCTAAATCTTCTCTCCCTTTCCGGGTGTTATGGAAAGAATAACGAATATTATGATATGGAGTATAATTATTACTTAAAAGGCAGTCCGATTATTAATTCCGATATATCGGAATTATCCCCAATGAATTTAATAGTTACATCCAAAGACAATATTTTTAATAAAGACAATATAACGCTCAACATTGCATATACTACATGCTATTCTTCCTTGAGAAGTAGTATAATACGCACCAACTATTCTTATTTGAATCAAAAAGATAAATACTTTGCTCTTTATCTTTGTCCATACGGAGACTCGGAATATCAATGCCTGAACTCCTTGACTCAGTATAAACACGAAAACACTGAATCCGGAGACTTAATAACCAAAGGTCCGACATTTGAAGAAATACAAAATGTCAAAGATAACTTTTTCTTATACGGAATGTCCGAAGAAAAAGCTTTATGCTTAGGCTATTCATATATAGACACCCCATTTTACATTAGTGACGGATCATATTATAAGAATGTTGAAAGCATAACAATACCATGGGATTATTTAAAACAGCACCAAAGCGTGGCATTAATGTTTGTCTGCTTTTATTATTACGAACCGTCAGAAATATGTAATTTATCCGGATATTTTATTACATATGATGTGTGCATAAAAATATCATATAGTGAATTAAATGAAAACTCAGTAAAATTAGACCTTGAGAAAAAGAAATGGTATTATATATAGAATCACACAATATAAAACAACATCTATAAGCATCGATTAACGACTAAGGGAGAAGCAATAATGTCAAACAATAAAATTATCCAATCAATTGCCCAAGCAATGACTATTCTCTTATTAATAATAAATGCACTTGCACTATCAGGATGCAATAGTATAGAAAAGGGATATCATAATATGGGATATGATTATTATTTTGATGGTCATCCGATTATCAATAACCAATTTTGGGGTTATTATCCAATGTCATTGGTAGCTCTATCCAAAACAAACACTTTTAATAAGGATAATATAACCTTCGACATTGCATATAGCACATGCAATTATAACAACGAAGGATTTATATGCTACGACTACTCTTATCTCGGACAAAAAGATAAATACTTTGCTCTTTATCTTTGCCCATACGGAAATGAAGATTATCAATGCCTTAGACCATTGATTCCAGACGGTTATAAAGATCCCGAAACAGGTGACATAATTACAAGATGTCCGTCTTTAGAGGAAATACAAAATGTTAAAAATCATATTTTTCTAAATGGGATAAGCGGAGAAAGGGCATTGACAAAGGAATACGCATATTTGGGTTCTCCACTGTTTTACCAACATATTGAAAGCATTACAATACCGTGGGATTATTTAGAGCAACATAAAAGTATTGCTGTAATGCTTGCTTGCTTTTATTACAAAGAATCTCCCGAAATATACAATTACTCCGGATATTCTATTACGTACGACGTATGCGTAAACATATCGTACAAAGAAATAGATGAAAATACGATTGAATTGAATTTCAACAAAATAAGTTAATGCGACAAGGTTCAAAGGAGCATGATATGAAAAAGTTAATTTGTATATTATTAATGTTTATTTTGTTAATGCAATATTCGTTTTCTTCCACGCTCAATATTTATCAAGGAGATAAAATCAATGTCACATAACAGCATTATCAGGTCAATCTCAAAAATAATGGTGATCCTTATCTTACTGTTCAATATCCTGACTCTTTCAGGGTGTGAAAACACTAATATATCAAATGCATACATATGTGAAGGTCAACCACTATTTAATCGTAATTATCCGGCAATACAAATGGTTGTCGGATATGACACTAATATTTTCAATAAAAATAATATTGCTTTTAATCTTGCATACGCAACACACTCTTCAGATGATCCCAAAAGCAGAGAATATGAACCTTATTACAAAAATGAAATGTATTTTGCTTTATATATTTCACCTTACGATAATGTAATATCCGATTATTTCATTCCTTTCAAAGAATATGAAGATGACGGAATTAGTCTTGAAGAAATTAAAAGCATTGATAATTTCATTTTTGTTAAAGGAATGAAAGAAGAAGAAGCTTTTTCCAAAGAGTATTTATATAAGCATACATTATTCAAAGATTTTTATAATCACGTTGAAAATGTCACTATACCATGGGATTATGTTAAGAAATGTAATAATAAAATCCGTATCATACTTATTGCATTTTACTATAGTGATAGTTGTTCCGGATTTCGTATTGCGTGCGATTGTCAAATAAATATTTATGTCAAAGAAATCAACGAAAGCCAAGTTGTATTAAAATTTGAAGGGTAATTTAATAAAGGCTTATTGTTACTTTCGCAATGTATTAAAAGGCAAAGGAGAAAATTATGAAAAAAATCGTCTGCATACTAATAACTTTCGTTTTACTAATTCAATGTTTGCCTTCTTCGATACTGAATATTATAGCCTTGTCAGACGATACCGACATTCAAGAAAATGAATTCAATGTTGAAACCGACAGTGAAAATAACGAAGAATTAATGTCATTAATACCCCATTTTGAAAGAAATGTAATCTCTGACGAAGAAAATATCGACATAAGTTTTGATAACAACGCTGAGTTATCCTATCTCGGTATCGAATATGAAGGAATAACTGTATCAATTGTAAATTCAGAAAAATTCCAATTTATTATTTCCGCCGAAAGCAACGAAGAAAGCTCCGATAAATTCGGAAAACTTGTCGTATCCGCAAGAACTAACGATGACGAAATAATTTACGGCACACTATATACATATCAAAGCAACGGATATCTTTATTTGAGCGAACTTTCATATGATTGTGCATGGTATCTGAGCCAAGAAGAACTTTTAAACGGACGAGATTCGGATGCGCTCAAAAAATGCGAAGATGCATACAGCGCTCTTTTCGGCTCTGATATGAATCACAGCATTGCTATTTCACAGTCAGATATCAGTAACAAGATTAAAGTCAACGGAAATATTAAATGGGAATATAATGAAGAACACAACACACTGCCACTAAAAATTGCCAAGATTGAGATTAGAAAAAAGAATTTGATCGGATCATCATATATTGCAGATGGATATACGGATAAAGACGGAAATTTCAGCATTGAAGTAAACGCAAGTGACATGGAAAACAAAAAAATATTTATTAGAGTACTGCTGGAAGCTCAAACATTTATGATTCGTCTTGACTGGCTTATAACTCATTATTATTACGATAGCAATCAAATCCAAGATATATCGGGCGGAGATATCATAACTCTTGATTGCACGATACCATATAAAGATTCGTCAGTTTACAAAGCAACTTATATACATCAAGCAATGACGATTTCGGAAAGATTCGCAAAATCTTTAGGATTTAATCCAAGCAAAACATTAAGAGTTGCATATCCTACATTGTCTTTTGAATATTATGATGAAAAAGCAAATCAAACATATAGTTTAAACAAAATGGCATTTTGCTATGATAATGTTGCCGCAATAGGAACAGACTCTTATAACAACACCAATACAATAGCCCATGAATATTCTCATTTTATACAAAATTCCATGGGAAATTATGGAGCTACGCTTTTGGAAATAGCAGCCTATAATCCAAATCACAACGGAAGAGACGATTATTATGATACCAAAGGCAATAAAAAATTTGCCATGCATCTTGCCTGGTCCGAGGGTTGGGGATACGCTTTTTCGGTCTTGGCACAAAATTATTACAAAAATGAATATGATAAATTAGCAAATCCTAATTATAAGATGCCGTTATCAGAAGATGGGTGCATTGGAGAGTTTCAAGAAAAAACCATTCGAAGATTTTTGTGGAGCTTGGTAGATATCAACAGTACAAAGACAAAGCTTGACTACCAGTTGCCATGGACACTTCAGGAGTGGTGGAATATGACAACTGTCAAAGGTACTTGCAGGTTACCCGATTTTATCAACACCATTGAAAGTGAGAGCAATGATTTCGGAGTTAATATAGATTATGCAACACTTAAGAAAAGCATTGCGAAGAAACTCACTCTATACAATATATCTCCCGAAATAATATCTTTATTATATTTAAGCACAGAGAGAGGCTCTTCACCGACTATAAAGATGATTATGAACGGAAGTGAAAAATATCCCAACAATAAATTTATCATTGAAATTCGCACTTTGTCAGGAACTCTTTTGGCAACAACATCCGAATTCAGCATAAGCAAAGGAAACACAACGGAATTTTATATTAAAATTCCGCAAAGCACTTGGAATCAAGCTGCCAATCATTTTTCATGTTATAGCACAAATTATGTTAATATCAGTGTAAAAGGATATAGATCGGATAGCGATGCCGATGCAATTTGCAAAATAAGCGGTCCGTATACATCGAGTTACTATACCGCTAAACTAACGGTGGCGCACACATATTCCGAAAAATATAAAAGTGTAGACAGCTCCTATCACGAGCTCATATGCTCAGATTGCGGAACAAGCTCGGGAGAACAAAGTGAGCATCAGTTTACACACACATACCTTGACAATCAGTATCACACAGATACTTGCTCGGATTGCGGATACAGCCGTACATCATTACACACATTAAAAGAAAGCGATTTAGTGGGAAATTATGCGAATTGCCAAGGCTGCGGTGCGGCAATAAAGATCGGCGGAAACACAATATTGCCGGTATCTCCTTTTAAGAATTTTGAAACATCGGAAATTCAATAACAATATACACAAAAAGCTCCTCCGAATGCTCGGAGGAGCTTTAATATTATATTCCGAATATTTTTCTTGCATTTTGCTCGGTAATGCAAGCGGCTTCACTTTCTGTAATACCGAGAGCTTCCGCAACTGCCGCGCAGGTATATACCAAATTTCCGGAGTGATTCATCTTGCCTCTGTTAGGATGAGGAGCAAGATACGGAGCGTCGGTTTCGATAAGCAATCTGTCGTGGGGAACGCTTGCGACCACCTCACGCACACGTTTGGCGTTTTTAAAGGTTACAACTCCCGAAAAAGAGATATACCAGCCTCTGCGTACAAGCTCACGTGCCATCTCCGAGCTGCCGCTGTAGCTGTGAAATATTCCCCTTACGTTAGGGTGCTTCAAAACCTCATCAAAGCAATCTCCGTGCGCTTCCCTGTCGTGAATTATTACCGGAATGCCGTATTTTTCAGCCATTTTCATTTGAGATTCAAGCACGTATTTTTGCTTAGCCTTGATCCCATCATTTAATCCTTCGACGTGATAATCAAATCCTATCTCGCCTATCGCAACTATTTTATTTGCCGCCCTCTCCGAGTCGTCAGAGATGTATCGCTCTATCTCGGAAAGTGCAGCGTCTATGTCCTCTATATAAAGGCAATCCTCCGGATGTATTCCCGCCGCAACGTACATTTTATCATATTTTGCTGCTTGTGCTATACATTCACGCAGATTATCAACGTTTGTCGCCACATTAACGATACCGCTGACATTATCGGCAAAAAGCTTTTCAAGAAGAGCGCAGGCGCCACCCTCGTATTCATCAAACCACGAATCGAAATAATGTGCGTGTGAATCAAAATATCTCATATTTCTCCGTTCAACTAAGGGGAGGCACAGCCTCCCCCGCTTCAATATTTTATCTTATTCTCTCTCCGAGAGGTGTAGCCTCGTCAAGGAACACAACTCTTATTTGCTCCTCGCCCGACGCAAGTATCATTCCCTGAGATTCAATACCGCAAAGCTTTGCAGGTGCAAGATTTGCGACAAGAACGATCTTCTTACCCACAAGATCATCGGGGGTATAGAATTTGGCAATACCGGAAACGACCTGTCTCTGCTCATATCCGAGATCAACCTTGAGCTTCAAAAGCTTCTTCGCCTTGGGAATAGGCTCGCATGCAATTATCTTTGCCGTGCGAAGCTCTACCCTCATAAAATCATCGATTCCTATCTGAGCAACTCCCTCGGGCTTTTCGGGTACTTCCTCGCTCTTTTGCTGAGCGGCAAATCTCGCAAGGCGCTTAGCCTCAAGCTCCTCAAGCTTTTTAGCCTCGTCAACTCTCGCAAAAAGAACCTTGGAATCGGCAACGGACGATCCCGCGCTCATACCGCAGAATTTTTCTTCCGTTCCGATGCTGTCAAGCTCTACTGCGCTTGTGCCGAGCTCACGGAGTATCTCCTCACTCGTTTCGGGAATAAAGGGCGCAAGCATAATTGCTCCCCAGCGAATAGCTTCAAGAAGATTATAAAGTACCGTACCAAGTCTTTCGCGGCAATTCTCGTCCTTTGCAAGTGTCCACGGTGTTGTTTCGTCGATATACTTATTCGCTCTCGAGAGCATCTCAAATACAGAAGAAAGCGCGTCCGCAAGACGGAAATCATCCATATCGGCTATATATTCGTTATAAGCCTTGATGCAAGCGGAACGAAGCTCATTGTCAATATCCTGAGGTGCCGTAGGCGCACAAACCGCCTTATCGAAATATTTCTTCTCCATATCAAGCGTACGCTTAACAAGATTTCCGAGGTTATTTACAAGGTCTGTATTATAACGCTTTATTACCGCCTCATAGGTAATGGAACCGTCATTCGCATATGGCATTTCGGAAAGAGCGTAATAACGAACTCCGTCAACGGAAAATTCGTCGGCAAGCTCATCTGCATAAATTACATTACCCTTCGACTTTGACATTTTATCCATTCCGAAATTAAACCACGGATGTCCGAATACCTTTTTGGGAAGAGGAAGATCAAGAGCCATAAGGAAGATGGGCCAATATATCGTATGGAATCTGAGGATATCCTTTCCTATAATATGCACGTCGCAGGGCCAATACTTTTTGAACTGCTCACTCTGCTCCTCGTAAGAAAGGTCGGGATCGTATCCGATGGCGGTTATATAGTTTGAAAGTGCGTCAAGCCAAACATATGTTACGTGCTTAGGGTCGAAATCAACAGGCACGCCCCAGGAGAACGACGAACGTGAAACACAAAGGTCCTGAAGTCCCGCCTTAAGAAAGTTATTTACCATTTCATTCTTACGTGATACCGGCTGAATAAACTCGGGGTGATCCTCGATATATGCAAGAAGTCTGTCGGCATATTTGCTCATTTTAAAGAAATATGCTTCCTCACTTGCACGCTCTACCGCCGCTCCGCAATCGGGGCACTTTCCGTCAACTACCTGAGTATTGGTGAAGAATGACTCGCAGGGCTTGCAGTACCAGCCCTCGTATTTGCCCTTATATATATCGCCCTGATCATAAAACCTTTTAAACATCTTCTGAACGGCACGCTCGTGATAATCGTCGGTCGTTCTGATGAAATAGTCGTAGGACGTATTCATCTTATTCCAAACACCGCGTATCTCTCCCGCAACTCCGTCAACATACTTCTTCGGCGTAATGCCCGCTTCGTTTGCAAGCGTTTCGATCTTCTGACCGTGCTCATCCGTACCCGTGCAGAAGAAAACGTCGAAGCCTCTCGCTCTCTTGTATCTCGCAACCGCATCTGACATAATTACCTCATATGTATTTCCGAAATGAGGCTTACGCGAAGCGTATGCTATGGCTGTTGTTAAATAGTATTTTTGCTTTTCACTCATATTTTACTCCTTCTTTCCCGCAAATGAGCGGAAAATCTGTATTTATAGACTTTATTTTTTCATTCGGCTTATAAGCTCGTCAACCACAAGCTTTGTCGCAAATTCTATCGAATCCGCCTCTATCGTACAAGCCGCCGCCTTGGCATGTCCTCCGCCGCCGAACTTTTTGGCAACCTCCGACACATCAAACGAACAGGATGATCTCAGAGATATTCTGAACGATCTCTGTGCAGTTGCCTGACGAACGCTCATGGCAATCTTAACTCCGTCAATACCGCGTGCAACGTCGACAAGCGTTTCAAGATGCTCGTCATCAAGCTCAAGCTCAAGCTTAAGGCTGTACGGAAATACCACCGCGGCGATCCTTCTGTTATTGAAAAATCTTATATTTTGAATACCCGCCGCCTCTGCGGCAAGCATTTTTTCACTCTTACAGTCAAAAAGTCTGTGATTTATCTCCCCTGCGTCAACTCCCGCTTCAATCAGCTTTGCGGCACAAAGATGCGTATGAGGAGAAACCGTTGAATATTTAAAGCACCCAGTATCGCTTGAAAGTGCCGCATAAATAAGATCATATGCATCCCTCGGAATCTCATTAAGCAAGCCTCGCCCAATAAGCCTTTCGGCTATTTCGAAAACTATCTCCCCGCTTGCGGCATAATCAGATCTGATATAGTTATCCGCATACGGAATACCGCTTCCGTGATGATCTATCATCAAATCTATTCTTCCCTCGAAAAGGCGGTAGAGAGATCCGAGCTGACTCGGGCTTGCCGTATCGACTGTTATAATGCGCCCAAATTCGAAACCGCCGTCGATTTTTTCAAAGCACGCCGCTCTCTGATGCTTATGCGTCAAAAAAGCAAGCCTTGACGGCACCTCGTTTTCGCAAACGCACATACTGTGCGATCCCATTGCCTCAAGCACGAGCTTAAGTGCAAACGATGCGCCTATGGCATCCGCATCCGGGCGAACATGATAGATGATGAGCGTGCTTCTCTTTTCGGATAAAAGATCACACACCTCATCGAGACTGTATTTTTTATATTCTCCCATTATTCTTCTCCGCTCTCGTCCTCAAAATTCTCCGAGAACGTAATACCGTTGAGAAGCTTTGAAATATGTGCTCCGTGAGCCACGCTGTCATCGTGAATGAATGTAATCTCGGGAGTAATTCTTAAATTAAGTCTCTGTGCTATCTGCGAGCGAATATATCCGCTTGCCGCACGAAGACCGCGAGCAACCTCTTTTTTGTCACCCATAAGGGCACTGTAATATATTTTTGCATACTTGAGATCGGGGGTAACGTCAACTGCGGTAACGCTTACAAAAGCGTCCTTAACTCTCGGATCCTTAACGTCTCTGAGTATAGCAGCCATTTCCTTTTGAACCTCATCGTTTATTCTTGCACGTCTGTAATTTGCCATTTTTTCACCGTCCTTCTTTCGCAAAGCATAATTTCTCCGAAAGCATTGCGATTTTTATATAATAATTCATATTAGTATAACACATTTTTTCGGTTTTTACAATAGCTTATCGGAAAATAAAAGTGAAAGCATTGTAATGTTACAATAGATGTGAGACCAAAATTAAAAAATAGAAAAAGTGATTGAATTCTGTTAGTCGAATGGTTCGTCAAAATGATTGAGCAACGCAAAAATCAGCATGATTAAACTAAAAAAGCGCAAGACAATATATTGATGTCCTTAGTACACTAATTAAACAAAAAAGTCGTTGCAAACAAATTTTGCAACGACTTTTTTGTTTAACTCATTTATTACCAGGGCTTGCTCTTTTTCTTTTCTTCAGCACGTTTCTTCGTATAATATCCTATAATGGCAGCCTTTTGCTTTTGTTTTGCCTCGGGCGTTTTTGCTTTTACGTATTTGCTTTTTCCAAAAGGTTTCTTTTTCATTCCGTTTTCTCCTCGTAAGAAATAACTTTATCGTATTCTTCGTTTTCGTAGTATTGTTGCAACAAATCAATCAAATTCTCGCTTGGCTTGTATTTTCTCTCGACAACATAAGAATCGCGTATTTTGCATAAAGGAATTGCACCGATTACCTTATTTGTCATATCGTATCCGATCAAATAATTGCTTTGGTCGTAAGTAAAACCGTAAACATAGTGAAATGCAAATACTCTGATTGACTTGCCGTTCACCGTTGCGTGAAAAATTCTGCTCGTTTCACACGCCTTTGCAAAATCATAAAGTTCATCATCAAATGCAATCGTTTCACGCTTATATTGAGGAAATCTTGAATACTCATTTAATAGTCCACGTATATATTCCGTTGTCGTTTGTCCTGTTATTTTCGTTTCGGATTGCTCAATTTCATCAAAAACGGCGTTTTGCTTTGTTGACGGTCTAAACCATATTACTTCGTCTAAGATTTGTAGCTCCGCATCCGAAAAGTAAACTTGATCTATGACGGTATTTACGCACTCGTAAATATCTTCCGTATCACTTCTTGCAAAATCTTCGTTCAATATTCTATGAATTTCATCTCGCCGCATTTTTCGAAAATATAATAAATTGGGTATCAACTTATTTAAGAGTCCATTCAAATTGGGCTCTTTTCCTTTGTTTAAAAATCCAAACCTCTCCGCATCGTTTTGGAGAATACGGAGAACAAAATCCGATATTGAGAGCTTTATAATGGAAGAAATCATCTTATCACCTCATCAATATTTTACATTATGTAAACCCAAAAATCAAAAATACAGAAGACAGACAAACGAAAGAATTTATGATAGACTATTATTGCAAGAAACAAACTTGACTTTATTTCAAGGAGGTGATATAATATGAGTAGAAAGCCTTACAAGCAATTTCATCACGGTAAGGTGTTAAGAAAACTCCTTTTCTACATAAACCCATAAAGTGGCTTCCGTGGTCATACATTGATAGTTATAACATTCAAAACGGCAATTTTAGATCAAGACGAAAATTCGGTTTTGACGGTTGGGCGTACAAAGATTCGGATACGTCCGATAATCATAAATCATATGATCATGTGCACGATATTCGAAAAGGAAAAAGAGCACCCGACCGTAAAACTAACAAGCAGGAGCGCAAGGAGCTTGAAAAAGCTAAAAAGAAAAGGAGATTTTTGTAATGCTGGATTTAACTAAATACAACCTCGATGACGATAATATTTTATTTCTCATAGAAATCGAGAATGCATGTATAAACGATCAAAATGAAATTATACTTGAATACAGAGGGAAATCTTTTGTTTTGGAGCCTTATGGCAAATTTATACATGTTTATGCCTATGACGAAGTTTTAGGAGAGTACGAGAGTTTTGATGACCTGTTGCTCAACCACAAAATTGATGGCAAACCTTTAATTGAGCTTGTAAAAGAGCTTGAATACGGCGACTAATTCAAAAGCAACATACTTTTGCGATATCAAAACATTACCAACAAAAAGAGAGAACATTTCGAAAATTACCGATTTGTTCTCTCTTTTTGCATGTTATATGGATTGGAGCTTAACCCCTATTTGCATTTGACCGGTTAAATGCGATGATCGCACTTAATGGCGTTTTAAATTCTCAGTTAATGACATCATGCAATCGCCTTGCGCTTTTTGTCGTAAATTATTACTGTGCCGCGTCAACGATAGCGGTAAATTTCTCGGGAATAAGTGATGCACCGCCGATAAGGCCGCCATCAACGTTTTCCTTGGAAAGAAGCTCTGCCGCATTCTTGTCGTTCATAGAACCGCCATACTGAATGGTGATGTTCTCTGCTGCATCTTCGCCGTAAAGCGATGCAACGGCACGTCGGATGGATCCGCAGGTCTCGTCTGCCTGCTCGGGTGTAGCCGTAAGTCCCGTTCCGATAGCCCAAACAGGCTCGTAAGCGATGATCACATTCTTAAGCTCATCTGCAGTAACGCCTGCAAGATCAAGCTTAGTCTGCATGGAAACAACCTCGTCGGTGATTCCCGCAAGTCTCTGTTCCTTAACCTCACCGAGGCAAAGAATTACCTTAAGACCTGCAGCAAGCGCAGCACGTGTTCTCTGGTTTACAGTTGTGTCGGTCTCGCCGAAATACTGACGGCGCTCGCTGTGACCGATGATAACGTACTCAACGCCGATCTCCTTGAGCATCTTTGCGGAAATTTCGCCTGTAAATGCGCCCTTTTCCTCAAAGTGAACATTCTGAGCACCGATCTTGATATTAGAGCCCTTAGCAGCCTCCATAGCAGAAGCGATAGTTACGTAAGGTGCGCAGAAAATAATATCGCAATTATCCTTACCCTCAACCATGGGCTTGATCGAATTAATAAATGCAGTAGCCTCGCTGGGTGTGAAATTCATTTTCCAGTTTCCTGCAATAACGTATCTTCTCATAATTTATCTCCTTAATATTACCGTTGCCGTGCTATGCACAGCACGGCAACGTTTTTATAAATGTCTTGTAATTATTTATCCTCAAGGCAAGCAATGCCGGGAAGCTCAAGTCCCTCAAGGAACTCGAGAGAAGCGCCGCCGCCGGTGGAGATATGTGTAATCTTGGAAGCAAAGCCGAGCTGCTCGCAAGCCGCTGCGGAGTCACCGCCACCGACAATTGTAGTTGCGCTCGAATCGGCAAGAGCCTGTGCTACTGCCATAGTACCCTTTGCGAGAATGGGATTCTCAAATACGCCCATAGGTCCGTTCCAAACAACAGTCTTTGCATCAATAACAGCCTTAGCGTAAAGCTCTGCTGTCTTTGCACCGATATCGCATCCCTCTCTGTCGTCGGGAATCTTGTCTGCATCAACAGTAAGAGTCTCAATGGGAGCGTCAATGGGATTCGGAAAATCGGAAATAGTTACTGCGTCAACAGGGAGAAGAAGCTTAACACCGCTCTCCTCTGCCTTCTTCATCATATCCTTGCAGTAGTCGATCTTTGTTTCGTCAAGCAAGGACTTGCCTACGCCGTAGCCCTTAGCAGCAAGGAATGTATAAGCCATACCGCCGCCGATGATGAGTGTATCTACCTTCGTAAGAAGATTATTGATAACATTGAGCTTATCGGCAACCTTAGCACCGCCGAGAATAGCAACAAAAGGACGCTCGGGAGTGGTAAGAGCCTTACCCATAACGCCGATCTCCTTCTGAATAAGGTAACCGCAAACTGCGGGAACGTTTCCGTACATAGCAACGCCTGCTGTGCTTGCATGAGCACGGTGTGCTGTACCGAAAGCGTCGTTTACATATATATCGCAATATTTAGCAAGCTCACGAGCGAAGTCCTCGCCGTTCTTTTCTTCTCTCGCGTCGAATCTGACGTTTTCAAGAAGAACAGCCTCACCGTTTTCGAGAACCTCAACCTTAGCATGAGCGTCAGGACCGATGATATCCTCGGCAAACGTTACCTTGTCACCGAGATATTCATTAAGTCTCTTTGCAACAGGAGCAAGTGTGAGCTTTTTCTTATCATTCTTAAGAGCCTTTTCAATGTATTCAGCCTTTGCAGCTTCTCTTTCGGACTCGGGAAGAGCCTCAACAGCCTTCTTTTCTTTCTTTGTAAGTCCGAAGTCATCTGTAAGAATATTGTGGGGCTTGCCCATATGAGAGCAAAGAACTACACGTGCGCCCTTGGAGAGCAAGTATTTGATAGTGGGGAGAGCCTCAACGATTCTCTTGTCGCTGGTTATCTCGCCATCCTTAAGAGGAACGTTGAAATCGCAACGAACGAGAACTCGTGTACCCTCTGCAATTTCGATATCCTCAATGGATTTCTTATTGTAAGTCATTGTTTATTCCGCCTTTCGCAAAATTAAATTTTTACCACTTAATAATATACCATATATTTTTGCATTTATCAAGTCATTTTGTGAAAAAGTTAGCAATTTTTTAATTTTTATTCATATATAGAAGAAAAATCAAATATCAGAAAAGATATATTTTCTATCATAATTTGTGCAAAAAAATCCCCACGGCAGTGCCGTGGGGATTACTTGTAATTAATTATTTATTCTCATAAGTAATGGTAGTTTCGTTTTCGCATTCCAAATCGACTTTAATTCCGCAACATTATAATATTCCTTTCTTTAGATCTCGATAAGAATGGGTATGCAAGAATTAAG
>CAZHPZ010000010.1:0-30775 GCA_964534905.1 uncultured Lachnospiraceae bacterium | reverse complement strand
TTTTCCGCAAAACGAATATATGCGCTTGCTTTGTCGGTAATTAACGTAGAGTTAACGCTAATTTTCCCACCCAAAACATTCTGCAAGGCGTCAGCGGTAATTCTGCCGAGAGCTGCCGTTTTCGCAATTGATTGACCATTCCTGTTGACTGCACAAGAAACACATGCTTGCTCACGAGATAATCCACGAGTGTGAATCTCACCACCTCTTTTGTGTGCCTCTCTGGGCATTACAAAAGTCTTGCTATTTTTGTGATTTCCCTTGTACGATACCGCGAAAAAAGTTTCGTCTGCCTCAACTATGCCATTCAACTCAGTGCAATCTGCGATACTTTGAAGTGCATTCAAAATTTTATGACGCCAATAAAACGCTGTGTTCCTGTGGATGCCGCAGATCTCGGCTGTTTTCCTTATAGACATTCCGTTCATCATGCAGGAAATATACTTTCCCCAATTGGATAGATCTTTGTGAGTTCTTGCCACAACGGAGTTCGTAGACATTACGAAAGATTTATGACAATCCCGGCATACAAAACGCTGTGTTCCATCAGAACGATGCCCATTACGTACTACACGAACAGAACCGCACAAAGGGCAAAATCTGCCATTCGCAAAGCGCTCATTGGTAAGAAAGTCTTGTGTGTTGATGGACCCAACAAAGGATGAACTCATAAGGATCGATTGAAGCTTCTGTTTGTCGGATGCGGAAAACTTGTTGATAGAGTTAAGAATTTCAGAAATAGCAGACATGAAAATAATCCTTTCAGTTTGTTCTACTATATTATAGCATATTCTCGGTATCTATCAACCGCCGACTACGGCGATTTACAATCTGTTTACATTTGACGTTGAAGCAAAATCAACCGTGTGTTGTGACATAGCCTAAATGTTATAGAAAATGCAATCAATTTTAATATAACAGTTTGTGATGACTCTACTATTTCCGGATGGGGCGCGCTCAATATTCATGGTATGAATGGTGGAAATATTAATGTTTACGCTTCAACATTGAATGGAAACAATATACATGATAATAACGGTGATAATGAATTTTCAACTATTGTTTTAAATGCCAAGGTATCTGGTGTTCAAGTTCAAATAACAAATTCTAAAATTACTGCTTCTTCAACACAGGGTGCTAGACAAGACTATATAGATATACGTGATGGTTCAACAGCGTGCAATGTTATAATTAATAGCTGTGATATTCCCAATAATGCGACATTTATCGGAAAATATGGCGAGGGAACTACCAACAAACTCATCATCGACGGTGAAATCAAATAATTGAATAATCCATAAAAAATCTCATAACATAAAAATCCTCACCGTTAAATCGGTGAGGATTTTTCTATATTTTCTTAAGCTTTGCGTATGTAGCCATAAGCTTTTTTGTTCCGACTCTATCGAATATTATTTCATAGAGCCAATCGGCGCCCATTCTCTTGGCGGAGATAACGTCGCCCTCGCCGAACGTCGGATGGAAAACTCTGTCGCCGGGCTCGAATATCTCCTTGCCTCCTGCGGGAGCTGCGGCACGCTTGGGTGCGGCGGATATGGAGAGCGTATCGTATATCGGCTTTTCCTTGTGTGCGGCGGGGTACGAATAAAGCTGCTTTTGCTGCTTGTCGTATGCCGATTTTTCACGGTCTATAAGATTTTCGGGTATTTCCTTTAAAAATCTTGATTCGGGGTTGAACTGCGTTCTTCCGTAGAGCATTCTTTGCTGTGCGTGCACGATGAAAAGCTCGCGCTTTGCTCTTGTTATCGCAACGTATGCAAGTCGGCGTTCCTCCTCTATCTCGGCGTCGGTTGCCATTACGGATTGCATAGAGGGGAAGAGTCCCTCCTCCATGCCGGGCAGGAAAACGTACGGAAATTCAAGTCCCTTTGCGCTGTGTGCGGTCATAAGCACGACTGCGTCCGCGGTCTCGTCGTATCTGTCAACGTCCGCCACAAGTGCGGTCTCCTCCATAAAGCCCTCAAGGACGCTCGTGTAGGATCCGTCGTCGACGTAGCTGTTTTCGTATTCTATCGCACCTGTGAGAAATTCCTCAAGGTTTTCAAGTCTGTCACGCTCCGTCTCTCCTGCGTCAATGAGCATTTGGCGGTAGCCCGAGCGGTCGATCACCGTATTGATGAACGCTTCAAGCGATGTATTGCCGACAAGGGACGTGAAGTAATTTATCAGCTCGGCGAAATTCATCAGCGTTGTCGCACTCTTGGAAAGAGCGGTGAATTCGTTTGCACGCTCGATAACACGGAACATACTGCACCCTTGCTCAATTGAGATCGCACGCACCGCTTCTATCGTTCTATCGCCTATCTTTCGTTTCGGCTCGTTGATTATTCGCATAAGGCGCTCGTCGTCGTTATGGTTCTGAATGAGCTGAAGATAAGCGACGATATCTCTGATCTCCTTACGGTCGGAGAATCTGACTCCGCCTATTATACGGTAGGGAATACCGCTCTTGGCAAACGTTCGCTCTATCGTGCTTGACTGTGCGTTGTTTCTGTAAAGCACCGCAAAGTCACGGAAAGCGGCGCCAGAAGCGACGAGTCTTTGAATTTTATCTGTGAGATAACGCGCCTCCTCGTTATGGTCCAAAACCTTTTTGAGGTGGATTTTTTCACCCTCGCCGGCGTTTGTCCACAGGCTCTTGCCCTTTCTGCCCTTGTTGTTGCTGATAACGGCGTTTGCCGCATCGAGTATATTCTGAGTGGAACGGTAATTCTGTTCGAGTCTGATGACGTTTGCCTCGGAGAAGGTCTTGTCGAAGTTGAGAATATTTTCGATTGTTGCTCCTCTGAAGCGGTAGATGCTCTGGTCGTCGTCTCCGACTACCATTATGTTTTTATATCCGCCCGAGAGCAGGGCAGTGAGAGCAAACTGTGCCTCGTTTGTGTCCTGATACTCGTCAACGCATACGTATCTGAATTTGTTTTGATAATAAGCGAGAACGTCGGGGAATTTGCGAAGCAGGATTACGGTTTTCATAATGATATCGTCGAAGTCGAGAGCATTGGATGTTTCGAGCTTTTTCTGATATGCATCGTAAATCTTGCCTATCTGCTTGAGTCTGAAATCGTTGCCCGCCTCCGCTATGAATGCGTCGGGGGTTATCATTTTATCCTTTGCGCGGCTGATTGCGTTCTGAACGCTCTTTATCGCAAGCGATTTCGAATCTATGCCGAGATCCTTCATACAGGTGGTGATGGCTTTCTTTGTGTCGTCGGCATCGTATATGGAAAATCCGCTTGCGTATCCTAATTTTTCTCCGTGTGTGCGCAAAATGCGCAGGCAGACCGAGTGGAACGTGCCGCTCCATATTTGTGAAGCCGTTGTATCGTCGCCGAGCTGAGAATTTATTCTTGCTCTGATCTCTCCCGCTGCCTTGTTTGTGAACGTTATGGCAAGCATTTGCCAAGGGGCACAGGGGCTTGAGATGAATTCGGGAAGAATATTCGAGATTTCCTCGCGTGAGAGGTTTATCGCATGCTCAAGGGACGCGACCTTTTCCTCGGACACGTCGAACGGAACGTAATCGCTTGCATATGCGTTGCCGTATTTAATTATGAAGGCAATTCTTTTTACAAGCACCGTGGTCTTTCCGCTTCCCGCACCCGCAAGTATGAGGAGGGGACCGTTGACCGTGAAAACGGCACGCTTTTGCTCTGCGTTAAGCTCCGAATATGCCTTTTCGAACAAGGCTCTTTTAGCCTTAAGATATCTTTCGTTTATATTTTGCATTGCAGTCTCCGTTTGATTTAAATACCTTAATATTGTAGCATAGACGCGCCTTTTTTTCAAGGGAGAAGATAAAAATATATTGAAGAAAAAAGATAAAAATATTTTTGCGAAAGCCCTTGACAACGGTGCGTAAGTGTGGTAAAATAGGCAGGTAATAAAGCAGAACACCCGTTCTCACCCTGCCACTTAAGTGAGCTTGCGTTGATATTTTTGATATTAAGCCGTCGCTGACGGCAGTGTGTCGTACGGGATAGCTGCGTACGACTTTTTCATTTTTTGGAGGTGTTTAACCATCGCTAACGCAAAAGAAATGCTGATCAACGAACAGATTACTGACAAGGAGGTTCGTGTTATCGGCGCAGACGGAGAGCAGCTCGGTATTATGAGCACGGATACGGCACTGAGAATGGCTTATAACGACGGTCTTGATCTCGTTATGATGACCGCACAGTCAAATCCCCCCGTTTGCAAAATTATGAATTTCGGCAAATTCCGCTTCGAGCGTGAGAAGAGAGAAAAGGAAGCCAAGAAAAAGCAGCAGACCGTAGAGCTTAAGGAAATTCAGCTCTCCTGCAGAATCGATACTCACGATTTCGAAACAAAGGTAAAGCATGCACAGAGATTCCTGTCAAGTGGCAACAAGGTCAAGGTCGTTCTCAGATTTAAGGGACGTGAAATGACGCATATCGCACTTGGCGGTGAGATTATGGAGAAATTCCGCGAGGCGTGTGCCGAGCTCGGAACGGTTGACAAGAAGCCCGTTCTCGACGGCAGACTTCTCAGCATGGTAATATCCCCCGTAAAAAAATAAAAGCAGTACATCAAGAGGTCCCTGCGACCGTGATATAAAATATGCTTCGATATCGGAGCAAATATTAAAGGAGACAAAACAATGGGAAAGATTAAAACACATAGGGCTTCGTCCAAGAGATTTTCTGTAACAGGTACCGGTAAGGTTAAACTCAACCACTGCTTCCGCCGTCATAAGACAGGCAAGAAGTCCGGTAAGGCACTCAGACAGGGCAGAGAGAATGCATACCTTAGCAACGCTATGGCTGCAAACTACAGAGCGCTCATTCAGAAATAATCGAAGCGAATTAATTTAGGAGGAAAGAAAAATGGCAAGAGTTAAAGGCGCTATGATGACGCGCAAGAGAAGAAATAAAGTACTTAAGGCTGCAAAGGGCTATTGGGGCGCAAAGTCTAAGCACTTCAAGATGGCTAAGCAAGCCGTAATGAAGAGCGGTAACTATGCATTCGCAGGCAGAAAACTCAAGAAGAGAGACTTCCGTTCTCTTTGGATCGCTCGTATCAATGCTCAGGCTAAGGTAAACGGCATCAACTATTCTACGTTTATGCACGGCCTTAAGAAGGCAGGCATCGACCTTAACAGAAAGATGCTCGCTGAGCTTGCAGTTAACGATAAGGCAGCTTTCGCAGCACTTGTAGAGCAGGCAAAGGCAGCTCTTTAATCAGAGATAAAAAACCCGGTCTGCCGGGTTTTTGTCATATTTATTAACACGGAAAAAATCACGGATACGGTACGGATTTGCGCCGCTTTGCGGGCTGAACCGTATCGTTTCGGCGATTTTATGAATGTTGAAAAGACAAGGAGATATCATTGGTTTTTCAATTTTCATAACCGTGATATTATAAGAAACGGAGGGCGTGATATGCCTTTTGATTGGCAGTATATTTCATCAAAGAGCAATGCGCTCGTCGTAAGGCTCTCGAAGCTTAAGGATAAAAAATACAGAAGAGCGGAGAGGCTTTTCCGATTTGACGGAATAAAGCTTTTTTGCGAGGCGGTGCAAAAGGGCGCACCTGTAAAATACGTGCTTTTGCGCGAGAGCGCAGCGGACAGACTTAAGGATATCGCGGAGCGTGAGCTTTCGCGCTTCGGTACAGACACTTTGCTTTACATTTTGGGTGACGATGCCTTTGACAGACTCACCGACGAGCAGGCACCCGAGGGCATAATAACCGTATGCGCCGAGCTTGAGCACGTCCTTGAGGGACACGCCTCCGACATCACGGGAAATCGTGTTCTGATGCTTGAAAGCGTGAGAGACGCGGGAAATATGGGCACTATTATAAGAAGTGCGGTAGCATTCGGAATAGATACGCTTGTGATAAGCTCCGATTGTGCCGATCTTTACAATTCCAAAACCGTAAGAGCGGCAATGGGTGCCCTGTTTAAGCAAAGGATAGTTATCGTCGATTCGATTCCCGATACGGTAAATGAGCTGCGAGCGTGCGGCAGGCATGTCTTTGCGGCGGCTCTTTCCGGTGACGCAAAAACGCTCGGCTCGTTTACACTTGAGAGGGGCGACGTTATTCTTATCGGCAACGAGGGACACGGCTTGTCCGATGAGGCAATAGAGGCCTGCGACGCACGTCTGTATATTCCCATGGAGGCGGACGCAGAGTCGTTGAATGCCGGAATTGCGGCGTCGATATGTATGTGGGAGCTTTACAAAACAAAATAAAATTCGGAATGTCGGAGGAGAAAAAATGGCTTTCGGTATGTTTAAAAAATCAGAGCATTTATATTGGATCTGGCTTGCGCTCAAGCTCGGTAATCAAAATACGGTTTTTCAACGCCTGCTTGATGAATTTGAAGGCTCCGTTTATGCCGTGTTCAAGGCTGAGAGCGACGAACTCGGACGGTCCGATTGCCTTTCCGAGGCTCAGATAAGCTCGCTTCTCTGCAAGGATATCGACGAGGCAATGTCGATTATGAGCTTTTGTCGAAATAACGGCATAGGGATCGTAAGCTACGGAGACTCCGCTTATCCCGACTCGCTAAGAAGCATAAAGGATCCGCCGATCGTTTTGTATTATATCGGAGAGCTTCCCGATTTTTCCGAAAAGCTTTGCGTTTCCGTTGTCGGAACACGTAAAATGACCGAATACGGAATGCGCTCCTGTTATAAAATAGCTTATGAGCTTGCAAGTGCGGGCGCGGTTGTCGTGAGCGGAATGGCGCTCGGTATAGACAGCGTTGCGCACGCGGGCGCCATCGGCGGCAGAGGACAGACGGTTGCGGTGCTCGGATGCGGAGTTGACGTTATATATCCGAAGCAGCACAGAAAGCTCCGTCAGTATATTTGTAATCACGGCGCAGTGATCAGCGCTTATCATCCCGGTACACCGGCTTATAAATATAACTTTCCGGCAAGAAACGAGATCATCAGCGCGCTGAGTGAGGGCACCTTGGTGGTTGAGGCTCCGCGGAGAAGCGGAGCGCTTATAACGGCGGATTTTGCAGCCGAGCAGTCAAGAGCGGTATATGCGCTCCCGGGAAGCATAGAGGAGCCGATGAGCGAGGGACCGAATGAACTTATCAAGGGCGGCGCGGTTGCCATAACATCCGCACGAGACATACTGAACTATTATTTCGAAAAAAGATCGCCGCTTGTAGATCCCGTTAAGCTCAGACAGGGTGAGCTCAGCTCCGATTTCGATAAGGATATTTTAGATCAGGTCGGCATATCGTCTTCCTGCAGGAGAAAGGGACCCATAGGTACGCCCGACGCTATGCTCAAGCGACTGAACGAGCAGCTTAACGACAACGCAAAGATAAACAGCGACTATTATTCGATTCCGAAAATAAAGAAGCTCGGAGAGGGCGAGAATATCTCGGCGGAAAAACTCAAGGCAGAAGTTTGTGCTAAAGAAAGACGAGAAACGGTAAGAAAATCGGCAGACGATGCTTCCGTCGCCTCACTCGGTGAAGAGCAGAGAGCTGTATTTGCGGACATTCCGTGTGACAAGCCCGTGTCCGTTGATGTGCTCGTAAAGTGCGGTCACAGCATAAAGGGCTTGATGGCTACGCTTACCGTGCTTGAAATAAAGGGACTTATTCAATCGCTTCCGGGCGGTATGTATATCAGAAAATAAACCAAGAAAGGAAATTATATGGCAAATCTCGTTATCGTGGAGTCACCCACAAAGGCGGGGCCGATAAAGAAATATCTCGGCTCAAATTATAAGGTAGTGGCATCAAACGGTCATTTCCGTGACCTGCCGAAAAGTACACTCGGCGTTGATATCGAAAATGGATTTGACGCACATTATATAAATATCAGAGGTAAGGGAGATCTTATCAAGGAAATAAAAAAAGAAGCGAAAAACGCCAAAAAGGTATTTCTTGCAACCGACCCCGACCGTGAGGGAGAGGCGATTGCATGGCATTTGGCGACTGTGCTGGACATTCCAGTCGATAAAACGCTTCGAGTAAGCTTTAACGAAATTACTCCCGCTGTCGTAAAGGCGTCGATAAAGGAGCCGAGATGCATAGATATGAATCTCGTCAATTCTCAGCAGACAAGAAGAATACTTGACAGAATAGTGGGATATAAGATCAGCCCACTGCTTTGGAAGACCGTTAAGAGCGGACTTTCCGCAGGACGTGTTCAGTCAGTGGCAACCAAGATAATCGTTGAGCGCGAGAACGAGATATCATCGTTCGTACCCTCCGAATATTGGACGATCGAGGCAGAGCTTAAAAATTCCGATGGTAAGAGTGTATCCGTTCGCTTCTGGGGAAATGAGAACGGTAAGCTTAAGCTTACGTGCCGAGAGGATACCGATAAGGTTCTTTCTGCGGTGGAGAACGGCGAATTTTATGTAAAATCGGTTAAAAAATCCGATAAGCATAAGATGCCCGCGCCTCCGTTTATGACGTCGACGCTTCAGCAGGAGGCATCATATAAGCTCGGATTTCAGTCTGCCCGCACAATGAAGGTTGCACAGGAGCTTTACGAGGGAATTAATCTCGGAAGTGAACTCGGCGGCGTTCAGGGTCTTATAACCTATATGAGAACGGACTCTCTCCGTGTGTCGGAGGACGCTCAGGCTGCGGCAAAGGAATTTATAATTCAAAAATACGGAGAGGCATACGTTCCCCGCACTCCGAGAAAATATAAGACGGGAAAGGGCGCACAGGACGCTCACGAGGCTATAAGACCGTCAAAGGTAGAGCTTACGCCCGCACTTGTCAGAAAATCGCTTACAAACGACCAATATAAGCTCTATAAGCTGATATGGGAGAGATTTATGGCGTCGCAGATGCAGTCCGCAACTCTCAATACCATAACGGCTGATTTCGAAAGCGGCGGATATATTTTCCGTGCAAGCGGATACAGCGTGGCGTTCGGCGGTTATATGGCTTTGTATGAGGCTACCGAGGAGCAGAAGTCGTCATCGGACGATGTCGCTCCGGTTAAGGATATCAGGATTCCAGAGCTTTCGGACGGCGAGCGCTTGAGTGCCGAGAGCATCGTGCCCGAGAAGCATTTTACAGAGGCACCTCCGAGATATACCGAGGCGTCACTCATCAAGTTTCTTGAGGAAAAGGGGATAGGCAGACCGAGCACGTATACGCCCATAATAACTACAATCATCGCAAGAAATTACGTTCGCAGAGAGGGTAAATCCTTGGTTCCCACCGAGCTCGGAATACTCACTACAAAGATAATGCAGGAGAATTTCGAGGATATTATGGATTATCGCTTTACGGCGAATATGGAGACAAATCTCGATAAGATTGAGGCAGGATCCATTGAATATATCGACGTTTTAAATGACTTCTGGAGGGATTTTAAGGTTGATCTCCAAAGAGCAGAGGAAAAGATCGGATCACAGGATATAAAGGTTCCCGTGGAGGAGACCGATATCGTGTGCGAGAAGTGCGGAAGCAAGATGGTGGTCAGAATGGGTAAATACGGTAAGTTCGCCGCATGCCCGAATTTTCCCAAGTGCAGAAACACAAAGCCTCTCACACCTCAGGGCGAGAACGGCGAGAGCGTAGAGAAGAGCACGAGCGTTATTGCCGATTTCAAGTGTGAAAAATGCGGCTCGGATATGGTGCTGCGTTCAAGCAGATACGGAACATTTTACGCCTGCTCGAGATATCCCGAATGTAAATTTATTAAGACCAAAAACCGTGAGCTTGACGTTCCTTGTCCCGATTGCGGCGGAAAGATAATTACGAAATACGGAAAGAAAAAGACCGTATTTTACAGCTGCGAGAGCTATCCGAAGTGCAGCTTTTCTTCGTGGGATATGCCCACTGCGGAAAAATGCCCCGATTGCGGCAAGATGCTTTTCAGAAAGAAGGGCAAAAATCAGCTTGTCTGCGCGGATAAGGCATGCGGATATAAGAGAGATATTGCCCCGGAATCGGAGCGGGAGGACATAAATGAGTAAAAAGCACGTAAATGTTTACGGAGCAGGACTTGCGGGATGCGAGGCTGCGTGGCAGATAGCACAGCGCGGAGTTCAGGTAAGGCTTTATGAGATGAAGCCCGAAAAATATACTCCCGCACATCACAGAGAGGGCTTTGCGGAGCTTGTTTGCTCAAACTCTCTCCGTTCCGACAGCGTAACGAATGCGGTCGGACTTCTCAAGGAAGAAATGAGAAGACTCGGATCTCTCATAATGACCGCTGCCGAAAATACAAAGGTTCCCGCAGGCTCGGCTCTTGCGGTTGACAGAGAGCTTTTTTCCGATTTTATAACGGAAAAGATTAAAAATCATCCGCTCATTGAAGTAATTCCCGCTGAAATGCGTGATATTGCCGAGGATGAGATAACCGTTGTGGCAACGGGACCTCTCACAAGTGACGCCATGGCGGAATACATCGAGCACACTCTCGGCTGCTCGGGGCTTCATTTCTTTGACGCCGCCGCTCCCATAGTCGACTTTTCAAGTATAGATATGGACGTTGCGTTCTTTGCGTCGCGTTACGATAAGGGAGATGCGGATTATATCAACTGTCCTATGACACGTGAGCAGTATGATGCGTTTTATCGTGAGCTCATCGGAGCAAGAGAGGCGGAAATCAAGGAGTTTGACCGTGAGGAGCAGAAAAAGCTCAACGTATTTGAAGGCTGTATGCCCGTTGAGGTAATGGCACGTCGCGGATATGATACGCTTTGTTACGGTCCTCTTAAGCCCGTAGGACTTGTTGATCCGAGAACGAACAGGGAATCCTTTGCGGTAGTTCAGCTTCGCAAGGAAAACGTTGAGGGTACGATGTATAATATAGTCGGCTTCCAGACTCATCTTGCTTTTCCGGAGCAGAGAAGAGTTTTCAGAATGATACCGGGACTTGAAAATGCGGAGTTTTTGAGATACGGTATTATGCACAGAAACACGTATCTTAACTCTCCGGGGCTTCTGAAAAACGATTATTCGATGATAAATAATCCCAATATATTCTTCGCAGGTCAGATGACGGGTGTTGAGGGATATATAGAATCCGCGGGATCCGGACTTGTTGCCGGAATAAATGCGGCTATGAGAGCGCTTGAGGAGGAGGGAGTTACTTTCCCCGACGAATCAATGCTCGGATCTATGGCAAATTATGTGGAGAGGGGAAGCACGGGCAAATTTGTGCCTATGAACGCCAATTTCGGCATAGTTAAGCCGCTCGGATATAAGGTAAAGGGCGGTAAGAGCGCCAAAAATGAGGAGATTGCCGCGCGTGCACTTGCCGCGATCGACACCCTTGCAGAGCGAATAGCCATTAAATAAAAGAGAAAGGATCTTAAGAAATGCAGAACAAAAATCTTTCGGAGCTTGAAGAGCAGCTTGGTTATAAATTCTCGAATATTGCTTATCTTAAGACTGCACTTACACACTCATCGTATTCAAACGAGCTTAAGCTCAAGGGAAAAAGCATCGAATGCAACGAACGTCTTGAATTTCTCGGCGACAGCGTGCTTTCGATAATTGCCGCGGATTATCTTTTTAACAGATATCCCGATTCTCCAGAGGGAGAGCTTACACGCCGCCGTGCGGTTATCGTATGCCGTGACGCTCTTTCGTCATATGCAAAGGAATTTGACCTCGGCTCGTATTTCTATCTCGGAAACGGTGAGGAAAAAAATAACGCAAGACAGAGAAAAAGTCTGCTTGAAAATACATTTGAAGCGGTTATGGGTGCTATCTATCTTGACGGCGCACCCGACAGAATGAGCTTTATTGCCTCCCTTGTGCACCCGCTCTTTGAAAAGGAGCTTGACGCATGGGAGAACGGAGCGATAGAAAAGGATTACAAATCCGAGCTTCAGCAGATAATACAGCAATCGGGCGAGGATATCCTCGCTTATGCCCTTGTTTCGTCAAGCGGCCCCGATCATAACAAGATCTTTGAGGTCGAAGCGAGAATGAACTCGAATATTATCGGACGCGGTAGGGGCAGAACCAAGCGTGAGGCGGAGCAAAATGCCGCTAAGGAGGCGCTTGCTCTCTTCGGAGAGATATGAATTCGGAAATTGGAATCGCGGCTTTGCTGCGGTTCCCTTTCTTGCTTTTATAAAAAGGTTAAAAGGAGGGAAAATACCCTGTGCGACATATAAATATACCGATTTTTATACCGCATCTCGGCTGCCCGAATATGTGCGTTTTTTGCAATCAGAGGTCTATATCCGGCAGGATGAGCTTTGATATATCGGCAGTATCTGCGGACATCGAAAATGCACTCTCGACGGTTGATGAACAAGACTGCGTTGAAATAGCGTTTTTCGGCGGCTCATTTACGGGAATCGACAGAAAGCTTATGACCGATCTGCTCGATATCGCGCAAAAATACGTTGATGACGGCAGAGTAAGCTCTATAAGACTGTCGACACGTCCCGATTACATAAATGATGAAATACTTGATATTTTGACCTCTTATTCGGTAAAAACAGTGGAGCTCGGACTTCAGAGCATGGACGGAGACGTTCTTGACGCTTGCCGACGCGGACACGATGCGCAATGCGCCGAGAGGGCGTGCGCTATGATAAAGAGCCGCGGCCTTGAGCTAATAGGACAGATGATGATAGGACTGCCGAAATCGGATGTGTCAAAGGAAATATATACGGCACGCCGTATATGTGAGATGGGGGCTGACGGAGCGAGAATATATCCCACGGTCGTTTTTTACGAGACGGAACTTTGCGAGATGATGAGAAGGGGAGAATATGAAGCCCTTGAGTGCGATGATGCGGTCTTTCGTACCAAGGAGGCACTTAAGGTATTTATCGAAAACGAAGTCCCCTGTATCAGAGTGGGACTTTGCTCGGGAGAAAACCTTTCGTCCGAGGATAAGGTGTGCGGCGGAGCCAATCACAGTGCCATTGGAGAGCTTGCGATGAGCGCGGTATATTTTGATAAAATATGCGATATGCTCGATCGCTTTGACGGTGATGCGCTACCCGATACGGTTGCGATCTACTGTCCCCCTCACGAAATTTCAAAGGTTGTGGGGCAAAAACGTGCAAATATCAAAAAAATTACGGAAAAATACGGCATAAAGCGTGTAAAAGTTCTTGAAAAAAACGAGCTTTTGCGGTATAATATAATAATAGATTTTAATTTTAACGGCTAAGCCCTTGACATAGGAGGATACGGCATTGTACTTAAAGAGCCTTGAAATGCAGGGATTCAAATCGTTTCCCGATAAGACCAAGCTCACGTTTGAGCAGGGGGCTACTGTAATAGTAGGTCCCAACGGAAGCGGAAAATCGAATATCTCGGACGCTATGCGCTGGGTACTTGGTGAGATATCCTCAAAGAGCCTGCGCTCAAGCAAGATGGAGGACGTTATCTTCGGAGGCGCGGATAGCCGTAAGCCTATGGGCTTTGCGGAGGTTTCGGTTACGTTTGATAACACGGACCCCGAGAACAGACTCGACGCACCGTACGACGAGGTAATCGTAACGAGACGGTATTACCGCTCGGGCGAGAGCGAATATTTTATAAATAAAAGAGCGGTACGACTTAAGGATATATACGAGCTCTTTATGAATACGGGTATCGGACGTGAGGGATATTCTATCATCGGTCAGGGTAAGATCGCCGAGATAATATCGCGTAAGAGCGAGGACAGAAGAAGCATTTTCGAGGACGCCTCCGGTATTGCGAAATTCCGTCATAAGAAAACGGAGAGTGAGCGTAAGCTTGCACAGACCGAGGACAATATGACTCGTGTTAACGATATATTCCTTGAAATAAGCGCACAGGTCGGACCTTTGGAAAAGGAAGCGGAAAAAGCGAAGCGTGCGATTGAGCTTCTTGAAACGAAGAAGAAGGCAGACGTTCAGCTTTGGTTTTTTGATACGGAAAAATACAGAAACGATATTGCGAGAGTCGAGATGCTCTATAAGCAGTCGTCGTTTGAGCTTGAGGCTGCTGACGAGGCTATCTTATCGTATGAGGAGCAAAGAGACAGACTTTCTCAGGTAACGCAGGAGAACAGATGTGAGTCGGAAAAGATTCTTTCCGATATACGAGAGCAGACCGATGAAAATCACAAGATCGAGAGTGCTCTTCAGGTAAACGAAAACGACGTCTCTCACATCAAGGCATTGATAGACGCGAGCGGTGACGCAAAGTCCGCAATACTTGCCTCTATCGAAAATGAAAACAGAGAAATAGACAAGCATTTTGAAAAAATAGAGCAGATCAAGTCCGATTCACGCGAGAGCCTTGCACGTCACGATGAGACGCAGGATAAAATAGATACGCTCGGTGCGGAGATTGAAAAGCTTGAGGACGAGATTGCTATTGCTCTTGACGATATGAGAGCACTTGAGTCGCAAAAAATGCAGGTAAATGTTCGTCTGTCCGTTATAGAAAACGCAAAAACCACGGATAGCGATAAAAATACCGCTATTCTTTCACAGCTTAAGGAATATTCCGAAACAGACGAGAGATTTGAGGGTGAAAGGAAGAAGATTCAGCGCACCATTGACGAGTATGAGCAGGATACCGCAAGAAGCAATGAAAAGGCGGGAGAGCTTAACGAGTCACTTGAAATACTTCTCAAAAGAAAAGAATCCTGTGATGCAGAGCTTAATCAAAAGGAGCTTCAGCGTCAGTCGGTTAAGCAGAGAATAGATACGTACCGTGCTATGGACGATCAGTTCGAGGGATATAACAACAGCGTTCGTTTTATTATGAAGACATATTCCGAGGGCAAGCTCCTCACACCCGACGGAAAGAGCGTCGGTAAGGTGTACGGCCCCGTATCGAAGCTGATAAGCGTGCAGGATAAATACGTTGTGGCGGTCGAGACGAGTCTCGGCGCTTCAATACAGAACATCGTGGTCGAAAACGAGAGCGTTGCAAAGGCGGCTATGCTTGCATTGAAGCGAAGCGAGCAAGGCAGGGCAACCTTTATGCCACTGACCGCAATTAAGGCTCCGAATATTTCTCAGGAGCTTAAGGAGGCGTCTGCATTCAAGGGATTTATAGCCTTTGCGGACGATCTTGTCAGCACAAAGAGCGAATATATGAATATCGTTTCTTATATGCTCGGCAAGATAGCGGTGTTTGATAATATAGATAATGCTACCGAGATGGCAAGAGCACTTAAATACAGAGTTCGTGCCATTACGCTTGACGGTCAGCAGATAAATGTCGGCGGCTCGTTTACGGGCGGCTCGGTAAAGCAGGGAAAGAGCATTTTGTCGAGAGCCGGTGAGATAAAGCGCCTTGAGGCGGAATGCGCAGAGCTTGATAAAGCTGTGTCGAGTCTTTTACAGACGCAGGATGCATCTTCGGCGGAAATTGCATCGGCAGAGCGTGAGATTAAGGCTCTTGAGGACAGAAAGAAGATAATATCGCTGATGTCCGCAAGCGAAAATACAAAGCTTCAGCAGGTTTGCGCAAAAATCGACGCAAACAAGACTCTTATGGAAAAGCTGCGTGAGGATTACGATAACATCGTAAGGCTGCGTGAGCGCTATGATGAGGATTTTGCCGCACTCAGCGAGCAGATCGCGTCTTATGACGATAAGATTTCGGCTATCGCGGAGTTGAGATCTGAAAAGGATATAAAAAAGAATTCACTCTCTGATGAAAAGGATTCATTGTCAGAGAGCCTTACACAAATATATATCCGCATAAACGAGCTTCAAAAGGATATAGAAACCGAAAATCTTCTTATTGAGAGAAGCAGAGAGCATATAGCGTCGCTTACGCTTGATGCATCGGCACACGACCTTAAGGTGGACGGATACCGAGACAGGCTCACCTCTCTTGAGAATGAAAGAAAATCCGGAATTGAACGCCTCACAGAGGGCAAATCTAAACTCGGAGAGCTTAATGCGAAGCGTGCACGTCTTGAAGAAAACGGCTTTGAATATGAAAAGAAGATAAATTCCATCAACGCTCTTATCAAGGAAAAGAGTGCCGCCAGAGATATTTTGTTTAAGGAAAATTCCTCTAACGAAAATAAGCTTACAAATCTCAAAAATGAGTATGATAAGCTTTCCGGCAAGCTTTGGGACGAACACGAGCTTACGAGAAATCAGGCTATCGCTCTCGGATATGAGGAGATAACCGCAGAGGAGCGTCCTGCACTTGCAAGGCTTCAGACAGAGTGCAGAAACAAGCTCCGTGCTATAGGAAGCGTTGATCTTGACTCCGTAAGCAAATATAAGGAGGTCAAGGAGAGATACGACTATATGGATAAGCAAATAAAGGATCTCACCGCATCCAAGGCAGAGCTTGAAAAGATCATCTCCGCGCTGGACAGCGAAATGAAGTCCTCGTTTATCGAGTCGTTTAACAAAATAAATGAAAACTTTAACCGTGTATTCGTCGAGCTGTTCGGAGGAGGCTATGCGGAGCTCCAGCTTTCGGATCCCGATGACGTGCTTAACTGCGGTATAGAGATAAAGGCGGCGCCTCCCGGAAAGATTATAAAAAATCTTATGCAGCTTTCCGGAGGAGAGCAGGCGTTTATTGCCATTGCACTGTTCTTTGCGGTGCTTCAGGTAAATCCGTCTCCGTTCTGTATCCTTGATGAGATCGAGGCGGCTCTTGACGAGGCTAACGTTTCGAGATTCTCGGAATACATAAAGAAGTATACCGGAGGAACACAGTTCATACTCATCACGCACAGACGAGGTACTATGGAATCAGCTAACAGGCTCTACGGTGTTACTATGCCGGAGCACGGTATATCCAAGATACTTACGCTTAATGTGGCGGATATTGCAAAGAAAAAGGAAGGAGATTGGGATGGCATTTTTGGATAAGCTTAAGGCAGGGCTGACTAAAACGAAGAACGCTCTGTTTTCACCCATCGACCAGATGCTCAAGGCATTTACCAAGGTTGATGAGGATCTGCTTGACGAGCTTGAGGAGATGCTCATATGCGCTGATGTCGGAGCAACGGCGACAGAGGAGATAATCGATAGGCTTCGTGCGGATATAAAAAATGAAAAAATCAAGACTACCGATGACGTGCGAGAGCATCTTAAGGAAAGTCTTAAGGTAATGATAGGAGAGGGTGAGCCTCTGAAACTTGATACAAAGCCCTCTGTTATCCTTGTGATAGGCGTAAACGGTGCGGGTAAGACCACGTCAATAGGAAAAATATCAAACAAGCTTCGTGCAGACGGAAAGCGTGTTGTCGTAGCGGCGGCGGATACGTTCCGCGCGGCGGCGATAGATCAGCTTGCCGTATGGTGTGAGCGCTCGCACGTGGATCTTGTCAAGCAAAGCGAGGGAAGCGATCCTGCGGCGGTGGTGTATGACGCCATCAATTATGCAAAGAGCAAGAACGCGGACGTTCTTATAGTCGATACGGCGGGACGTCTCCACAATAAGAAAAATCTTATGAACGAGCTTGAAAAAATAAATCGTGTAATTTCAAGAGAGCTTCCCGAGGCGTCACGTGAGAATCTTCTTGTGCTTGACGCAACTACGGGACAGAATGCGGTGCTTCAGGCAAAGGAATTCAAAAATGCGGCAAGCATTACGGGACTTGTCCTCAATAAGCTTGACGGCACGGCTAAGGGCGGTATAGTTCTTTCTATCAAGAAGGAGCTTGATATTCCCGTGAAATTCATAGGCGTCGGCGAGAAGATAGACGATATGCAGCCGTTCTCCGCAGAGGAGTTCGTAAGCGCTCTCTTTGAATGATCGGAGATAATATGAAATTTGTTTTTGCAACGGGTAATACCCATAAGATTGAAGAATTCACGGCAATACTGAAAAAATATTTTTCGAATATCGAAATCGTTTCGATGCGCGACGCAGGAATCTCGGACGAAATAGTCGAGGACGGCGAGAGCTTTGAGGAGAATGCTATGATAAAGGCGAGAGCGGTTGCCGCACACGGTTTTATCGGTATCGGCGACGATTCGGGGCTTCAGGTAAGTACACTCGGAGGCGCTCCGGGAATATTGTCCGCGAGATATGCCGGCGAGCATGGCAACGATGCAAAAAACAATGCAAAGCTTTTGCACGATATGCAGGGCGTTGAGAACAGAGACGCAAAGTTCGTTTGCACGATTGCATGTGCTTTCCCGGAGAAATACGGAATCGGTGATTTTACGGTCAGAGGCGAATGTGTCGGCAGGATTCTCTGCGAAACGAGAGGAAACGGCGGATTCGGATATGATCCCCTGTTCTTTGTTGAGGAATACGGCAAGACATTTGCCGAGCTTCTGCCGAGTGAAAAGAATGCCGTCAGTCACAGAGCGGTTGCTACCGAAAAATTTGCCGCAGAGCTTGCGTCTCGTATAAATCGGGAGGCAATTGAAAATGAGTAAATATTATACACCGTCGCTGTTTATATTCAGCGTGCTCGGAGGAGGAATATGCTTTGTTTTGCTTTCGTTCTTCTCCGATGCGGGGACTGCGCTCTGCTTTGCGTCCCTGTGCGCGCTCGGAATATCTGCCGCGATTCCCGCAACGCTTGCCTTGGCAGACAGACGCTTTCGAAATCTCAGACGGGAGATCGGCGAGCCTATTGTAATTGACGAGCGCATAAGCGTGGTTACGGGTCAGGAATTAAAGCGCGGATTTATCGTTGCGACGAGAAACAGCATATATGTTATCTCTACCGAAAACGGACGACCCGTGAAAATGGAAATAAAAAAGGACAGTGTTAAGAAAATATCCGTAACGGACAACGTATATATTAATATATTTATTGATTATAACAGATTCGTTCGTATATTTTGCTTAAATTGCGAGGAGCTTTTCTCAAGACTCAGAGACGAAGGCTTCGTAAAATAAATAATGGAGAAAAATATGTTAAATTCAAAACAGAGAGCTGTACTCCGCTCAATGGCGGCGCAGATACAGCCTATTATGCAGATAGGCAAGGGCGGTGTATCGGAAAATCTTTCCAAAACGGTTTCCGATGCGCTTGAGGCAAGGGAGCTTATAAAGCTTACCGTGCTTGAAAATTGCGATTACACAGTCAGAGATATCGCCGAGGAGCTTGCGGATTCCGTGGGAGCCGACGTGGTAGCCGTTATAGGCAGAAAAATAGTTCTTTACAGAGAGAGCGAAAATAAAAAAAGAATTGAGATTTAATTATGGAAGATATTACGAGAATAGGAATATACGAGGGAACCTTTGCTCCGATCCACAACGGTCACGTTAATGCCGCCAAGGCATTTATGGATCAGATGCAGCTTCACTATCTCTTCGTAATTCCGACGCCGATGAAGCCCGAAAGGATGCTTGACGAGGGAGACGAGGCAAAGCACAGGATGAAGATGTGCGAGCTTGCCTTTTCCGGTGAACCGGGAGTCATAATAAGCGATATGGCATTCGAAATGGGAAAGATAAGCCACACAGTGGATATTTTGCGTGAGCTTAGCCGTCCCGACAGACGTCTTTTTATGCTTATGGGCACGGATATGGCGCTTAAGCTTGACGAATGGTGCGAGCCGGATGAGATTTTTAAGCTTTCGTATCCCACCTATGTTCGAAGAGAGAGCGATAAGCTTCTTGAAAATCAAATAATAGAAAAGAATTCGAAATATCTTGAAAGCTACGGTAAAATATGCCGCAGAATAATGACGGATGAAATAGAACTTTCGTCAACCCAAATCAGAAATATGGTCAAGGCGGGCGAGGATATATCGGCTCTTGTTCCGGAGCAGGTTGCACGCTATATAAAGGAAAATAAGCTTTATTTATAAAATTATAGAAATCGGACCTATCTTTACATCGTATTTTAAGAGGTGCCATTATGAATAATAATTTTACCGAGAAGATGCTGTGCGAGCTTCGTGCGGCGGTTAAAAATGAAATGGGAGATAAGCGTTATAATCATACTCTTGAGGTCGAAAAAATGTCTGTCAGACTCGGAGAGATATATGCGCCCGACAAGATTCCCATGCTTCGTGCGGCGGCTCTGCTTCACGATGTAACAAAGGAGAGAAGCGCAGAGGAGCATATGAGAATTTTCGAGAGCTTCGGCATATCGCTTTCGGATGAGGAGAAAAAATCTCCGAAGATGTTTCACGCACGTACTGCGGCTTTGATAATTCCGAAAAAATATCCGAGCTTTGCCACGGGCGAGCTTATAGACGCGGTGAGATATCATACCACGGGTAAGCCCGATATGAGTATATCGGAGAAGATAATATATCTTGCCGATTACATAGATATGTCGAGAACCTTTGATGACTGCATAAGGCTCAGAAGTTATTTTTTCTCGTTTGATTTCGAATCGGCGTCGGCAGAGGAGAGTGAAGCGCATCTTCGCGATACGCTTATTATGTCCTACGGACTCACGCTTCACTCATTGCTTGACGAGGGTAAGCTTATCGATAAAACAACAGTGGAATCGAGAAATTATCTCATACTTGAAAAATAGTATCGACCTCTTTCGTTTACATAAAAATTGAAAGAGGTAAAATATGAAAAGGCAATACACGCTGAATATATTTGTTTGCGTCATCACGCTTGCGCTTGCGGCATTGATGCTTACCGCATTTTTCTTCTTCGGCAGAGGCGACGTGAGCGAGGGAGACGCAAGCAGAGAGCGGATAGACTCGGTAATATCGAGCAAGGGCAATTACACGGTTCTCATTTTAGGCAGGGACGATGCGGCACAGCTGTGCGACGTTATAATGCTTGCCTCGGCGGATCTTGAGAACGGAACGCTCAATATATTGCAAATTCCGAGAGATACCTATTTCGACTGCTCGGATGCGGACTGCAAAAGGATAAACTGCGCTCCGGGGCTGCTCGGAGGCACGGCGGAATTTTCCGACGCACTGTCCGATGCACTCGGGATTGAAATAGATTTTTATGTGTCCGTGAATATGAATACGGTTTCTCAGGCGGTCGACGCACTTGGCGGAATTGAAATCGATGTGCCGTTTGATATGGATTACGATGATCCGAGCCAAAATCTCTCCGTGCATATTTTCTCGGGAAGGCAGGTGCTCGGAGGAGAGCAGGCTGTGCGTTTCCTAAGATACAGGTCGGGATACGCCACGGGAGATCTCGGGAGAATAGATGCACAGAAGCTCTTTCTCAATGCTTTGATAAATAAGCTCGGCGAGCTGCGGGATCCATACGTTCTTATTAAGCTTTTCAAAATAGCCGTTGCCTCTGCGAAAACAAATATAAGCGAGCGTGAGCTCGTGTCGCTCGGACTCGGACTTACGTCAAGGCATCTTACAGACGTCTTTTATATGACCGCCCCGGGAGGAGCTGTGAGAAGCGAAATAAGCGGGGCGTGGTATTATATTTTATCGGCGAGTGCTATGGAGAAAGTTATTTCGGACAGATTCGGCGCTCGAGATGGATATTTGTTTGACAAAAGTAAAAAATTTGTTGACAAAGAACGAAAATCGTTTTATGATATATATAACAGTCACTGTGACGCACGCATATATAGCGCGTACGATATAGACAATAATCAGTTAATTATCAAATAGATCGGAGAATACTATGGAAGAAATGAATATGAACGAGGAGATAGTGTCCCTTGAAAACGCTTCTCCCGAAGAAATCGCCAATGCGGCTGCGGGCTTCCTTGACGCTAAAAAGGGAAGAAATATTAAGGTGCTTCACGTAGAGGACGTTACGAGCATTGCGGATTATTTCGTGCTTTGCACGGCAACGAGCAATACGCACGTAAAGGCACTTGCGGGCGAGGTTGAATATCAGCTCGAGCGCAGAGGCGTAAGCCATTATCATATCGAGGGCAGAGATAACGGCTCGTGGGTAGTGCTTGACTACTGCAATGTGATAATTCACATCTTCAGCAGAGAGGCAAGAGATTTTTATAATCTTGATAAATTATATGAAAATACAACCGTTACAGAGGAATAAGACAAAATGAGAAACGATTATAAAAGAATAGAACCAAAGTGGCAAAAAAGATGGGATGACGAGCATGCGTTCGAGGCAAAGGACATATCGGACAAGCCTAAATTTTACGGACTTGTAGAGTTTCCCTATCCCTCGGGTGCCGGAATGCACGTAGGACATATAAAGGCGTATTCGGGACTTGAGGTTATCTCAAGAAAGCGCAGAATGCAGGGATATAACGTTCTTTATCCCATCGGCTTCGACGCTTACGGCTTGCCAACGGAGAATTACGCTATAAAGACGGGAATACATCCGAGACAGGTAACGGATAAGAATATTGAAAGATTTACAAGCCAGCTTCGACGTGTCGGATTTTCATTCGACTGGACGAGAGTAATAGACACAACGCAGGAAAAGTATTATAAGTGGACGCAGTGGATATTCCTCAAAATGTTCGAAAACGGACTTGTTTTCCGTGATACCGCTCTCGTAAACTATTGTCCTAATTGTAAGGTCGTGCTCTCAAACGAGGACAGCCAGGGAGGAAAGTGTGATATCTGCCATTCCGATATCGTTCAGAAATCAAAGGATGTTTGGTATCTTCGTATAACGGAATATGCCGACAAGCTCTTAAGCGGTCTTGACGGCGTTGACTATCTTCCCAACATAAAAATGCAGCAGGTAAACTGGATCGGAAAGAGCACCGGTGCATTTGTAAACTTCAGTCTTAATGGAGTGTCCGATAAACTTCGCATTTATACCACACGTCCCGATACGCTCTACGGTGTTACGTTTATGGTAATAGCTCCCGAGCATCCGATTATAGAAAAATACAGAGATAGTATTAAGAATATTTCCGAGCTTGACGCATATAAAGAAGAGTGCGCAAAGAAGACGGAGTTTGAAAGAACTCAGCTTGTTAAGGATAAAACCGGAGTCAAAATCGACGGAATAAGTGCGATCAACCCCGTAAGCGGCAAGGAAATACCGATTTATGCCGCAGATTACGTAATGATGGGCTACGGAACGGGCGCTATAATGGCTGTTCCCGCACATGACAGCCGTGACTACGACTTTGCAAAGAAATTCGGAATCGATATTATTCAGGTTATTGAGGGCGGAGATATCTCCGTTGAGGCATATGCCGGCGACGGAGCGTATATAAACTCCGAGCTTCTCAGCGGACTTACGAATAAAAAGGACGCAATCGCCAAAATGCTTGAATTTCTCGGTGAGAGAGGCATCGGCGAGGCAGGCGTTCAGTATAAGATGAAGGATTGGGCATTTAACCGCCAGAGATATTGGGGAGAGCCTATCCCGATCGTACATTGCCCGAGCTGCGGAATGGTTCCCGTGCCCTACGATGAGCTTCCCTTAAAGCTTCCCGAGGTTAAAAACTTTATGCCGGGTGAGGGCGGAGAGAGCCCCCTTGCCAAAATCGACAGCTTTGTTAACTGCAAATGCCCGAAATGCGGCGGTGCGGCTAAGAGAGAAACGGATACTATGCCTCAGTGGGCAGGATCGAGCTGGTACTTCCTCCGTTATATAGATCCGCTTAACGATGACTGCCTTGCAGATCCCGAGAAGCTTAAATATTGGCTTCCCGTTGACTGGTATAACGGCGGTATGGAGCACGTAACACGTCACCTTATCTATTCGAGATTCTGGCATAAATTCCTTTACGATATCGGCGTAGTTCCCACGTCCGAGCCGTATGCCAAGAGAACCGCACAGGGACTTATTCTCGGTCCCGACGGCGATAAGATGTCAAAGTCAAAGGGCAATGTCGTTGATCCCAATGAGGTCGTTGACGCATACGGTGCAGATGTTCTCCGTGTGTATATACTCTTTATGGGAGATTACGCAAGTGCGGCTCCGTGGAGCGAGAGCAGTGTTAAGGGATGCAAGAGATTCCTTGACAGAGTTGCGGAGCTTACGGATATAGCAAGCGGACACGGAGTTACACCTCGCCTTGAGAGTGCATTCCATAAGACGCTCAAGAAGGTAACTCTTGATATCGAGGATATGAAATTCAATACGGCTATTGCCGCTATGATGTCATTGCTCAATGAGATAACCGATTGCGGAACGCTTACAATCGACGAGCTCAAGATATTCGCTAAAATGCTTTGCCCGTTTGCACCTCACCTTTGTGAGGAGATATATGAAGCTTGCGGCGAGAGTGAACTTTGCTCGCTGTCCGCATGGCCCGAATACGATGAGTCGAAAACAGTCGATTCGACCGTTGAGGTTGCGGTACAGGTAAATGGCAAGCTTCGTGCGACGGTAATGCTTCCTGTTAACTGCGACAAGGATACGGCCATCTCGACTGCAAAAGCAGACGAAAGGGTTGCGGCGGCAATCGACGGAAAGACAATCGTCAAGGAGATTTCCGTACCCAATAAAATTGTAAATATCGTCGTAAAATAATTAAAAACCTCTTGACAAAGAGCGACTTTTAGTGTAAAATAGAACAAGATATTGTTCGATACGTTCGAACCTTGAGGGGAGGGAAACAGAAAATGGCAGAAGTAAGAGTTAAAGAAGGCGAATCCTTGGATAGTGCCCTTCGTCGCTTCAAGCGCCAGTGCGCTCGTTCCGGTATCCTCACTGAACTTCGTAAGAGAGAACACTACGAAAAACCCAGTGTTAAGCGCAAGAAGAAGTCAGAGGCTGCAAGAAAGCGCAAATACAAATAATATTTGTTAATAACAAAATTGCCGATGTGCTGTGCACATCGGCTTTTGTTTTTTTGGCTTTTTATTGCTTAATGCTTTGAGAATTTAACTTTTTGTAAGTTCCCACTATAAGAACGGCGGAAATTACCGCAGTCAGAATATCGGAGAGCGGCATGGAGTAGAGCACGCCGTCAAGACCGAAAAATACGGGGAGAATAAGCGCGAATCCGACGCCGAACACAATCTCACGCACCATTGAAAGAGCAGTGGACTGTACCGCCTTGCCCATTGCCTGAAGAAAGATGAAGGTTGCCTTGTTTATGCAAGCGAGGACTATCATACAAAGATATGTTCTGAACGCTTTGACGGCAAATTCCGTATAATATACGCTTTCGTTTGCCGCACCGAATATTTGAATCAAATAATTCGGGAAAAGCTCGACAATGACAAGTGCCACGACACCGATTATCGCCTCGGAGACAAGGAGCCTCGTGAAGAGCTTTTTGACTCTTTCGTGCAGCCCCGCACCCATATTAAATCCGACTATCGGAATACAGCCTGCCGCCATGCCGATGACAACGGAAATGACTATCTGGAAAAATTTCATAACTATTCCGACGACAGCCATGGGGATTTGAGAATACTGATCCTGACCGAATATTTCGTCCTCTGCGCCGTATTTTCGGAGCATATTGTTGATAGCCGCCATAGCCGCAACGAGCGATATCTGGGCTAAAAGACTGCAAAGGCCGAGTGAAAGCGTTCTGCCGATTATGCTTGCCTGTGGCTTCATATCCTTTGCCGTTGGCTTTATCGCCTTGGCACGAACGAGGCATAAAACGCTGAGAACGGCGGTTGCGATCTGACCTATGACGGTTGCGATTGCGGCACCCTTCATACCCCATTTGAATCCGAAAATAAATATGGGATCAAGCACGATGTTTACCGCGGCACCGGCGAGCGTGGACGCCATGGCAAGCTTGGGATTTCCGTCCGCGCGGATAATGGGATTCATCGCCTGACCGAACATATAAAACGGTATTCCGAGCGTGATCCAAAAGAAATATTCCTTTGAAAGCGCAAAGGTTTCGGCGTTGACGTTTCCCCCGAATGCGTTCAGTATCGGATCGGCGAATATGAGATATACAGCGGTAAGAACGATGCTGCCCGATAAACAGAGCAGTATTGAATTTCCGACGCTTCGGGTGGCGTTTTCGGAGCGCCCCTGACCGAGCGAGATGCTGACAAATGCGCAGCAGCCGTCACCTATCATAACGGCGATACCGAGTGCAATTACAGTCAGAGGAAAGACGACCGTGTTGGCGGCGTTTCCGTAAGAGCCGAGATAGCTGGCGTTTGCGATGAATATCTGATCGACTATGTTGTAGAGCGCACCGACCAGAAGAGAAATTATGCAGGGAAGTGCATATTTGCTCATAAGCTTGCCCACCGGCAGAGTGCCGAGGTAGCTTTGATTTTCCTTTTCCATTATAAAACCTCCTGAAAAATAAAAAGAGCAGAAAAAAGGCGTAGGTCCCATAAGCCGGACTTACGCCTTTCGACTGCTCACTATACAATATTATTTTAACATTTTTCGGGAATTTAATCAAGGGATTTTTTTGACAAAAAGCGAGCACGTAGCGAAAAAAACTTTGTAAAAATTATTAAGTTTTTTTCGAAAAGCTATTGCAATTTACCTCCGATAGTGGTACAATGAATACATTGAAAAATCGGGTGTATAATGCGTTATACATTATGCACGGAAAGGAGAAGATTATGGGTAAAAGAGATTACGATATGGAAGCCGTGAGAGCGCAGATTTTACAGGCGGCGGCAAGGCTTTTTCTGACGGTCGGATACGATAAAGCCACGGTGCTGAAGATAGCCGATGAGGCGGGACTCAATTCCGGTTCGGTCGTGTACGCTTATAAAACAAAGGAAAACGTGGTTTGCGAGCTTGTGTCATACGTGCTTGAGGGACAGTTTGAATTCACGGAGAAGTTTCTTCAGGGCAAGACGGATGACAAAATCCTGTTCTATGCGGCTGAAACAACGCTTCAACTTTACATGGCGGAGTCGAACGAGCACGTAAGAAAGCTTTATAATGTGGCGTATTCGCTGCCTAACTCGTCGCAGATAATTTATCATACGATAACGTCAAAGCTTGAAAGAATATTCAGCGAAATGCTGCCCGATTGGCAGACAAAGGATTTTTACGAGCGAGAGATCGCGTCGGCGGGAGTAATCAGAAACTATATGTCTGTTCCTTGTGATATGTACTTTACAATGGACAGAAAGGTAAAGGCGTTTATCGAGTCGACAATGCTTTTATATCATGTGCCGGACGAAAAAATCAAGGAAGCTATTGCATTTGTTTCGCAGTTTGATTTTGAAACGCTTGCAAAGCAGGTCATCGACGGTATGCTTGCGTCACTCGAGAACAAAGAAGAATAATACAGAAATGAGTAAAAGGAGTTGACAAGTATGTTTGGATTTGCGACAATCGTTAGCAAGCAAGCAAGCAAGCAAGCAAGCAAGCAAGCAAGCAAGCGGCAATTATACGTACAGGACAGATAATACTGTCTCCTTTTTGCATGCAAATTTAATAAATAAGTCGCCGAGGGACGCATTGCGTCCTTGCTTCGGCGACTTTTATTATTTAATTGAACGGCTTGCAAAAATAAATTTTTGCATCGCCGCTGCGTCCTGTGTTTGCCGAAATGCAAATAACAGACGCTCATTTGAATATGAAGTGAAAAAGTCCTTGTAAGCAAGCTTTTTTGCTTGTATTATAAAAATCAGAAATATAAGGAGAACCTATGAAAAGAAAAATCACAACTCTCGCACTGCTGCTTTGCATTGCGATGGCGACGCTGACGCTCGGCGGATGCCAGATCATCGACAGGATCTTCGGCAACGACGAGAGGGACGACAGGATCGCAACGGTCGAGGAGCAGGTCGAGGGGATAAACTCGTCCCTCGTAGACTTGAAGGCTACCGACAAGGAGCTTAAGGGCTATATCGACAGCCTCGAGACGAGCATTGACACGCTCGAGAGCGAAACGAAGGCTCTCGACGAGAGAATTTCGGCTCTTGAGGGCGACACGTCCTCCGAGGAGCTGAAAAAGGAGCTCACAGCCCTGCGTGAGAGCACGAATTCGCAGATTGAGGCACTGAAAGCCTCCATCGAATCGCTCAAGCATAAGGACACGGAGCTTGAGGGCAAGATCGCCGCACTCGAGGCGGCGGCTGAAAGTCTTGCGACGAAATCGTGGACGGAAGCAACGTTCGCAACGCTTGAGCAGTATGCAACGATGCAGACCGAGATCACGTCGATAAAGGCTGAAATCGTAACAATCAACGCAAGCATTTCGAACCTTGACAGCACCCTCACCGCAAGAATTAATGCGATTGATGAAACGCTCAAAACGGTTGTTACCTACGAGGAGCTTACGAATCAAATCGAAGCAGTGACGAATAGCTACCTGACAGCAATTTCGAACGCAAAGACGGAGATTGCGAACGCTTACACCACGGCTATCGGCAAAGCTATTGAAGATAGCGAAGCCGGAATGCGAACTTGGATAAACGAGCAGCTCACCGGCTACGACACTATTGAAAACGTCAATGCAAAGCTCGAGGTTCTCATAAATGCGGATAACAGCATCAGATCCGACGTAGAGGCTCAAAAGGCGGCACTTGACAAGGCGAAAGAAGATCTTACCGCGGCATATCAAATAGCTATTTATAAAGCCATCGAAGATAACAACGGTAAGCTCGATGATGAATACTTTGATGATATCGAAGCTGCACAAGCTAACCTTCAAACCCAGATAGACACTCTCGAAAGCAGAATAGAAGCTATCGGCGACAAGGCAGAAGCCAACAGGAAGGAAATTGAGGACCATGCGGCAAGCATTAAGGACATTCTCGACAAGCTTGATAAGCTCGTAAAGGAAAACGAGGCACTTCAGAATCAGGTGAACTGCCTTAAGGGCGAGCACGTAGCGGACACGACGGCTAAATACGTTTGGGCGGACGATTTTTCGACCTGCACGGCAAGCGGCACTTGCAAGCATTGCAAGATATCGCTCGGCGAGACCGTAAACGCCACCGTCTCGAATTTTCTTCGCAAGGCTTCCTTTACTAAGAACATATTCCCCACGCAGACCTACGATATTACGGATCTGACGAATATGAACGCAACGCAGCAGGAAAATGCGCTGAACACCATCTTTGCAACTGCTCCCACCAAGCTCACGCTGACCTTGCCAAAGGATTTCAACTCCTTTTATCTTTTCGATTTCCGCCTTAAAGCTTACGCAGATGAAAAGTATATCGACCTGACCTTGAAGGGCGTTGAAAAAATCCCCGACAACACGTTTTATAACTGCCAAGCTATTGTAGGCATCACCCTTTCGGACGGCGTAACGTCCGTCGGAGAAAGCGCTTTCGATAGTTGCAAGTCTCTTAAGACGGTTACGCTAGGAAAGGATCTGACAAAGATTGAGTATGGCGCATTCAAAAGTTGCTCGTCTCTTGAGACGATCACCTTCATGGGTACGGTAAAGCAAATCGCCCAAGACGTGTTTATGGCTTGCCCCACGGAAAAGACCACGCTCTATCTCGCAAAAGGGCAAAAAATTCTTGAAGAAAACACCGAGTCATCTTATTATGAAGAAACCACGTCGCTCTTCGTTTCGGGAACGGAATTCGCCGGAACTACGTTCAAAAAGATCGTGCCGATAATCGAGATCGACGCAACGCAAATGACCTCCGAGCAGCTCGGACAAAGGCTCGTAGATCTCGGTGCGGAGGGCGTAAGAAATTTCGTTGTAAAGCTTCCCACTGACGCAGGCGGTATGCTTTCCGCAATAAACAGCGGCATTGCGAGCATGGAGAACGGCTCGGTCAACCTCACGCTCTGGGGCGACTTCACGTACATTCCCAATCAAGCATTTTATGAGTGCTCGGCTCTGGGCAGTATTACGATACCGGACAGCGTGGTGGAAATCAGAAACAACGCATTCGGTGATTGCACGTATTTGACCGCCGTGAATTTCGGCAAGGACAGCAAGCTGAAAATAATATATGGCTATGCGTTTGCGTACTGCTCCGCTCTTACCGGTATAGCAATACCGGATAGCGTAGAGACTATCGAGAGCAGTGTTTTCGCATATTGCACCTCGCTGACCTCCGTAAGCTTCGGCAAAAGCAGTAAGCTTCAGAAGATCGATGAGGACACGTTTAAAGAATGCGGAGCGCTTGAGAGCATAACCATTCCCGAGGGAGTAACGTCTATCGACCGCTGGGCTTTCTATGATTGTTCCTCTCTCGAGACCGTAACCTTTGAGGAGGGCAGCAAGCTTGAATCCATAGGAAACGCAGCGTTCAGTGCGTGCTCTTCGCTCAAGAGTATCAATATTCCGAATACCGTAACGTACATCGGTGATGAGGCGTTCAAATTCTGCTCCGCACTTCAGAGCGTAACCATCCCGAGCGGAATAAAGGTCATCAACAGATATGCATTCTATCAATGCACCTCACTTACGAGCATAACCATTCCGGCAAGCGTCGAAAGGATCGGAGAGCTGGCGTTCGTATTTTGCACGAACATGAAAACCATAACGTTCGAGGAAGGCAGTAAGCTCACAACAATAGATACGGGCGGAATCGGTCTCACGGGCATTACAAGCCTGACGCTTCCCTCGGGGGTAACGTCGGTAGGGGATCAGACCTTTAACGGATGTCAATCTCTTACCTCCGTAACCATCCCGGCAGGCGTAAAGAGTCTCGGATTTTACACATTCTATGACTGCAAGGCTCTTACGGACATAACCTTTGAGGGCGTTATCACGAGTATTAACAACTACCAGACATTCCACGGGGTAGATACCACAAAGATCACGCTGACTCTCGCAAAGGGGCAAAAGGACTTCAACGGCTCGACGCTCACCGACACCGACGTTGAGGCGGGCGACGGCAAATCCTTCTGCGGTTACACATTCAAGGAAATCAAATTTGCGGAATAAGCAATCGCCCCATAAAAATTAAAAATCAGCACCTATCGTTTAAAAAACGGTAGGTGCTTTTTTATAAGGGATTTTGATGTAAACTGTCACCTTCTCGCAGCTTTCTCGCAGTAAATGAATGAATTGTCTATAATGTACTGCCCATACACAATTCCAATGTGGAGAATGCGTGCTGAAAAATCAGCAAAAAGTAAACAAAAACGGGTCAAAATCAACGATTTTGACCCGAAAGTGGCGGA
>CAZHPZ010000009.1:0-31939 GCA_964534905.1 uncultured Lachnospiraceae bacterium | reverse complement strand
CTAAGAACAGCGGTACATTTATCTTACGCATTGACAAACGGATGAAAATTTGATACAATTATACAATAATATGAAAACAAGAAAGGTACTTAATATGGATAGATTCGACGTTGTGGTAATAGGTGCCGGCGTTATCGGCGGTCTTGTTGCGCGTGAGCTTACGAGATATCGTCTTGACGTTTGCCTGCTTGAGAGCGAGGGAGATGTTGCAATGGGTGCGACACGTGCAAATTCGGGCATCGTTCACGCGGGCTTCGACGCACGCCCCGGCTCTATGAAGGCTCGGTTTAACGTTCTCGGCTCCAAAATGATGAAAAAGGTCACGGACGAGCTCGGTGTAAAATATCAGAACAACGGCTCGCTCGTTTTAGGATTTTCTGAGAGTGACAGAGGAGCTCTTCTTGAACTTCTTGAGCGAGGAATACTGAACGGAGTTGACAGCGTTCGCATAATTGAGCGTGACGAGCTTCTCCGCCTTGAGCCGAACGTCGGAGAGGGTGCTATATGTGCTCTTTACGCTCCAACAGGCGGAATAGTATGCCCATATGAGCTTTGTATTGCCGCAGTCGGCAACGCAATGGACAACGGAGCACATCTGCGCTGTAATTTCAAGGTGACGAAAATTTCGGAGTCTGATGGCTATTACGTAATAGAGAGTGAGAACGGAGAGCAGATATGCGCACGCTTTGTCGTCAATGCGGCGGGACTTTATTCGGATGAGATAGCGGCTCTTGCGGGTGATGAATCGTTTTCGGTGCACCCGAGGAGCGGAGACTACATACTGCTTGACCGTGAGTGCGGCTCGCTCGTTTCGCACACGCTTTTCCGTGTTCCCTCGAAAATGGGAAAGGGCATACTCGTAAGCCCGACGGTAGACGGAAATCTTCTTCTCGGTCCTACCTCTACGGATATAGGGGACAAGACCGACAAATCAACCTATGCGACGGATCTTGAGCGTGTAATGCATTCCGCCGCGGATATGCTCGGCATTCCCGTACCGCTCGGTAAGACGATAACATCGTTTTGCGGACTCCGCGCTGTCGGAAGTGAGGGGGATTTTATAATTCGCGCCGCAAAAAGACGTTTTATAAACGTTGCGGGCATTGAGTCCCCGGGACTTACCGCGTCCCCGGCAATTGCGGAATACGTTGTAAGCCTGCTCTGCGATGAGGGGCTCGATCTTGTCAAAAATCCCGATTTTAATCCCATACGTGAGCCAAAGCACGCATTCAGAGACGGAAGCGTGGAATACAAAAATTCGGTTATCGCGCGCGACCCATCATACGGCAAGATAGTTTGTCGCTGCGAGGGCATCAGCGAGGGCGAGATACTCGACGCCATTCGTTCAAATCCGCCGGCTGCGGATCTTGACGGCGTTAAACGCCGCACAAGAGCGGGAATGGGACGCTGTCAGGGCGGATTTTGCGCGCCGTCCGTTATGGAGCTTATAGCGCGCGAGAGGGGAATTGATCTTTCCTGCGTTACAAAGTCGGGCAAGGGCTCCGAGCTTGTGATCGGAAGAACCAAGGAGGACAGAGTATGAAGCACGTTGATCTTGTAATAATCGGCGGAGGTCCCGCCGGAATGAGCACGGCGATTGCGGCATATGAGCACGGATTGCGTGACATACTTATAATAGAGAGAGAGGAGTCCCTCGGCGGAATACTTCGCCAATGCATACATAACGGCTTCGGGCTTCATACGTTCGGCGAGGAGCTGACGGGTCCCGAATACGCATACAGATATGAGGAGCGTGTGGAAAAGCTCGGAATTTCCGTGCTTACGGATACAACGGTGCTTGACGTTAGCGCGGACAAGACTGTCACCGCGACAAACGCCGAGAGCGGAATATTCACTCTCTCCGCATCCGCTGTCATTCTTGCAATGGGCTGTAGGGAACGTCCGAGAGGTGCGCTCAATATTGCGGGAACACGTCCGTCGGGTATATACAGCGCGGGTGCGGCCCAAAAGCTTGTCAATACACGCGGATATCTCCCCGGACGTGACGTCGTGATACTCGGCTCGGGCGATATCGGGCTTATAATGGCTCGCCGAATGACGCTTGAGGGTGCACGTGTGCACGCCGTTTGCGAGCTTATGCCGTATTCCGGCGGTCTTGCGCGAAATATAGAGCAATGCCTTAATGATTTTGATATTCCGCTTTATCTTTCACATACGGTGGTAAGAATACACGGAAAAGAACGTATAGAGGGTGTTACGGTAGCCAAGGTCGACGAAAAACGCCGTCCGAAGCCCGAAACGGAGCGATATATTCCTTGTGATACGTTGCTTCTCTCCGTCGGTCTCATACCCGAGAACGAGCTTACAAGAGGGGCGGGAGCGGAGATGTCGCCCGTTACGAACGGTGCCGTCGTTGACGAGAACCGCCAGACGAATATCGAGGGAATTTTCGCTTGCGGAAACGTGCTCCACGTTCACGATCTTGTGGATTTCGTTTCAAGCGAGGCGGCTCTTGCGGGAGAGGCTGCCGCCGATTATGTTCTCGGCGGTAAAGCAAGCAGAGCCGACGACGAAAAAATAAAAATAACGACGGACGGTCGGGTGCGCTACACCGTTCCGCAGGTCATAAATTGCAAAAATGCCGAAAAGAGCGTTGATGTTTATTTCAGAGTTGCGGACGTTTACCGTGACGCGAAAATAACGGTGCGTGACGGCGACAGGGTGCTGATCACAAGAAAATCTCCGAGGCTCGCACCGGGAGAGATGGAGCGTGTAACGCTCAAGCCCGAGATCCTGCGTGAGATCGGGAGCCTGCACTTTTCGATAGAGCTTTCGGGAGGAGAGGTATGAAAGAAAGAAAATTAACATGCATAATCTGCCCGAGAGGGTGCGCTCTTAGTGTAAGGGTAAACGGGGACGATATAAGCGTTGAGGGCAATTTCTGCCCGAGAGGTAAGGCATATGCCGTCGACGAGATGACAAATCCGAGAAGAACCGTTACAAGCACGGCGAGGACTTCGGACGGCGGAGTCGTTGCCGTAAAGACGGATAAGCCTATTCCGAAGAATGCGATAAGAGACTGTATGAGGCTGATAAATTCGCTTCGTGTAGATCTTCCCGTAAGAATAGGAGACGTGCTCTGCGAGGACGCATTCGGAGCACGCATAGTTGCGACACAGAACAAGGAGTAAACCGAATATATGGTAAAAAACGAATACTTTACACTTAATAACGGAGTGAAAATACCCGCCGTCGGATTCGGCACATGGCAGGCTGCGGACGGCGAGGAGGCATATAAGGCTTGCCGTGCGGCGCTTGAAGCAGGATACAGGCATATAGACACCGCGTTCGCTTACGGAAACGAGCAGAGCGTGGCGAGAGCCGTGGCGGACAGCGAGATAGACAGAGAGGATATCTTTATCACCACAAAGCTTCCGAGTCATATCAAAAATTATGATGACGCAGTAAAATATTTTTCCGAGTCGGCGAACAATCTCAAGACCGACTATATCGACCTCTATCTCATTCACGCACCTTGGCCGTGGAGCAATGTCGGACAGGACTGCACCGCGGGCAACATCGACGTTTGGCGTGCAATGACGGAGCTTTGTAACGCCGGCAGAATCCGCGCGGTCGGAGTGTCAAACTTCGCCGTCCGCGATATAGAGGCGCTGATCGATGCCACGGGATATGTGCCTGCGGTAAATCAGATAAGATATTTTGTCGGAAACACGCAGGATGAGATAACGAGCTACTGTAAGAGCTGCGGAATACTTGTCGAGGCTTATTCACCGCTTGCAACGGGCGAGATAGTCGAGAATGCGAGCCTTAAGCAAATTGCCGAGAAATACGGAGTCGGCACGGCCCAGCTCTGCATACGATTCTGCCTTGAAAACGGAACACTTCCTCTGCCGAAATCGGTAAAGCGAGAGAGAATATTTGAAAATATCGACCTTGACTTTAAGATATCGCAAGAGGATATGAGCTATCTCAACGGACTCTATCATATCGGTTCCGTAAAACCGTACAGAAGCTGAATAAAACAAAGCCGTCGGATTTTTCCGACGGCTTTATCTGTTTGTGTAAATGAATGATAAGAAAAATATGCATACATATTACCGTCTTGCTCCCGCCGATTTCCAAAAGGTAAGGCATAGGTTCCGCGTGCCCAGATTCCGAGTAGCCCAAAGGGCTACTCGGGATCTGCGGCACGCGGATAAAGCAAGACTTTGCTAACTTTTTGTTGCTTGGATTTTGCAATCAACGCAAAAACGACAGGGTGATGAATAATCTACCCTGCCGTTTGCATTGATTTTTGAGTCAATTTTGCTTTTTCTTATTTTCCTTTATTAGCTTAAAGATTTCCTCGACCGCAAGTCTTGTCTTATTGACAAGCTCCTGCCTCTCTTTCGGCATTGCGAAATAAAGCGCACGCTTATCTCCCATTCCGATAACGTCCTTTATCTGATACCAATAGAGCGCGCTCTCGCAGGTATACATCGATCTTGATGACTGACTGTAATCAAGTCTGCCGTCGCATCCGACGAGATGGAATCCATCGGCGTTATGCGTAAGCACGCCGTCTCCGACACGGTATGCACCCTTATAGTTGACAATCATATAGATATCGACCGGCTCATCGTACCCGTACGTTCCGTTAAGTATCTCTTCCCTGACGCACTCTCTCTGCCATCTGTTCCAATCGGGGATATGCTCAAATTCGGTTTTTCCGGTATCGGCACGGAGAAATCCGTTCTCGGTAAGCGTCCAGCCTCTGCCGCACGCCGTGCACGTGATTTTCGTTCCCTTGCCGAGCGTCTTTCCCTCCGCATGACAGGACGGGCACTTATAAAGCACGCTTTCAAGTCCGTCGGCTCTTGTCGGCTCGGAGATGACGATGCCCTCTTCTCTCTGTCGGCGAAGCTCGTCGTATGAAAAGTTCTCGTTGATCACCGCCTCAATCTCCTCAACGCTCATTCGGCTGATCTCCTCGGGAGAGAGAAGATATCTCAACTCGGCACGGACATCGACGCGTCTGTTCTGAAGCTTGTTATACATAGGGTCACGCAAAAACGATCCGTAAGCCTCAAGCATACAGAGCGGAACACCGAGCATTTTTACAAGGCTCGCAACGGTGGACGGGAGAGTTGTTCGTGTGCCGTCGAAGGTATATCCTGCCTCGGGATACATGAGCACGGATGATTTATTCTTTTCTATACAGTACTTTATATCACGTATAAGCTGAAGATCCGTTATAAACTTTCTTGTCGGGAAGCATCCGATCTGATACATCAGCCATGCCTTGTCAATAAATGCGTCAAGCGTCGCAACTGTATTTATTTTCATAGGATAAAGCGAGTGATACGCTATCTCGAAATCAAGAAACGATGAGTGATTTGCGAGTATGAGAGCGGGCTCTCCGCGCTTCAGTCTCTCCATTCCGACCTTTTTGAATTTATATCCCGTTTTGATAAGATCTGGTATAGACACAAGGTATGTCAGTGTTCTCCAGAATATATTGGGCTTTTTCGGATTGCGGTGCTTGGGTACGGGCATTTTCATAATGTCATCGTAGTCCATATATCTATTACTGATCTTCATATTTATCTGCCTTTCGTAGAAGCTTTTCTACAGTATATCATTATTTACGTACTTTTTCAAGATTTTTTTAATATATTTGTTATAGGCACGAAAAATATATTTATCGGAGGAGATGCTGTGTGATAGATTTCATTAAAATGCAGGCTTGCGGAAACGATTATATTTATCTCGACTGTCTCGGAGGAGGAGAGCCGAGCTGTCCCGAGATTCTTGCACGCAGGCTTTCGGCAAGGAATTTCTCGGTCGGCGGAGACGGGCTTGTTCTTATTTTGCCCTCTGACGTTGCGGACGCGAAAATGAGGATATTCAATGCGGACGGGAGCGAGGGGGCAATATGCGGAAACGCTCTTAGGTGCGTGGCGCTCTTGCTCTACGAGAGCAATTACGCAAGACGGAGCCGAATAAAAATCGAAACGGCGTGCGGCGTCCGATGTGCACTTCTCTCCGTCAAGGACGGCAAGGTGGTGTCGATCGGCGTTGAGATGGGCAAAGCACGAAATCTCGGAACGGATATTCTTGAGGCTTGCGGAGAAAAATACGAGCTTGTTGAGATTGACGTGGGAAACAGACACGCCGTTATATTCTGTCCCGACGCAGATGTGCTTGATATTGCAAAAATAGGAGCGGCTGTCGGTGTGGGCAAGCGCGGCGAGGGCGGAATAAACGTGGAGCTGTGCGAGATTGGCAATGATAACGAATTACGTGTGCGTGTGCTTGAGCGAGGAAGCGGAGAAACTCTTTCCTGCGGCTCGGGAGCATGTGCTTGTGCCGCCGCGGCAGTCATACGGGGATACGCAAGCGCACAAAAGCCGATAAAGGTTAAAATGCGCGGAGGAGAGCTTTCCGTTCGATGCACCGATGAGCTTGAAATGAGGCTCACAGGCGGCGCAGAACGTGTTTTTGAGGGCAGAGCGGACATTCCCGAGGCGGAAGCAGTAGACGATGGGTACGGTAACGGCGATGAAAATAAAGCTTAACGAAAATATGCCGGCGCTCCCGGAGCGGTATCTCTTTTCCGAGGTTGAGGGGCGCGTCGATGCGGCGATAGCCGAGGGCAGAGAGAAAGAGAATGAACTCATTTCTCTCGGAATAGGCGATGCAACGATTCCCGTTTCGCCGTCTGTCGCCGAGGCAATGTCGGCTTGCGCTCTTTCAATGTCCGACGAAAGCGGATTTGTCGGATATCAGTCGGCACAGGGATTGACAGAGCTGCGAGAGGCGATATCGAGCTATTATCTCTCACACGGTGTGCGAATTTCCGCCGACGAGATATTTGTAAGTGACGGCGCAAAGAGTGATCTTGCACACATCTGTAATATTCTCGGCGACAACACGGTCTGCATATGCGATCCCGTTTATCCGGTTTATTTCGATAGCTCGGCAATGCTCGGACGACGAATAAAGCTTTTGAAAACGAGTGAGAGGGACTGCTTTCTGCCCTCTCTAAGCGGTCTTTCCGGCAATGAGCCGCTTGTGATTTACCTTTGCTCACCCAATAATCCGACAGGTGCGGCGTTTACACGCCGACAGCTTGCCGAGTGGGTGGATTTTGCCGAGCGGAGCGGATCGCTCATAATATTCGACGCCGCATATGAGGCATTCGTTACCGAGGAAGACGTTGCGCGCTCGGTCTATGAGATTGACGGAGCAAAGAGGTGTGCCGTTGAGATATGTTCATTTTCGAAAATGTCGGGATTTACAGGCATAAGGTGCGGCTGGTGCACAGTCCCGATGGAGCTTTGCGTCGGAAATACGTCAATCTCGGAGCTTTGGTATAGGTATAAAAGCACAACCTCAAACGGCGTATCTTATATTTCACAGATAGGCGCACTTTCCGCACTCTCCGAAAACGGTCTGCGGGACAGCAGAGCAGCGGTCAGAAGTTATATGCAGGGTGCAAAACTGATCGGAAACGCATTAAAGAGCCGAGGCTTGCACTTTACGGGCGGAGTTAATGCACCGTACCTCTGGGTGAAATGTCCGATGGGCGTCGGATCGTGGGAATTTTTCGAAATTTTGCTTGAAAGAGCGCAGATAATAAGCACTGCCGGAGTGGGCTTCGGCTCGTGCGGCGAGGGTTATATACGCCTCTCCGCGTTCGCAAAGGAAGAAAATATAAAAATCGCCGCCCAAAGAATAAAGAAATTGGAATTTTGAGAACGACTGTAATGTTGGCGCAAACAATTGCGATAAAAGTCTTGCTCAAATTTGTATGCTTATGGGTCTTGTTTGCACAAACTTTTGAAATAAAAAGTTTTGTTAAACCTTATAGCTATCCGATTGTCGAATCCCGAGTAGGCCCCTTGAAAAAAAATTCCTTGCTTGAAATGAATTTATAGTATGACCACCGATAGCGTCGAACGCTTACATGTGTGTTGATTTTGCTAAATCAACGGAATCAAGCCACCTCTCTACGCGAGGTGTGCTAATTTGCGAGAATGGCTCGGATTGCGGTCTTACTACAATTTTTTGTCGCAAAGCTTTTAGGCACAACGCAAAAAAGGCTCGCCTGTGGCGAGCCTTTTTTCTTTAATTATCAAATTTTCTGTACATCTCATCGACGAAGTCCTGCTTTGCCTCGGGGGTATTTTCAAGCGGGAATTCAATTCCCATTTCGCGGTACTTCTCAAGGCAAAGCTTACGGAACGGCAAAAGCTCGATTTTTTCAACGCACGAATATTTTTTCTTAAGCTCGAATATCTTCTCGATCGAGTCCTCATTATCATTCAGCCCCGGGATAACAACGTAGCGTATCCACGTTCTCTTCCCTATTGATTCAAGATAGTCAAGAAAGGATTGCGCACGCGACATTTCAAGTCGTGTATACTTATAATAGTCCTCGGGATTTGTATATTTATAATCAAGAAGAACGATATCCGTGAGAGAGAGCAGCTCCTTGACTCTTTCGTCAAGCACGCATCCGCTCGTATCAAGGCAGGTTCCTATTCCGTGTCTTTTTATATTGGTGAAAAGCTCAACAAGAAATTCCGTCTGCATCAGAGGCTCGCCGCCCGAAACGGTTATGCCGCCGTCATCGCCGTAATACGACTGATAGCGGAGTATCTTTTCGGTGAGTCTGTCTGCGTCGTACTCCTCGCCGCCCGCAAAATCCCAAGTATCGGGATTATGGCAGCAAACGCATCGCAGAGGACAGCCCTGCATAAACACGACGGAGCGGAGAGACGGACCGTCCACCGTTCCGAGGCTTTGGAACGAGTGGACTCTTCCGATTCTTTTATCCATATCAGATAGATTCGTGGAATGTTCTGGAGATTACCTCTCTCTGCTGTTCCTTGGTAAGACGGCAGAAGTTTACCGCATATCCGGATACACGGATAGTGAGGTTGGGGTAAAGCTCGGGGTTATCGTATGCCTTAAGAAGAGTTTCTCTGTTGAGAACGTTTACGTTAAGGTGATGAGCCTTCTTTCCGAAGTAACCGTCAAGAATCTTGACAAGGTTATAAACTCTTGAATATTCATCCTTTCCGAGTGCGTCGGGAACGATAGAGAAAGTATTGGAGATACCGTCCATAGCGTCAACGTAGGGCATCTTCGAAACGGAGTTAAGAGACGCGAGAGCACCGTTCTTTTCTCTGTTATGCATGGGGTTTGCACCGGGTGCAAAGGGCTCGCCTGCTTTTCTTCCGTCGGGAGTTGAGCCTGTCTTCTTACCGTATACAACGTTAGATGTAATTGTAAGAATGGAGAGCGTATGCTTTGCGTTTCTGTATGTGGGAGTCTTACGAAGCTCCTTCATTGTACGGTGAACGATCTTCTGACCGATTTCGTCCGCACGGTCGTCGTCATTACCGTACTTGGGGAAGTCGCCCTCAATCTCGAAGTCGACGATGAGTCCCTCCTCGTTCTTTATGGGTCTTACCTTTGCGTACTTAATAGCGGAAAGAGAGTCAACGATTACGGAGAAGCCTGCGATACCGAACGCCATAAGTCTGTCAACTTCTGTATCGTGGAGAGCCATCTGAAGCTTCTCGTAGGAATAACGGTCGTGGCTGTAGTGAATGATATTCATCGTCTTGACGTATACCTCACAGAGCCATGCAAGATAGGACTTGAAGCGGTCGTAAACCTTATCGTAGTCAAGTATCTCGTCGCTCATAACCTCCATCTGAGGACCTACTCTTGTGCCGAATACGTTATCGACACCGCCGTTGATTGCAAGGAGAAGAAGCTTTGCAAGGTTTGTTCTTGCGCCGAAGAACTGCATCTGCTTGCCGACCTTCATTGCGGAAACGCAGCATGCGATTGCATAGTCGTCGCCGTAGATGGGGCTCATAAGGTCATCGTTCTCGTACTGAATGGAGTCTGTGTCGATGGAAATCTTTGCACAGAACTTCTTAAAGGGAGTGGGGAGAGCCTCGCTCCAAAGAACGGTAAGGTTGGGCTCGGGTGCGGGACCGAGGTTATTGAGTGTATTGAGTATTCTGTAAGATGTCTTTGTAACGAGAGTCTTATGTGTTTCGCCCATACCGCCGACGGACTCGGTGATCCACATGGGGTCGCCGCCGAAGAGTTCGTTATACTCGGGAGTTCTGAGGTGACGTGCCATTCTGAGCTTTATAACAAGGTCATCGATAAGTTCCTGTGCCTCGGACTCTGTAAGAATGCCTGCGGCGATATCCTTTTCAATGTAAATATCGAAGAACGTGCTGTTACGTCCGAAGCTCATTGCGGCACCGTTCTGCTCCTTGTTTGCGCCGAGGTAACCGAAGTATGTCCACTGAATAGCTTCCTTTGCGTTAGCTGCGGGCTGAGAAATATCGTAGCCGTAGGATGCAGCCATCTTCTTAAGATCCTCAAGAGCCTTGATCTGGTCACTGAGCTCCTCAAGGGTTCTCATATTCTCATCGGTCATCATCTGCTTGCCGTAGTGCTTCTTATCCGCCTTCTTCTGCTCGATAAGAACGTCAACGCCGTAAAGTGCGATTCTACGGTAGTCGCCTATAATTCTTCCGCGGCCGTAAGCGTCGGGCAGACCTGTAAGGAGTGCGCAGTGACGGAGAGCCTTGATCTCATCGGTGTACATGCTGAAAACGCCGTCGTTATGAGTCTTTGTGTATCTGAACTCCTCCTCAACCTCGGGAGAAAGCTCATAGCCGTAAGCTTTGAGAGCACCCTTTACCATTCTCATACCGCCGAAGGGGTTTACCGCACGGCGAAGGGGTGCGTCTGTCTGAAGACCTACTATAATATCGGTATCCTTATCAAGATAGCCGGGAGCGTGAGATGTAAGAGTTGTCGTTCTGCTCGTATCCACGTCAAGAACGCCTCCGTTTGCTATCTCAGCCTTAAGAAGCTCGTTAAGCTTCTCCATCGACTTGTTTGTTCTCTCGGTGGGACCGCAGAGGAAGTCGGGCTCGTCAAGAAAGGGTGTGTAGTTTTTCTTGATAAAGTTTCTTACGTTGATTTCCTGCTTCCATGTTTCGCCTCGGAAGCCTTCCCATTGTTTAAATTCCATTTTTCTACCTCCATGGGTTTTTCATATATCTTTATTTTTTGTTGTCGAATTATGAGGATCTGTCCGATCCTTTCTTATTATAATACATAAAAAACGCTTTGTCAATAATAAACAAAAAATTAACAAGGAAAATTTGATAAAAAATTATCAATCTCGCAAAAATCGGAGATAATTTTCAAAAATGACATTTTTTTGACCTCAAAGCTTGCGTTTTTTGAAAAAATGCGAGCTTTTTTATTTAGGCAAATTGCACAAATATCAAAATGTTGCATTAATTATTTTGACGGTTTTTACAATGTGAAAATATTGTCAAATTATTGACAATCGGTTTAAAATCGGATATAATGTATATGAACAGGTTCATAAAAAGAAAGGAGTGATACCCGATGCCGAAGATAATAGAGAACGCAAGAGAGATGCTTTTAGCCGATGCTAAGCGCAGAATAAGCGAGAACGGATACGAATCCCTGACCGTCAGAGAGCTTGCGAAAAGCTGCGGACTCGGGCTCGGAACGGTGTATAATTATTTTCCGTCAAAGGAAATGCTCATCGCCACGCTCCTGCTTGAGGAATGGACGGAAATAATCGCCGCGATCGAGGCAGAAAGCATATCGGCAAGCGACCCTATGGATGTCGTGCGTCTGCTTGTCTGCGGAATACGCAGATTTATGGAGCAGAACGAGGGGCTTTTCCATTCCGACGAGGCAATACGTGCATTTCGAGGCTCTGTCGGCACACGTCACGCAATGCTCCGCTCGCAGATATCGTCCCCGATTTTAAGGATCCTTGCAGAGCAGGATTATGAAAACGCGGAAGCACTCTCGGAGTTTGTCGGCGAAGCAATACTTCACTGGACTGTCGAGGGAAAGGACTACGGTGACCTCTCCCCCATCATTTCCAAATTGTTTACAAAATAATCTACATATAAAAAAGGAGAAAAGATTATGAGCAGCTTTGAAAACCTCCGCATAGTGGATAACTTCTATCAGACATCTCTGTTTTTCCCTATGCCCACGGTAATCATTTCAACACTTTGTGAGGACGGCACGACAACTCTCGGTCCCTACTCACTCGTTCAACCCTATTACGTAGCGGGCAAGGGATATTATGCAATGCTCCTTTCCTGCCGTAACTCGTCCAACACGGCGCAGAACATTCTGAGAAACGGAAAATGCGCTCTCAACTTCATCGACGACAAGCCCTCCACGTTTAAGGAGGCGGTTAAGCTCTCCTGGCCCGGAGACAAGCCGAGCGACAAGATGCCCAAGTGTAACTTTAAGCTTGAAAAGAGCATGGTCGAGGAAGAAAATCCCGATGACAAGCGTCCTATGGTTCTCACCGACGCAATTCAGGTAATCGAATGCACGTGGGTGCGCGAGCTTGACGGTGCAGACAAGGATCTTCCCGGTGAGCTTAACGGCTATGAGGGACCCTACCACGATTTCAACGGTATCACGAGCAAATTCGGCGCTCACTTTATTCTCAAGATAGACAAGATTCTTATGAAGAAGAAGTACAGCGACGCCATAATCCGCGGCGTTAAGAGTAAGGATTTCCCCTCTCTCCCCGTCGACTACGGCTACCGTGATTCCAAGAATTTCTGGTTCCACAGAAAGACGAGAATGAGAGCCGAGCTTCTTCAGGTTCGCAAAAACTCTCTTGACAGCGTCAGATACGCAGCAGACCGCGCCGATGACGTTGTAAAATTCACCGACGACGCACTTGAAACGATACTCGGCGTTCCGAGAGTATTCCTCTCCGTCGTACTCAAGGGTTGCGTTGACTGGGCTAAGGAAAACGGCGTTACGCTCGTGACCGCCGAGCATATGAAGATAATCAACGACAAAAGAGCAAAAGAAAAGAATAAAAAATAATTTATTACAATAAGGAGAATTTATTATGAAGATTGTACTTGCAGGTGCTTTCGGAAATCTCGGCGCCGAGATACTCAAATGCCTTGTCGCAGACGGTCACGAGATAGTTGCCGCCGACCTTAAGGAGGGTAACGTCGAGGGTACGGAGGGCAAATATTCGTTCCGTGCCATTGACGCAACCAATCCCGAAACGCTCCGCGGTCTTTGCGACGGCGCGGACATTGTTATCACAACCATGGGACTTACCGGTGCGTCGACACGCTTTACATCCTATGACATCGACTATAAGGGAAATATGAATCTTTACGAGGAGTGCAAGAGAGCGGGCGTTAAGAAATTCAACTACATCTCCGTTATCTCCTGCGATGAGCCCGGTGCCGAGGAGGTTCCCATGCTCCACGCAAAATACCTCGTTGAGGAGGATATCAAAAAGCAGGATATGGAGTACGTAATCTACCGTCCGACAGGCTATTTCTATGACATCGCAAAGGTATTCAAGCCTTACATCGACAAAGGTGAGATGCAGCTTCTCAAGGGCTATGGCAAGGTTCGTGCAAACGTTGTCGACTGCCCCGATTTCGCTCGCTTCATCGTCGATCATATGAATGATACAAATGTGACCTACAATGTAGGCGGCAAAGAAACGTACAGCTATGAGGAGATGGCGGCAATGTGCTTTGAGGCAGCAGGCAAGCCTCTTAAGATCAAATGGGCTCCCATCTGGCTCTTCGGAATACTCGCAAATCTTCCCAAGATCAAAAAGGCGGGTAAGCATGATATAATCCTCTTCTCAAAGTGGACTCTCTCCCACGACCTTGTCGGCGACACGGAAACGGGCAACGGAAGCTTTGCAGAATATATTAAGGAATACTTCGGCAATAAGGAGGTAAAATAATATGCCTTGGTCACTTCTTGCCATAATCTACGCCGTTTGCGCAGTTGTCTGCCTCATCGGCTTCTATAAATTCGTTTATTTCCTCTCGATAGGATACGGTCTCTCCGTTGCCGCAGGCGGAATTGCAATCATTATCATTTCGCTTGCAACAGGCGGCGCCGCTCCCATTTGGATTACGCTGATACAGGGACTTCTCTTTGTGATTTACGGCGCGCGTCTTTCGGGATTTTTGCTCGTTCGTGAATTTAAAAACGTAACATTCAAAAAGACCGACGTTGCAAAGGACACTCTTGCGAAGAACTCCGAAAAGAAGATGCCCGTGTTCGTTCTTGCGTTCATTTGGATCTTTGTTTCCGCTCTTTACACCGCGCAGGTCAGCCCCATGCTCTTCAGACACACGAACGGATCGACAGACGTCGTTCTCCCTCTCATCGGTGCGATAATTTCCGTATGCGGTATCGTGCTTGAGAGCGTTGCGGATAAGCAAAAGAGCGAGCAGAAGAAGGAAAATCCCAACTTCGTAGCCACACGCGGACTTTACAGAATCGTTCGTTGCCCCAACTATCTCGGCGAGATAATCTTCTGGACGGGCGTTTTCATTGGCGGAATTTCAACATATTCCGGCTTAGGTCAGTGGATAGTTGCCATCATCGCATACATCGCAATCGTTTTCATTATGTTCAACGGCGCACAGCGCCTTGAAAAGCGTCAGATGGGCAGGCTCGGCGACGATCCCGCTTATAACGAGTATGCAAACAAAACACCCATTATCATCCCCCTCATCCCCCTTTACCATCTTAATAAGAAAAACTGATAGGAGACAGGTATGAACGACTTTTCGATTGCAATGGCGCTCGTTGACTATATTCCCGTAATTCTATTTGCGGTCGGCGCCACGATTTTGATGAGAGATCTTTACAATAAAATGAGCAAGGGCGCATTCGCGCTTTTCTCGGCAGGAGTTATAGACGTTATCTGCGCAGGTGCTCTCAAGGCAACCTGGAAGCTTCTCTATGCGGCGGCAGTATGTGACTTCTCCCCTCTTAACGCAATGTTTTTCCCGGTTCAGTCGATAGGATTTCTGCTTGCGGGAATCGGTGCTGTGGCAATGCTCACACATCGTCAAAGTGAAAAGGGTGCAAGACTCAATTCGTTAGCAATTCCCGTGCTTCTCGCGGCGGCAAGCACGGTTGCTCCCGAGGAATACAGAGGAACGTTTATTTTCGTGGGACTTATGGTTGCCGGACTCGGCTGCCTTGACGTCGCTCTTTGCGTTATTTCCGCAAAGCTTCGCAAGCCCGCGCTGATCGCGATATTCGCCGTATCGTTCGTTTGCTGTCTCGGTATGGGATACCTCTCGTCAAAGGATTTCGCTGAGGCTTCAATGAACTGGATCGCAGAGGGCGTTAACGTCGCAGGTCAGGGCACGTTTCTCCTCGGCACGTACCTTCTGCACAAGAACAGTCTTGCAAGCCTTGAGCTCGGTAAATAATTATGACAGAGAAAATACTGAACGAAATCGGAAAAGTATTTCCGCTTAAGAAAAAAAGCACTGGAGAATTCGCAATGTTCCGTGCAAACGGTATGACCTTTGTGTGCCGTGCGTATGACGCAGAGGGACTCGGACACGTTAGCGTAATGCGTGCCAAGGGCTTTTTCGGGCTTATGAAAATGGATACTCTCATCATTGCTCCCACGGAGCTTGATCTCCCGCTCCTCTCGTATGACAGAATATACGCAATGGGCAACGATACGCTCATTGCCGAGCTTTATGATACGATGAGCGAGAATAAAGCGGAGCTTTGCGGTATAAACGCCGTAAAGGATAAGTATTCCGCACTTCCCGAAAGATTTGCCGACGGTGAGGAGCCGAAGCATTGGTATGACGGTATAAGGCTTGCCGAGACCACATCCAAAAAGGGCAAAAAAGCCAATACTGCCGATTTCGACGCATACGTGCTCGATTACTTGGAGGCGTATCTGAATATAAATGCGGAAAAATGTGACGCAGACGAGAAAAAGGAACGTACCGCCGTTTATGTAAACGGCTTGATACGCGAGGGCGGCCCCGCAACCGACGTTTTCAAAAAACAGTTCGGTGAGGAAAAAACCTCAATAATACTCAAACAGGTGCTCTTCGGAACACTCTGAAATAATTTTAATGCTTTTAAAGCCCCTCACCGAGGGGCTTTTTCGCTGCCTTCTGAACGCGTACCTTGTTCGCACGAGAATTTTCGCAATAAAAAGGTTGTGCAAATAAAGTGCCGGACCGTCTCAGACATGTCATGCCTATAAATTAATTGCAAGCAACAGATTTATAGTGAGATGTTCTCAAATAATACGCACGCAGCCTCAAGGCTCTGCAAAGCTTTTTATAAGTGCGATAGTTATGCCAGCAACGCCAAATTCTCATTGCTTAGCCATTTAAAAAAAGAACCCATACGGGTTCTTTTTTCTTTATTTCTTCATTTCTTCATTCCTTTAGCGAGTACAATATCTCTCTGATTTCTTCAAGGCTTATTGCCGTATTTATGCGGTTTCTGAGCTCCGCCGCTCCGCGTATGCCTTTCATATACCAGCCGAGATGCTTTCTGCTCTCCGCCACGCCGACGCGCTCGCCCTTATGCTCGACAAGTGCCGCAAGGTGTGCAAGCGCCGTATCTATGACCTCATTTTGGGCAGGCACTCTCTCTTCTCTTCCCTCAAGCAAATTCACGGTATTTTCGAATATCCACGGATTTCCGAGTGCCCCTCTGCCTATCATCACGCCGTCACATCCCGTTCTTTCGACCATATCAAGTGCGTCGTGTGCGCTGAAAATATCTCCGTTTCCTATCACGGGGATATCTACGGCTTTCTTGACCGCTTCTATCTGTGACCAATCGGCACTCGGAGCATACATTTGCTCTCTTGTACGTCCGTGAACGCAGATGAGCGACGCTCCGCTCGCTTCAAGTCTTTTCGCCATCTCGACCGCATTTACCGAGCTTGCGTCCCATCCGATCCTTATTTTGACCGTCACGGGCAAGGATGTGGCAAGTATCATTTTCTCCACTATTTTACCCGCAAGAACGGGATTTTTCAGCAGAGCAGATCCCTCTCCGTTCGACACGACCTTTTGCACAGGGCAGCCCATATTTACGTCTATCGCCACGGGTGCCGTCTCGCTTATACAGCCTCGATACTCGCAGCTCTCTATCATTTTCGCCGCCTCTGCCATAAAGTCGGGATCGCTCCCGAAAAGTTGAACCGCCATTGGCAATTCGGCCGTATTTACCGCCGCAAGAGGTGCGGTCTTCGACGGAGACGATTCAAGGCTGCGCTTATTGCTCTGCTCATAGCAAAGTGCCTTGGCGCAGACCATCTCGCTGACGAGATATTCCGCTCCGTGAGCACGGCAGACAGCCCTGAACGAGCGATCCGTGGCACCCGCCATCGGAGCAAGCATAATGCCATGCTTCAGCTCAACGCTTCCGAACTTAAGCATTCAAGTCCCTCAATCCATAAGGAGAGCCGCAGCGCCCAAAAGTCCGGCGCTGTTTTCAAGCTCAGCCGTAATAATCGGAACTGCGGGGCCGTTACCGCCCGCATAAAGCTCACCGTCGAAAATTTTCTGAAGCGGATCTGTAAGCCTTTCTCTCTGTGCGCACACTCCTCCGCCGATAATAATTGCCTCGGGACGGAAGATATTCGCATAATTGACAAGTCCGCACGCAAGATGTGAAAGATAAGAATCAAGCACCTCTCTTGCGGTATCGTCCGTATCGGCATAGTCGAACACCGTCTTTCCGCTTACCGTTTCAAGAGAATAGCCCTCCCACATTTTGCTCTCGGGATGAGACTGCATAGCACGCTTTGTATCTCTGATGAGTGCGGTTGCGGAGCTGTAAGCCTCAAAGCAGCCGCGTCTGCCGCACGAGCAGGGCTCTCCGCCGAATTCGATAACCGCATGTCCGAGCTCTGCGCCCGCGCCTCGGTTACCCTCTATTATTTTACCGTCGACGATAATGCCGCCTCCGACGCCCGTTCCGAGCGTTATCATAACTATACTCTTATATTTACGTGCGGCGCCGAACTTAAGCTCGCCGAGAGCCGCAACATTTGCGTCGTTTCCGATCTTAACCGTTATTCCGCCAAGCTCGCGTGAGAACTCATCGCATATTTTAAAATTTCTCCATCCGAGATTATTTGCGTAAACGACATTTCCCTCTGCACTGTCTATCATACCGGGTGAGCCTATTCCGAGTCCCTCTACGTCGCCTATCTCAAGTCCCGCTTCAGAAAGAAGAGCACGTGAGAGCTTTACGATGTTCTGCGCAACCGCATGCGAGCCCTTCTCGGTCTCCGTGGGAACCTTGTCCGAAACGATTATCTCGCCGCAGTCGTTGACTATTCCGCCCTTAATGAATGTACCTCCGAGGTCTATTCCGATGTAATACATATTATTTTCTCCTTTTAGTTTAAAAGCACTGATATACAAGCCCTTTCGTTCTTGACCATATTGTACCACATTTTTCTCCGTATGTAAATAGCTTTGAGGGCGAAAAATTACGTCGTCTTTTGTAAAATCTTTTCTATTGACAATTGGGTCGATATGGGCTATAATATAAACGATAAAACGTTCGAAAAAACGAAACGGCGTGATATTTTACCGTGCGGTGTGGTCGTGTTAGTCCGCAGGAAAATATCTCCCACACCCGCCGTTTACATATCAAGTAAGTTTACCGTGAGGCAAATATGCTCTCGCGGTGTTGTTGTGCGTAAAAGCAAGACGTTAAGCCTTGCTTATATCGCTATGCCGCATTTTTTAAGAAAGGATAAGTTAATGAAAAAAGAAAAGCAGACAGTTATCGACAAATCGGAACAGAATAACTCCCCGGAAAAGATAAAGGCTCCCGTTCATCAGAGAAAAAAGGACGGAAAGAAGAAGCAGGCATCCCGCTCCAAGGTTAAAAATACACTGGCAAAGCTTCAGGCAGAGGCAGCCGAGGCTATCGGAATACAGATACCGAGCGAAAAGGATGTCACGGAGAGCAAATCCGCAAGCCGCAAAAAGAACACAAAGAAGCCCGCAGGCAAAAATATATCCGCCAAAAAGAAGAGCGAGGCGTCAAAGGCGCAGCCTCAAGGCAACGCCGCAAGCTCGGAAAAGGCAAAAAAACCGCAAAAGACTCAAAAGACTCAAAAACCTCAAAAGAGCTCTAAGACAGCAAAAGACAACAAAAACACAAAGAACACGCTCAAAAGGGAGAAAAGGTCGTATCAGTCCGTGCAGATAAAGAGGGATCCGAACGCTACCGTCAGAATCATTCCTCTGGGCGGACTTGAAGAGATTGGAAAAAACATCACCGCAATAGAGTGCGGAAACGACATAATCGTCATTGACTGCGGATTCGGATTTCCCGACGACGATATGCTCGGAATCGACCTTGTAATTCCCGATTTCACATATCTTCGGGAAAACGCCGACAAGGTTCGCGGAATAGTGCTCACGCACGGTCACGAGGATCACATCGGCGGTATTCCCTATCTTCTCCGTGAGATCAACGTTCCCGTTTACGGTACGCTCCTCACGCTCGGAATAATCAAAAACAAGCTTGCGGAGCACAAGCTCCCCTTTGACGCTCAGCTCAAGGTGGTAAGCGCAGGCGACAGAATAAAGCTCGGCTCAAGCTTCTGCGTTGAATTCGTACACGTCAACCACTCCATAGCCGACGCTTGTGCGCTCTGCATCGACACGCCCGCAGGCAGACTCTTCCACACGGGAGATTTCAAGCTCGACCTAACCCCCATTGACGGAGAGGTAATGGACATATCCCGCATTTCCGAGCTCGGAAACGAGGGCATAGACCTCCTTATGTGCGAGAGCACGAACGCCGAGCGCAAGGGGTATACGCCGAGTGAGCGAGAGGTCGGAAAATCTCTCGAATTCATATTTTCGCAGAACGAGGACAAGAGAATAGTTATAGCCACGTTCTCGTCCAACGTTCACCGTGTTCAGCAGATAATCGACACAAGTGCGCGCCACGGACGTAAGGTCGCAGTTACCGGCAGAAGCATGCTCAACGTTGTCGGAGCCGCACGCGAACTCGGATATATGAGCATTCCCGACGGCGTTCTCATCGACATCTCGGAGATAAAGAGATATAAGCCCGAGGAGATAACCGTTGTTACGACGGGCTCTCAGGGCGAGCCTATGAGTGCGCTCTACCGTATGGCGTTCTCCGACCACAGAGAGGTCACGCTCGGCAGAAACGACGTGGTCATTCTCTCGTCAAGCCCCATTCCCGGCAACGAAAAGCTCATCGGAAGAATCATCAACGAGCTTTGCAAGAACGGAGTTTCGGTGCTTAACGACGCAATCGTCAGCGTTCACGTGTCCGGACACGCGTGCCGCGAGGAGCTTAAGCTTATGCAGGCACTCACAAAGCCCAGATATTTTATGCCCGTGCACGGAGAATCCCGTCATCTCAACGCAAACAGAGAGCTTGCGCTCGAAATGGGCATGGACGAGAGCGATATTTTCATCGGTGCGATCGGAAAGGTACTTGAAATAAACTCAAAGGGTGCGAAATTCGTCGGAACGGTGCCCGCAGGCAAGGTGCTTGTCAACGGAAACAGCATAGGAGAGATAGGAAACATCGTCCTCCGCGACCGCCGTCATCTCTCACAGGACGGTCTCATCGTCGTCGTTGCCTCCGTCGACCTTCAGGCAAGACTTCTCCTCTCGGGTCCCGACGTTGTCAGCCGAGGATTCGTCTACGTAAGAGAATCCGAGGAGCTGATGGACGAGATAAGAGAGCTTACCGCGTCCTCGATAGAGCAGTATCTCGACAGAACGGATCGCCCCGACAGAGTTGCTCTCAAGAGCCGCATAAAGGACGATCTCTCGAAATATATCTACACCAAAACCAAGCGCAGACCTATGGTACTGCCCATAATTATGAATGTTTAATGAAAATGATGTAAAAAAACAGCGTTTTATTGTCTAAATCCCTTGTTTGTTCATACAATTCACATATTGTTCATAAATCATTCACAATGCAATCATATAAAAAAGATATAATAATGACATTAATGCCTATAAAGGAGAGATATATAAAATGGCACAGGTTAAACCCACAAGCAAAAAGAAACTCAGCGGACCTGCGATTGCCGCAATTATAGTTTGCGCAGCAATTCTTATCGGTCTCGTTGCTTCGCTCGTTGCTTCAACCGGAGTATTCTTCCGCGCAAAAGACGGAGCTTCCAGCGAAAACTTTGAGGTGAACGCTTCCATGATGGAATACTACACAAACTCCATCTACCAGAGCTGGTATTCATCCTATTATTATTACATTCTTCTCGGATATGTTACATTCGACGCAAGCACTCCCCTTGACGAACAGACGCTTCCCAGCATTTTCAAGGATGACGAAAAGCCCGACGTTAAGACATATTACGATTATTTCGCAGATCAGGCTACCACACAGGTAACCAAGCTTCTTAAGTACTGTGAGGCTGCTAAGGCAGACGGCACAATCGACTTTGCAGATCTCAACAGCAAGGCCGAAAGCTATGCCGATGAAACAATCAAGGCACTTAAGGAAAGCGCAAAGAGCAACAGCATGGACTTCACAACGTTTCTTCGCCAGAACTTCGGCGAGCACGTTAACAAGAAGGACCTTCGCAATTCTCTTGTTATCGAGTACATCGCAAGCGAGTACTCCAATACAGTTTACGACAGATTCTATGACGGTATGACAGATGAGCAGAAGGAGGCTTACTTCAAGGAGAACCTTCACGAGTTCATCACAGCAGAGTACCTCACCTACAATGTAACTCAGAAGGTCAGCGCAGAGAGCGTTGACGAAAAGAAGTACATCACGGACGAGTATCCCACGGGCAAGGATAACCCCGAGTACCTCGCGGCAGTAGAAAAGGCTAAGGAAGAGGCAAAGACAGCTAACGAGCTCAACAAGGTTGCAGCTAAGGAGCTTATCAACAAGCTTGCAAAGGCAGAGAACGTTGAAGAATTCAAGCGCATTCTCCTTGACGAAAAGTACGAGGAAAACTTCAAGAGCGCTTACGACACGGCTGTAAAGAACTTTGCAGACGCAGACAAGCCCTCCGATGACGATTACAAGGCATTTATGAACGAGGTTAAGCAGCAGATCATCGACGCGGTTATCGCCGGAAAGGACGATATCTACGAGGATGACGACGATGAAACCGAATCTCAGGCAGAGCTTGAGAACGCTTCCAAGTGGGAAACAGCCAAGAAGGAGCTTCCCGCATCCGTTATCACAAAGCTTAACAGCGTAATTACAAGCGCAACAAAGACCGCTACATTCTACGAGGACAAGGAAGACTTCGAGAGCGCAACAGATCTCAACAAGTTCCTCTTCGCAGGTGTAAAGGCAGAGTGGGGTCTTAAGTACGAGGATTACGAAACACAGGGCGAAAACGCCAAGGTTAACGATTACCTCCTCGATATGGAAGACTACGAGGACAACGCAGACAAGCAGGCTATCGGAGCTTACTCCTACACCGTTTACTTCGTAAGCGAGGTTGCTCACAGAGATGAGGAGCCCGTTCGTAACGTAGGTCACATTCTCTTCAAGGTTGACGAAACAGGCAAGACAAGCGGCGCTTACACAAGCTTCGACAGCGCTAAGGAAAAGGCTGAGGAAGTACTTGAGCTTCTCAACGCAAAGCTTAAGGACGGCGTTATCAGCGAGGAGGACTTCGAAGAGATCGCTAACGAGTACAATATGGACTCCAATAACTTCTACAACGCAAACAAGAAAGAAAACTCCTTCGTAACAGAGTTCAACGATTGGCTCTGGAGCGACGACAGAAAGACAGAGGGCGAGCTCGGACTTATTAAGACAGAGTACGGCTGGCACATTATGTACTTCGGCGGCGAATATATCGCTTGGAACTACTCCGCTCATTCTCTTGCAACAAGCGAGGCACTCACAGAGTGGTATGAGGCTCTTCCCTACGAAGTAACAATCAATACCTCTCTCTTCGAGAGCATTCTCGGTTAATTTAAAATAAAAGATGGCACGGAGCTTCCGTGCCATTTTAAGATAGGTGATATTATGGTTATCGAAAACAAAAAAACTACTATAGCCTACCGCTGCCCCTCTTGCGGTGCGGGAATCATGAGTGCGGTCGACGTCTTTGCGCTCGGCGCGCCGATGGTAAAACTCAAATGCGACTGCGGTGAAAGTGAAATGACGGTTGTAAAGCAGAATGACGGAAAAATAAAGCTTACCGTTCCCTGCCTTTTCTGTCCGAAGCCCCACAGCTTTGTGCTCAGCCCCGAGATATTCTTCGGCAAGGAGGAATTTTTCCTTAATTGCCCGTATTCTGATATGGATATCGGATTTATCGGAGAGCTTGACTATGTCAAGGCAAATCTTGCAAGAAGCGAGCTTGAGCTTATGGACATTATGGAGAAGAACGGCATATCCGATCTCGGAGCTTTCCGCAGAGCGAATGAAGAGGACTCCGACGAAGCGCTTGATTCGGAGCTTACGCAAAGCGTGCTCTTCGTGCTCTCCGAGCTTGAGGCGGAGGGGAAAATATTCTGCTCCTGCGAGCCGGCTAAGGACGGCACAACAGACGAAGAAAAATACGGCTTTGAGATAGGCAGCGACGGCGTCACGGTAAGGTGCCGTGACTGTGGCGCGCAATGTGTTATTCCCACGGATAATTCGCTCAAAACCCACGCGTTCCTCGACGCAGACGCACTTTATTTGGAATAATTTTTAAATTTTGATAGGATTACAATGCAATCAAAGTACAATAAGGACTTAGTTCCGTTGGCGAAACATCTGCGAAAGGAAATGACAAAAGAAGAACGGCATCTTTGGTATGATTTTCTACGCTCATATCCTATCCGTTTTTCAAGACAAAAAATACTCGGACAATACATTGCGGATTTTTACTGTTCGAAAGCAAAGCTTGTGATAGAACTCGACGGCTCTCAGCATTATGAAGAAGATAATGTTCAAAAAGACAAAGAAAGAACGGAATTTCTTCAAAAATACAATTTAAAAGTAATTCGTATTACAAATATCGAAGTTAGCAAAAATTTTAGTGGTGTATGCGAATATATTGATATGGAAGTAAAGCAATCCCTCAGTCAGCTTCGCTGACAGCTCCCTTTACACAAGGGAGCCTTGGTACATCTTGTTGCCACTGCAAATCATATTTAAAAAGCAAGTTCTCGCATAATTGTAACGCAACTCAAAGATACGACGACTACCATAAGCCTCCCTTGTGTAAAGGGAGGTGGCACGGCTTGTCCGTGACGGAGGGATTGACCCATAGTTTATGTATCGAATCACGCCGCAATCATATAGCTTTTATCATACAAAAAAAAGAGAACCCGATTTTTTCAGGTTCTCTTTTTTATTTTCGCCACGCGGCGATGGGGCTATATATAATAGTGAGCTACTATTTGTTTTCAACCCTTGTTGAGCTCGTTAAGGCAATGAGCGCAAACGTACTTGCCGTTCAACTCCTTAAGCTCGCCCTCTTTGCTTCCGCAAATGATACAGCTGTTGCCGTACTTTGTGAGGATAATCTGATCTTCGTTTACGTAAATTTCAAGAAGATCCTTTGTTTTGATTCCGAAATGCTCGCGAATCTCCATGGGGATGACTACTCTTCCGAGTGCATCGACAGGTCTTGTGATACCAGTTGACTTCATAATATTAGCTCCTTTGGTCATTAATATTTTAAGAAACTTTTTACATTTCTTTATTGTCCTACATTATACAGCAAAAAATTATCTTTGTCAACACAATTTTTCAAAATTTAAATAATTTTACATATGTGGGACGTCACAATTTTGCCTTACAAATTCCGCTCTCTCGCCTTCCGAGCCCTTGCCGACGGAGCCGCTCTCGTAAAATCTCACGGTAGCGTGAGCGTGTGTCTTATCCCAATCGTGGAATCCCGCACCGTTTATATGAGCGCCGAGCTTGCAGTCTATTATCTGCGCATACGCATAGTCTCTCCATGGGCGTGCAATATAGCAGGAGCCGTCCTCAACACCCTCTGCTGCGGAGAACGTGCAGTTTCTCGCGACAAATCCCACCTCAACGTCACTCGGCGTCGACGGAGCGAAAACATATCCCGGCTCCACGCTTACAAATTCGCACTCGTCAAAATAAGCGGTTGCTCCGCCGAAGATAAAGTCCACGCCGCCCTCTATTCGGCAACGTTTAAAATAAAAGGTACGCCTTGTGCGCTCCTTGAACTCTCCCGGTCCGATAAATCCTCCCGGGATATATTCCTTTTCCGGCAGAGGTGCCAAGAACAAGGTATCCTGATGTCCGATAATACGGCAATCCTCAAGCGTGATGCCGTCTCCGTCAAGATACAGGGCTATCGCCTGACCGACATCCGCTCCGCGTCCCGCCGTGTTTTCAAACACGCATTTTTTGAAATGAACGTCGTCCCCGTCAACAAGCACAGTGTAGCTTCTGAATGTTCCGAGCCTTTTGCCGTCCTCGCACATCTCACGTGCGTATCTTGCTCCGCCGAACGTCTTCCCCTCAATCGTTATATGACTTTCGCTTATATGATACTGTGGCATACGCATACCTCTCCCGTTTGTCTTTTCGTATCGTATTTTATCATTTTTGCGCCGCCTTGTCAATCGTGCTCCGACACTCTTTTTTATTTATTTACATATATTTTATTGATTTTTTAAGCGTTTTGTTGTATAATTCAAAATGGAGTACAATAGATTAATTTTCGAAAGGAGGCAAGGCTCTGAATATCAGATTAAAATCAAACCCCACGGCATACAGATCCGTACCGTACGGAGCGGTTCTCTTTTTGCTCGGTGTGGCTCAGGTCTCGTTCTTCTCGATAATAAATATTCTCGGTGCCCCGCCCGACCTTTTGCTCGGCGCCGTCGTTGCCCTCGCAATGCTTGAGAGCGACAGAATATGCATAGTCGGAGGAATCATTGCGGGCTTCCTTTACTGTGCCCTCGGAGGATTCTCATACCCTCTCTACATTCTTTTCTCGTTTTTCTGCGCATGCGTACTGTCCTACATCTGCAAGCGCTTCCCGAAAAGGAATTATCCCGCATTTTTGGCTCTCGCCATGCTTGCCTACTGTGCAAAGGCAGCGTTCAATTTTGCGGAGCTTATAATATTCTCGCACGCATCGGGACTTTTTCACACACTCATCTATGCTGTCGTCCCCGAATTCATCTCGTCCGTCATCTTTTGCTCCACATCCTACCTCGTTATGAGCAGAACGGTTCGTGCACTTAACAAAAATGCCAAATAAAGAAAGGAAATAAGATATATGAACGATAATTTCGATCCTAATTTTAACGGTTCTCCCGCTCCCGAACAAATATATATGAGCGACGAGGTGAAAAAGGCGCACAAGAGCGTGTTTTCAAGGCTCGGACTCGCATTTCTCTCATATCTTGTCATAACAAATCTTCTTGCCGTCGTCGCAAGCTATGCACTTGCGAATTTCGCACCGCAGCTCTCGGGCAATTACAACGTTTCGATAATACTTTCGTCGGTGATACAGTACCTCATCGCGCTTCCAATACTTTATATTCTTGTAAAGAAAATTCCCGCAAAGGCTCCCGAGGCAACGACGCTCGGCGCTAAGGGATTTTTGAAATACGGCGTATGCTCGATATTCATTATGTACGTTGGAAACTACATTTCCTCGCTCATTATGACATATATGGAGCTTTATCTCGGCATCACGCCCGAAAACTCGGTAAACACCCTGCTCGGCGAGACCAACGTTCTGCTTTCGATAGTCATTGTCGGAATCATAGGTCCCATTGCGGAGGAGATTATGTTCAGAAAGCTGTTCATCGACCGTCTCACGCCATACGGAGAGCTTGTTGCAATACTTATTCCCTCTCTCGTGTTCGGCTTGTTCCACGGAAATCTCTATCAGTTCTTCTACGCATTCTTCCTCGGTGCAGTGTTCTCGTTCATTTATCTCAGAACGGGCAAGATCGTATATACCGCAGCTCTTCACATATTTATAAACCTGTTCTGCGGAGTGCTTCCATCGTACATTATGTCGCTCTTCGACTACGAGGAATTTTCGGCTCTCCTTGCATCGGGTGAGATCACGACCGAATACCTCAGCTCGATAGCACTGCCGGTAACGCTCCTTGCCGTTTACGAGATCGTAATGCTCGCTATGATGCTCGCAGGTCTTATCACGCTTTTGCGCAACATAATGAAAATAAGACTTTCAAAGGGCGAGGTACGCTTCCCCAAGGACAGCGCCGCCGACATCATACTCATCAACGTCGGAGCGATCACGCTGACGATTGCCTGCGTTGCACTTATGGCACTTAACACCTTTGCCGGATAACCCGATATAAATATCAAAATAAGCGAAAGGAGGGCAGTATGAAGCTCAACAAGGAAAAGCTTTCGAGGCTTGCAGAGCAATGCGCAAGCGGTGTAAAAAGGCTTGTGCACGGCGTCAAGGGTCTTAACAGATACACGGCGTTTGTCTCCGTATTCGTTCTGATATGCGTTTTATACGCCCTCAGGCTCGCATATCTCCAATTTAATTTTATCAAGACAAATCAGCTCCGTGAGGAGAGCGAATATACAACGGAAACCGAGACGATACAGTCGCTCAGAGGAAATATCTGCGACAGAAACGGTAACGTTCTCGTCACAACATCGTTTTCCTACGACATAATCCTCGACTACAACGATATGCCCGATGACTTTGTAGAATTCAACCGCACGATTCTTGCGGTCGTCGACGCTATGTCGGAGCAGGACGTCAATATTTACAGACCGAGCGATCTCTATCCCTTTGTCGGCGAATATCCCAATCTCTCCTACTCGGAGGAGGCGACAACGGAGGGTACGGCAACGTACAGAGCGCTCAACAAGATACTTAAGAACCTCAATATGGAGGGCAAGAGCGCGGACGAGCTTGTCAAATACTTCGTCAAGCGCTGGAAATATACAAGAGTCGACGCAAACGGCGATCCGTACTTTTCCAATTCCGATATAGACAAGCTTCTGCGCGTCAGATACGATATGATCCGTATGGACTTCGGCTCCTCAAACCCCTACGTCATCGCAAGCGGAGTCGATATCGGATTTCTCAGCTATGTCAAGGAGCTTTCCATAACGGGAGTTTCCGACAAAATAAGCTCCGCGAGAACCTATATGTACCCCGGATATGCCTCACACATACTCGGAAGCCTCGGATCTATCACAGCGGAGACCTGGGATTACTATAAGGCGCTCGGCTACGATATCAACGCAACAGTCGGAATAAGCGGCTGTGAAAAGGAATTTGAGGAATATCTGCGTGGAGTCGACGGTGTTCGCACGATAACACGCGACAAGAACGGAAAGATAATCAAGGACGAGATAACGAAACAGCCGATAGCCGGCAAGGACGTCTATCTCACTATCGATATAGACACGCAGGTTGCCTGCGAGGACGCTCTTAAGAAATATATGTCGGACTTCAACAAAAACGAGGGTGCGAGCGTCGCCGTCGACCCCAATACGGGCGAGATACTTGCGGTGGCATCGTATCCGACGTACGATCTTACGACATTTTCAAAGGATTACAGCTCACTTGCGACAAACGAATATCTCCCCCTGCTCAACCGTGCATTCGGCGCGGCATACGCTCCCGGCTCCACGTTCAAGGTTGCCGTGGCGCTTGCGGGACTGGAGAACGGCGTTATAAATCAATCAAGCACCGTATACTGCAACGGCGGCTACACCTCTCACGGACTCTACATAAAATGTGAAAACCACAACGGCTACCACACGCACAACCTCAACGTAATCGAAGCGCTGACGGTATCCTGCAATGCATTTTTCATAAACACGGGATATGACAAGTTAGATATCGCAACGATGACCGAATACTGTAAATCCCTCGGTCTCGGACAGAGCACAGGCATTGAGCTCGGCGAGGTCACAGGACAAATCGCCTGCCCCGAAAACTCGTCAAGCTGGACGGTATACGAGGAAGCATCGTCATACATCGGTCAGTCAATACATCAGTACACCCCTCTCCAGGTAACCTCTTATATTTCAACCGTTGCAAACGGCGGCACGAGATACGCAACGCATCTTCTCAAATCCGTCAGAAGCTTTTCTGAAGACGTCGTATATGAGCAAAAGAGCGAGGTGCTGAGCACCGTTTCCATTTCCGCATCCTCTCTCTCGACAATAAAATCGGGCATGAAGAGCATGGTCGAAAACTCGGGAACCGCATCATACAATATGTACAACGTTTACGGCATCGACGTCACTGTTTGCGGAAAATCCGGTACCGCACAGGTCGGTTCCGGGCAAAACTGCTGGTTCACGGCGTTCGCACCTATGGAAAATCCACAGATAGTCGTTACGTCAATCGTCGAAAACGGCTCGTCGGGCGCATCTGTTTCAGCAATAGACGCCGCAGTCATTGCCGCATATCTTAAGGGAAGCGCCGACTGAAAATCAAAAGCATTATCATAATTTTTATACATCAATTCGGGAGAAAATATGACATCTCTAAAAACACAGGTTGCCGTCATCGGCGCAGGACACGCGGGAATCGAAGCCGCAGTTGCCTCCGCACGTCTCGGCATTGACACGGTGCTCTTTACAATGAGCCTTGAATCCATAGGAAATATGCCCTGCAATCCGTCCATCGGCGGCACGGCAAAGGGACATCTCGTGTTCGAAATAGACGCTCTCGGCGGCGTTATGGGACAGATTGCCGACAAGGTGACTCTTCAGTCACGCACGCTGAACCTCGGAAAGGGTGCGGCGGTACATTCAAAGCGTATTCAGGCGGACAGAAAGAAATATCACGCACTTATGAAGGAGCTTCTTGAGCACACGGAGCATCTCCGTCTTATACAGGCGGAAATTTGCGACATCGAATGCCGAGAGGAAAACGGAAAAAAGCATATATCCGCACTTATAACCAACCTCGGCGAGCGTTGGGAATGCGACTGCGCGGTAATTTGCACCGGAACGTACCTTGAATCCAGAGTTTTTGTCGGAGACAGGAATTATTCCTCGGGTCCCGACGGATTTTTGGCAGCAAGCGGTCTTTCCGTGGCACTTGAGCGCGAGGGTATAAGCCTCAGACGCTTCAAAACCGGAACGCCCGCAAGAGTTAAGAAATCGACGATAAATCTTTCCGCTCTTGAGGAGCAGGCGGGCGAGGAGATAATAACTCCCTATTCCGCTCTCACAGACGAGCATTTCTTTGACGGTCTTGCGCAGATTCCCTGCCACATCGTTTACACAAATGAGCAAACACACAAAATAATCAAGGATAATATACACCGCTCGGCAATGTATTCCGGTCAGATACACGGAACAGGACCGAGATATTGTCCGTCTATCGAGGATAAGATAGTTCGCTTTGCCGATAAGGAAAAGCATCAGCTCTTCGTCGAGCCTATGGGCGAGAATACAGAGGAAATGTATATACAGGGCTTCTCAACGTCCCTGCCGACGGATGTTCAGCACGAAATGCTGCATTCGCTCACAGGCTTTGAAAACGCACAGATAATGAGATACGCCTACGCCATAGAATACGACTGCTCCGATCCCACACAGCTGTATCCGACGCTTGAATACAAGGATCTTTCCGGTCTTTACGGTGCGGGACAGTTTAACGGCACATCGGGCTATGAGGAGGCGGCGGCACAGGGACTCATCGCGGGTGCAAACGCGGCTCTCTCCGTCCTCGGCAAAGAGCAGATAATCCTCTCCAGAAGCGACGGATATATCGGTACACTCATCGACGACCTCGTCACAAAGGGTACAAATGAGCCTTACAGAATGATGACGTCACGCTCCGAATACCGTCTTCTGCTCCGTCAGGATAACGCAGACAGACGCCTCTGTGAGATAGGATACCGCGCAGGGCTTATAAGCGAGGAAAGATACAGAGCCTTTCTTGAAAAGAAAGAGGCGACCGACCGCGAGATAGAGCGTCTTGAGCGCACATATATCTCTCCTGCCGTTGCAAATCCGTTCCTTGAGGGGGCAGGTCTGACAACCGTGCAAACCGGAATAAGCCTCGGCGAGCTTTTGCGCCGTCCCACACTCACCTATGACGCGCTATCCGAAATAGATAAGAGCCGCCCGGAGCTTCCTCGCGGAGTCAGAATCACAGCGGAGGTTTCCATTAAATATGAGGGCTATATCAAGCGTCAACTGGCGGAGGTCGCACGACACGCACGTCTTGAGGCTAAAAAAATACCCGAGAATATCGATTATTCCGAAATACGCGGACTGAGAATTGAAGCTACACAAAAGCTCTCCTCAGTACGCCCGATGACGATAGGTCAGGCGTCGCGAATAAGCGGCGTAAGCCCTGCCGATATATCGGTGCTTATGATATATCTCGGCATAATTTGAGGTGAAAATGAGTACATCTATAAGAACGGAAATGCTGCTCGGCACAGATGCCGTTGCAAGGCTCGCGGACGCACGCGTCGCAATATTCGGCGTCGGAGGAGTCGGCGGATACGTGCTTGAGGCACTCGTAAGAGGCGGAGTCGGCGAGATAGACGTCATAGACAGCGACTGTATAGCCGAATCAAATATAAACAGACAGATACTTGCAACCGCAAACACCGTCGGCGAGCTTAAGGTCGACGTCGCGGAAGCAAGAGCAAAGCAGATTTCACCGAACGTGAAAATAAACAAGTATCCTCTGCTCTATCTACCCGAGACCGCAGATGCGTTTGATTTTTCGAAATATGACTATGTCGTGGACGCCATAGATACTGTGTCGGGCAAAATGGAGCTTGTCAAGCGAGCAAATGAGGCAGGCGTGCCGATAATCTGCTCAATGGGCACGGGAAACAAGGTAGACCCGAGCGCATTCCGCGTCGCGGATATATATGATACCAAGGTCTGCCCCCTCGCACGCGTGATGAGAGGACTCTGCCGAAAAGCGGGTATAAAGAAGCTCAAGGTCGTCTATTCAGAGGAAGAGCCAATAACACCCCACGATATCACGGGAGCGGAAAAGAAAGGAACGGCAGGCAGAACATCGCCCGCATCGTGCTCGTTCGTACCGCCCGTAGCCGGCTTTATCATTGCCGGAGAGGTTATAAAGGATATAATTAAA
>CAZHPZ010000008.1:0-36035 GCA_964534905.1 uncultured Lachnospiraceae bacterium | reverse complement strand
CTTCGCTCGGTTCTCTTCCTTTTTTCAAGAGCCCTCCGTTCGCGACTTTGTTATTTTATCCCTTTTCAATCGATTTGTCAAGTACTTTTTCAAAATTTCTTTTATTTTTTTAAAATCATAGCGGGCAGTCAAAACCGAATCCCGGAATGCTGCCCGCTATATTATAATGTAACCTTGTTTATTTATCCGTTATATTCTTTCCAACCGATATTCCAAAGAGTAAAACGATTTCCGTTCTTTAATGCAGTAGTTGATGTTGAAGCATTTTCAATAAGTATGCTATATTCTCCGTCAAGCTTTTCCGAAAGCTTCCAATGGAATGTATAGATCGAATCGTCGGCTGTATAGGTCGTATTTCCCGCAGACGCCTTAAAAAGGCATCTGACATCAATCTTATCCGACTTGTTCGAATACTGCCAAGCATCATCAGCCCATGATGATGCATCTGCACTCGAAATCAGCTTTGACACCACAACATTTCCGTCCTTGTCGAGCACGCTTACCCTAAAAGCAACGCTTGATTCGGAATTGCACAGAGCAAGATTGAAATAGATCTCGCTGATTCCGTCGGATATCACAGCAGATTGAATAGACCCTCTGACTCCCTGCTTCAATGTACCGTTGAGTGTGACCTGTGGAACGTCCTTTCCGAGGCACTCGGACGGAGAAAGATGTCCGGATTTTATCGTCCAGCCACCTGCTTCAATTGTACGGAACGTATTGCTGCTCATCTCACTCTTGAAATCCGAGAGATCGTAAAGTGTTCCGTCGAAATTCGCATCTGTATTTAAGGTATCTTTATTCTCGCGCTCGCTCTCGCCGGTTGCATAATCTATTATAATGCCTTCCTGAACGTTGTAAACGTAAACGCAGAACATAATATCCTCGCCGCCATCCTCAACGCTCATTGCCTCAAGCAAAACTCCGGATGCAACAAGATTATTACCCTTAAAAATCGGTGTGGCACGGTACATAACGTGCACATCGTTACCTTTTATATAGTCCAAAAGCTGATTTTCGAAAAGCTGCATAGTATGCTGATTCATATATGTCGTTCCCGTGATCAGATTTTTCTCGTTTGCGTCCTCACCCGTAAGCGACCACGCAATAAGGTGTGCGCGATTATAGAGCGACTGCGAGCCCGTTTCGGGATATGTAACGCTATGCCAACCGCTCGGCGTTACGGATGTGATGCTTCCGCGCTCGCCATCAGGCAAAAGCTCCTTGCCGAGGCACGCAGATGCAACCGTGCATCTTCCGAGTGAGTCAAGATCACCGTAATATTCATAGCTCTCGCTTGTTATCTCCGAGGGCTTGAAGAAAGGAACATTGTTATTGATAACAACGTATCCGTCCGGAGCCGTCTGTTTGGAATATTCCGGGACGGTCGAAAGATCAAATCCGTCCTGCGACGGATCATCTCCGTCATCGCCCTTGGACGTAGTCGTAGTGGACGTTGTGGTATTCGGCGCCGTTGTCGTTTGGTTCTCCGTCGTCGTTGTCGTCGTTCCCTCTCCTCCTATTATAGCGGAGATATCACAGGAACTGAGGACAAGTGCAAATGCCAAAATCACCAAAAGAATTTTGGAAAATGTTTTGAACATGCTTTTCATAGCTTCTCCTTTATGTAAAACAAATATTTAACCTTTTATGTATGCACATACGCATCACAAGTTATGCGATCGTGAGATGGCGTTTTGAGCTTTTCACTTGATATCCGCTTAAATCCGAGCTTGTACATATCCAACATAAAATACTCATCTGCGGGATATGAGGTTCCCCAGGAATATATAACCACTCGTGCAATGTTTTCAATACCCGAAAGGCAAGTAGAGCTTTCGACAAAGCACATAGATCCGTCGGCGCACTCCGTCAGCGGATCATCGCACACCGTCACTCCGTCCATTCTTTCAAAAAGCTTTGCCGACATAGGTGCGACAAATATTCCGCCCTCTCCGTATTTCAAAGCTATTTGCTCTATAAGGACAGGATCCTTCATTTGACGGCGGTTATTAAATCTCATTCCGCCGCGTGCATCCGTGATAAGCACGAGCACTGCATTTTTCATAAAATCACTCCATTCAGTTAATTATAACTCATTTTTCTTCATTTTTCAAGTGCATTTTTCAGCATGAATGGCAAAATGCACAAAAATATTGAAATCTTTCCAAATCTGTTGACTATTTTTATGTCCGAGGCTATAATGTAGTTAGGGTGTAAACCAAATTCAACCTAAAAGGAGAAAAGCTATGAAACACCGGAGATTAATATCTCTCGCACTCGCACTCATTATGATCACAATGACGCTTGCAAGCTGCGACATTCAAAACATTATCGGACAGATAGTAAACGGCTCGACAACAACCACGACTCCGAGCACAACAACTAAGCCCGATGATACAAGTAAGCCCGATCCCGACGACTGGGCAGCAAAATACAACATAATCACGATAGCCGAGGCACTTGAGCTTTGCGGCGAAAGCGGAAACGTTACAACGGAAAGATACTACATCCGCGGTAAAATAACATCCGTCACCAACGCTGCATACGGTGCCATGACAATAGAGGACGAGACCGGAAGCATATCCGTTTACGGAACATACAGTGCCGACGGCTCGATAGGATATGCCGATATGGAAGACAAGCCTTACAAGGACGACGAGGTTCTTCTCTACTGCATACTTCAAAACTATAACGGAACGAAAGAAATCAAAAATGCACGTCTTATCGATTTCAAAAAGCAAAAGACAGATGATATTGACACCTCTGAATACACGACTATGAGCATCGACTCTGCAAGAGACGCCGATGAAGGCACCAAGGTTGAGCTTGAGGGTATCGTTGCAAGAATAACATACGCCAACGGAATGAAGCCGAGCGGATTCTATCTTGTAGACGCAACCGGCTCGATATATGTTTACGACGCAGATATTGCGCAGAGAGTCAGCGTCGGAAGCAATGTAGCCCTCATCGGTTCAAAAACATATTGGATCCTCGACAAGGAAATCGCAAGTGCGGAAAAACACGGCTACAAGGGCTGCTGTCAGATTGAAAATGCAACTCTTCTCAAAAACAAAGCCGAAACAAGCGATTTTAATAAATCATGGATTAAAACAAGCACGGTAAAGAAGATCGTCGATACTCCCGTGACCGAAAACATCACAACAAGCATATATAAGGTAACAGCGCTTGTCAAGAAGGTCCCCGGAAACGGATTTACAAACTACTATTTCTACGATCTCGACGGCACGACCGGAACATATACATACACGCAGTGCAACGGCTCCGACTTCGCATGGCTCGATGAGTTCGACGGCAAGATCTGCACAGTCTACCTCTCCCCCATAAATGCAAAATCGACCGACGCGTCCGCTTATTTCAGATTTATACCGATTCAGGTTATCGACGAGGGATTTACGTTTGACCTTGCCGACACCGCAAAGCACGTAGTCGAATACTACGGTGTGGATCAATTCCTCGCAAAATACACAGGAAACCCCAATGTCGAGCTCCAAACAAGCATTTCAAGCGATCTTCTCGGATTTGAGGGAGCAACACTTTCCTATAAGTCATCAGACGAAAGCGTAGTTTATTTCACGGAAAAGGACGGAAAGACATATCTCAACTGCGGCGCGGTAGGTACGGCAACAGTTACAATAACCGGTTCTTACGGAGACAAAACATATTCCGCAGACGTTAAGATCACGGTCGCTCTCCCCGACAATTACGACTACACAAACATAAAGACTGCCATAGAGGCAAACGTTAACGACACCGTAACAGTCAAGGGAATCGTAGGCCCCTCTCTTGTAAACAAGGTCGGCTTCTACCTCATTGACGAAACAGGTGTTATCGCAATCCTTGTAAACAACAGCGAAGCATTTGCGGATCTTGCAATCGGAAACGAGGTCATTCTTACAGGTAAGAGAGATCAGTTTAACAGTAGCAAAGAAGAGGTTAAGAGTGCTCACGGCGTAACGTGTATCACAGGCGCCGAGATACTTGTTAACGGATACGGCAATCACGAATATTCAACAAATACATTTATCACCGACAAAACATTAGCCGATTTCAAGGGACTGAGTGCGGCGGAGGATCACTCCACAACCGCCTATGTATTCAAGGCTACGGTTAAACTTGTTGAAACGGCGTACTACTCCAACATATTCCTCACTGACGGAACAAACGATATAACGCTCTATTCTTCAAGCGCAAATCAGTACACGTGGCTCAAGGCATATGCCGGTCAGGAGATAACCGTTGAGATAGTTCCCTGCAACTGGAACGGCAAGAATTACTACGCAGGCTGCGTTCTCTCCGTCATAACCGAGGACGGAAAGATCTTTAACACATTGAATTTTGATTCAAACAAATAAACCGAACGCAAAAAAGCAGCGGGCACGCCCGCTGCTTTTCTTTTATATTCCGAGTATTCCTTTAATAAATATGTAAATTCCGATACATACAAGTATTACGCCGCCGAAAACGCTCGCCTTGTTCGAAAGCTTGTTTCCGAAACGTTTTCCGAGGTAAAGACCTATCATACAAATAACAAACGTTACCGAAGCGATAATAAGCGCCGATGAGAGTGCCTCAAGAAAATTATATTCCGCAATGTCGAGTCCGACAGAAAGCGCGTCAATAGATGTGGCAACGCCCTGCATCATCAATCCCCAAAATCCGACCGAGCAGTCCTCACAGTCACAGTCCTTCTTGATTCCCTCATATATCATCTTACCGCCGATATAAGCAAGAAGCGCAAGTGCTATATACGGAATAAACACCGAGAATCCCGTAAAGAACTCAAGCAAGGTGTGAACGCACACCCAACCGAGCATTGGCATAAGAGCCTGAAAGAAAGCGAAAACTCCCGCTATCTCGCACATTCTGCCCGTTCTCATATGCTTTTCGTTCATACCGTTTGCAAGCGATACCGAAAAAGCGTCCATAGCAAGTCCGAATCCGAACATAACGCTGACCACAATAAATTCAAACATTTTAAATTCCTCCAAATTTATATCCGCACGCAAGCCGCTCGGCATTAGGGCAAAAAAATAACCCACGTATAACTCTCCCGCGGAAAGATATACGTAAGTCTTGCAAATTAAAGCAAGCCAGACCAAACGGTCAGTATGTTGACTTGCTCCGCATGCGGTTGCTACTCCCCTACTTATCCTTTGTATTGTATCACAAATAATTTCATTTGTCAACAAAAAACACACATTTTGAATAAAAAGCATTGTAGTGTTACAATAGCCGATGTATCTTTCGACACATCGGCTACTGACTTTAATTAGTCGTCATATCAATTTTTATTGATTTTAACAATCAAGGCTTGCATTTCTGTTAACAAATTAGGATTATATGCAGAGTATATTATCAAATAAGGAATATTAGCCTCCAGTGTAGTAGTAAGTAATGGATTCATTCCTTCGCCACTATCATCATTGTAATTTACATTGTTTTTTACAAGTTCACTTGAACGCGGATCAATAACATAGACATACGTATCCAACTCACTTTCAATAGTAAATGTATAACTACCGCTTGATGGTGGCGTGTACGTAATAACTCTTGCATAATTCTTTTTTACATAAGTATTCCAAGTATATCCTGTATAAGTGGTTATTGAATAAATATCTTCATAAGTCGTCAAGTCACTTGAATTAGGGTTAAGTACACCATGCGCTGGAATAATCGCCAATTTTGTTTCGCCGTATATATAAGGACTCCAAAGCTTAACGCGAATAATATACTCTGTGTTACTCGAACAATAATAATTAATTAAAGAATTAAAACGATATCCACCGTCATCATTACTCGTAAGCAAAATGCCGCTTGCAGAATATAGCTCTATTTCCGTATCCTTGGCGCCAAAGGTTTGAATCAATTTATAACCACTCGTGGAAAATGTAACATTATATTCGACATATTCACCCTCATCAATATATGTTATACGTTCCATATATCTTAAAGAAGCAGAAGGAGATAAAGTAGACTTTGATGGAAGCAAGGTGATTTTGGCCTTAAAATTTATGATACCACTTTCGGCCAAATTAGTAAGTATTATTGCTATTGAAGAAATGCCATCGCCAACATTCGATTGAATGAATGTAGATACACCGTTTGAATCCGTAGAATTGTAGTTAATGGTGTGTACTCCGTTTGTTGCTCTTGTATAAACTTGAGTTTTACCATTTGAATCAGAATAGTCAACAACAATTTTAACTGCACCTTCAAATCCGGAAGGGAGTCGCAATTCATAATAATTATTTGTCAAATAGTTTAATGTTCCTGATATTGTTGTTGAAGTATTATAGAGAGACGAACTATAAGTTTCAGTAACATTTTGTGTCTTTACAGGGGCATTTGTCCAATTTGAAGCCTTAGAGTACACGGAAGTATACCAAGTTGATGTGCTATACAAATACGAGGCCATAGCCCTGTATGTAGCACCAAAGCCTTCCGTTGTCCCCGTATTTTGGATACCTAAAGTTATAACATCTCTCAATTTACTTTCACTAATTGAAGCTCCATAATCATTATATGTTTCATATATAGATAGAATTGCGTCTGCTCCACCATATCTACGATGTATAGTTAACGGAAATATAACTGCTCCATACCCTGATGTTTCAGGCATAGATGTTGTTCCTGTAATAAATGTCCTAATTTGTCCATTGCAAGTGGTAGAACTGCCGCCTACAATTATTTTACCCCAATTCGCACAGGCTTCTTTAAACCAACCGCTTTGATGGTTATACGCATTTTGAATAGCATGGAAATATTCGTGAGCAATACGTTCTTGAACACTCACTGTAAGCGAACTAAAGTTATATATTGTAATATAACTCGCGCAAGTATTAGTTAAAGTTGCAGACTTTGTCGTAGTTGCTGCGGCAGTACCATCAGGATCAGTATCTGGGTCTAAATATACTTGATATGTGGACTTAAACCACTGTAGTTTTGGGGTTTCAAATCCCAAATTAATGTAAGCTGTACGAATTTGTTCAAAATAATCCGCAACTGATTTCGCAACTGCAGAAGTCGTTTTACTACTATCATAGTGGATTGTAAAATTGGCACTGGAATATGTAGCCTCATTAGAGATCGACATCGTAGAAATTGTTGTACCATAATTATTGTTGCTAAAAGGAACTGAAAAGATTTCATTAATTTTTTCAATCATTTCGACAGATAATTCATTATTCAATTGATATTGTTGAATTGAATCAAAAACTCCTTCCAAACAATCGATATTTTCAAAATTTCTATCTAAAATCAGTTCGCAAAAACAATCAATTTTTTCTTCTTCTGATATTAAATCAACCGAATATGCCCATTCCGCAATGTGGTACTTACTTGTACTTGAAAAATCATAATATTCATCAATATCATATTCTTCTTCTCCGTCAACAATTTTTCCTTCAATAGTAAAGACATCATCATCCCTTATTGAAGAAACAATATCTTCCGATGAAACAGTTGTAGAAAACGTAACCGAAGCATCTATTTGTAGGTCATCTACTTCTGCACTACTATTCACTATATCTTCAAGAAGTTCTTTGGATATTATACTTTCAGATTCGTAATCTTCCAAATTATCAATCGTAATATCCTCTGTTTTTGTTTCTTGAGCATTTACCATGGTAATCGTTTCATCAAGAGCAAAGGCAGTTGTGGAAAACGAGAAAAATAATAAAGTTACACTTAACAACAAACTTAATAATTTGCACCTTTTCATAAAAACCTCCTTATTGACTGTTGAAATAATTATACATCTTTGTAACATTTTTTACGAAATCCGATTCTGCTTGATTGTCATAAATCATACAGTCAAAACCTGATATTTCACAATGATTTAGAGAATTTACTTCATGATTTTTCAAAAACACATCAATACAACTAATATTTAATTTTTCTTCATTTATAGGTAGTAGCGTATATAGTGATAACTCGCATTGACTACTTAATGAGTTAACGATTTCTGTGCTTTCATTATTTATCGAATAGATACCTTTTTGAACACTCATTCCATTAGCTAAATAAACGTAAAAGTATTCAAAATTTTGTAGTAAATTTGTAACTGAATCTTTTTTCCAAGAAAGTACACTTATTGTTCCATTTGATAAACAGGAATAATCAAGTACGATGGGGATTGTTACGAGCGTATCTTTATCAATTTTTTTATAATAATCTTCTATCACAATACCTTCCAATAAAATGAATTTGGTTGTTTGTGTGCTATCTATCGAGAATATTTCATCATAAATAGTATTAACCTTTAATTTTAAAAATGAAGAATATTCAGTATTAGGATAGTAATCAAGAACGGAAATGTTATCACTGTTTTTCATCTTTTCAAAGAAAGTGTTTCCTATTTCTATGTTGTTATTTTCTCCGGGGATATTTTGATATTTACTCTGTTCGCACCCCGTAACAAACAGAGTAAATATCATTAAGATAAGTAACACCTGGCAAATACTTCTCATTTTTTTTGCTACTGTAAGTTTCATAGTTACTACCTCCTATAAATTTAATATTTAATTTAATATTTAATAGCAAAACAGCACGTAGGAAAGTAGGGACACACACGCCCCACAATTCTACGTGCTATATTGTTATTTACCAAAATTATCTATATAGTTTTCACAGTATAGACCACTCGGCAAAATATAGCAGTATTCTGTCGGGTTTGTGTAAATCTTGAAATATATAACTTTCTGCTTACTGTGCGATTATATAATATCACACTTTTCTTAAAAAGTCAACATTTTCTCTTTTGACTCTAAATATATGTTGTAGTGTTACAATAGATGTGATTCAAAAAAGTGCTTTTTCCAAAGCCCTTTTATTTATTTTAACGTCTGCCGGTTATATATCCGAGAGCGGCTCCGGCTGCCATACCGAAAAGAGAGATAGCGGCACCGCCGATTATCATTTCAAACGACGGCAAATTGAATTTTTCAAAGGCTATCATATTTGCCAAGCTGAATGTTGCGTAATCGGCAAGCATATACCCAACTCCGAACGCAAGTGAAAGCAGCCATCTCCTCTTACCGAGTTGACTTCTTTTGCCTATCAAAAAAGAAATAACGAAAGTTGTTACGGGAAAGGCAAGGAAGAAGAACACAATGCTGTACCCCATTGCGTCACCCGCACCGACAAATGTCCAAAAGACTATAAGAGAAATGATCCATACGCCGAGATAAACAGATCCGATCACAGTCAAAAACGTTCTTTCTCCGCACTTTTCTTTTATTTTTTCATCAGGCATAAGATTCCCCCCACAATAGCGTTACTGTTCCTTTTTCGCTTCCTCCGCGGTATCGCACGAGTTTCTGTATACAACAAATCTTGTAAAAAGATATTCGAGTGCGAAATTTGCAATCATATTTATCGCCTCAACCATATATTCGTTAAGGCCCGTGTCAGTCGCCCATTTTGTAAAAAGCGTTGAGGTCGGCGTAAATACAAGATAGAACAGCGCCACGAGTATCATCGAGCGTGCGAGATTGTTCGACGACTTAAATGTATATTTTCTGTTGACGGTGAAATTCCACACGACAGAAAGAACGAGCGAGATAAGATGAGATATCTCGGGATTAAGTCCCATTACCTCGTTGAAAAGTGTAAACGACACTATCTGAATTATTCCCGCACTGAGCGAGATGAGTGTAAATTTGAGTGCCCTGAGCAGCTCCCTTTTGTCCTTTTTCATATTGTTTCTCCGTTTTGTATTAAGATTTGCTCTTTACAAGATCATTAAACGGCTTTATCATCTGCTTTCCCCAATACTGATAGCTGATATCTCCGTATGTTTTCGACTTAAGCCATCTGAATTCTCCGAACATCACGCCGAAGATATAAAGAATCAGATTCCATTTGTTATCCTTTGTAAAAGCCTTTGCTTCGTCTTCGGATTCGAAGAACGTGAAATATATAACGTCGGTATCTTCAAGGAGTTCTTCCGCATCTTGAATATTTATGTGGCAATACGAGCCGTCTTCACTCTCTTCGTGATAATGCTTGACATAGAAGCCCGCATCGGTATATGCCTGCGCAATCTCATCACAGGTGAGTTCAACCTTCTCGGAGGTCGTACAACCCGAAAATCCGAAAACAGTGCAGATAATAATTAAAACAGCAATAAATCTTTTCATTCCATACCTCCAAAATGTGCAATTCATTATAACAAAAATCCAACATAAAATCAATAATAAATATATAATTTGTAAAAATAAAATAAATTTATCGGAAAGCTCTTGACAAATGAGCAAAAATCATATATAATAGTTGAGCGTTGACCAAATGGAAGCGGCGGTCAGCGAAGTACGGAGAAGTACTCAAGAGGCCGAAGAGGCGCCCCTGCTAAGGGTGTAGGCCGGATATAACCGGCGCGAGAGTTCAAATCTCTCCTTCTCCGCCAAAAAATACAGAGCAGAAATATCTGCTCTGTATTTTTTTATTCCGAAATAAGACCGAACTCGAAGCGCCGAGGCGCGAGAGGGAGCGAAATGAGCGCCGCCGGGGGCGGATAAAGCGAAATTGAGCGAGTGAGAAAACAAGGAGCGTCGCAAACTGTCACCGACCGTTTGCAAGGCGACTGTGTTTTCGAGGTGCAAAGCCGCATTGCGGCGAGATAATCTCTCCTTCTCTGCCAAAAAAACAGTTTGAGTATCAGATATTTTTGCAATATATAACAAATCCCCTTACGGTGCATTTGAAAGGCAAAGCCCTGAAGAACACCCAAGGGGATTTTTTGATTTAAACTTTTATTTTATGTCGCTTATTCGTCCGTCGGAGTCTATGCTCAAGCCCCAAGCCTCAACCGCGGCGTCACTCGGAAGTGCCTGTATAGCTTCGGCAAACACATCAAGCACCAGATAGTATCCGTTATCCTCCGAAAGAAGGATATCCGTTCGCGGCAAACTCGGCGTCAAAGCGCTCGGAGAGAGCGGAACGCGATAATAATACGTATCATTTTCATTATCCTCAAGCCACTTGTCCGAATCATATTCGAAGCTCGGCACGCTTGCACTCCTGTATACTCTCTGCCCCTCCGAATCAACCCAACAAGGCACAAGTCTTACACGAACGTACAGATTGATATTTCCCGTGTTTTTGACGCTTATCTCGCTCTTTTTGTTGTTTTCAAAGCGTTCGACAAGCTCACACGAAGCCTCGGCCGATTTAAGCGTATCGTCTATTTCATCGGTCTCCCTAAACATATACGCAAGAACGCCTATTCCGGTGCAAGCAAGAACAAGAACGACACAAACAAATATTACAAGATTTTTTTTACTGCCCATTTGCGCTCACCTCGCTGTGAATATTTTTGGCAAGCTCGCTCTGCGCACTAAGCCATTTTTCGTTATCACGCACCAGTGTTAGCTGAACGGTAGTTCCGCCTGCGTTCGAATGCTCGCACTTGACCGTGCTGTCCTTGTATCTCCACGACCAATCGTCGCTTACACGGACGGTATAGTTGTTGAGATGAACGTTTTTAACGGTAACCTCGCCATCGCCTACAACCGTTGCCGAAATCACATCTCCCGTAAGCATATTTTTTATTTCTATAACGGAGATCTGACCCTCCGCCGATCCGCTTACTCTTACCGTAATATCACCCGTTATAGGCGAAAAGCGTGCATAAAATACATTTGTATTTTTCTCATTTAAAGCAGCACCCGAGGGAACGAAAGATTCGCAAATTCCGTCTCCATCCGTGTCTGTAAGAGCTCCGTGAACTCCGTTTTCAAGAGGCACTGTACACTTTTCGTCGGCATACCAGCCTTCAAAGCGGTAAAACACATCGGAATGTGCGACCGATCCTACTATAACCTCCGAGCCCGCTACGATCTCTCTGCTGCTCGACAGTCTACCCGCTCCGTCAAGAACGCTTCCGTCAACAACGGCAACGTATTCTATAACACGCTGAACGGGAGAATAGTAGAATATAAGCTCGTTTTCGCCCTCCTTAACCGTGAGATGTCGCTTTCCGTCACTCTCAAGGTTAACGCATTCGTATCCGTCGATATCGGGAGCGTCGAAGCTTATCTCGCTTCCCCACTGTGCAGAGCCGCTTACACTCGGCTTTACGGATACAGTGGTATTATACTGATAATAATGCACCTTATATTCATACGAATCTCTCGTATAAAAGATATAAAGCTCATCTCCGTCGGACAGATTGTCTATTGTGAACGTAGCACCGTCGTCGGACGTGCTTGCATTACCTTGAACATTTTCGGAAACAATCCTTGCTATATCCGTCACACTAAAGCCCGTAAATTCAGCCGAGCTTACGGTTACCGAGGTGCCTTTATCGGCAATTCCCGTATAATATGTGCCGGAATCCTCGTATCCGCCGCTTCCGTCTATGCTGTAATCACTAAGCTCCGTCGCAGTAGCTCCGAGCTTCGCAAGCATATAGTGCACGGCATAATAAACCTTTACATTATTCGGCGTATAGTAGAATGTTATAACATTATCACTCTCGCTTACAGAGAGGACGAGCTGCTTATAAAATGCGTCGGGAATCATATTCTCGTAGTGCTTATAGGCAACCGTAACGATGGACTTATCGGTTTCAAAGTGCTCCGTATCCATAAGGATATTTGTTTCCTTATTGATATAGTTAACCGTATATCCTATTTTATCAACGTGCGTATAGTAGAACGTATACACATTATCATCGGGATCGAGCTGCATCGTGATAGAGTGAGATGACACAGTAGGATAATATCCGCGATTGTATTCCTCATAGAGCTGACCGAGAGGCTCGCCCGCCTTTGCCTGAAACGTTCTCGTTGTACTCGCATAGGAATACCCTACCGTATCGTCCGCTACCGCAATATTCGGATTGTCAAGCAAAACGTATCTGATTCTGTACTGCACCGCGGTATGGCTTTCCCATTCGGCATAGATATTCAAGTCCCTGTTTATCGGCATGGCGGTAGGAACAAAAGCCTTCTTTCCGCCCTCTTTTTCATCTATATAGAACCAGCCCTTAAAGGTCAGATCCCCGTTTTCGGGATTATTAATGCTTCCGACAACGTTGCCGTGAAGAACCTTTCTGTCTCCCGTGCAGGAATAATAAGGCGTTATATTGCCGCCGCTCTCATATTCTCTGAGCTCATCAAGCGTTACGAAGAAATTGACCTCGTGAGAAACAGGCTTCCAGCTTGCGTAAAGCGTCAGATCGTTTGAGGGCATCGTTTCGTTCTCAATGTCAAATTCCGTTCCCTCGTAGCACTCGGACGTTGTATACCAGCCTCCGAAGCTGTATGCGTTCTCCTCAAGCTCCTCGGGATATTTCGGTAAAGCTATATAATCGCCGTATCCGTTATTTTTGAGCCACTCGGAAAGGCTTGTGCCGTATTGGATACCCACTATGCTTTTTTCGGTTTCGTTATAGTTATAAAAATAAAGATGATTTTGCGTCTCAAGCTTATAATAGAAGTTTATAACGTGCTTTTCAAGTCCCGTTGCTTCGTCCGTACCCGAGGATGAGGTCATATGGTCGTAGCTGTAACCGTCTATTGTCGCTTTTGTTTGCTGATTAACATTTGAGTCATCGTATACGTTGAACGTTCTGAAAATCTCATAATCTCCGTCCCTGTTTTCAAGATAGATGTTATACTCAAAAATTTTCGGTATACTCCAACCTATATCCGCGCCGTTTTCCCAGAAGCAGAGATAGCTTATCTCGGTGTTGTCCGCTAAGCTCGGAAAGAGTGTTGAGTCGAATATGAGAGATTCGTCAAGATACTGATAAAGTCCCTTGATCGTTTGGTTTGTGTTTGCATGGCTGTATTTTACGCCGTACTGACCGTTCCATGCGCTGAAATACGCATATTTGTATGTCGGGCAGAAGTCGGTGTCGGTACCGCCGTGTGAGGCATGCTTTTCACCTACCTCAACCGAATTAAAGATATCAACAGGCCAAACGCTTGAAATATCCGAACCGAACGAAGCGGTAAATTCAAGATAATAATATGTATAGGTACTGTCAAAATCCGAGCCCGTGGCTCCCGAGCTTAATTTATATTTTTCCCTCAGCTCTGCATCGTTGATATAGTCCTCGTTAATCTGCGGCAAAGCCTTTACCTTTCCCCAGCTATTCGGATTTTTCAGAAGATCCGCAATGCCTGTATCACTGCCATTTGCGCCGAATGCGTACGTTGAGCCTCCGACAACCTGATAAACATCGGATCCATCGCTATCTTTGTACGATCTTGCGTAGTAGAACCTGAGGGTATAGTCCCTGTGCTTATAGTAAACATTAACTACGGTTGAGCCGTCGCCCGCAACCTCTACGTTTGTATCGGCACTGACAAACTCAAGATATCTGCTCTTAAAAGTACAATCGGACGTATGAGTATGCGGCTCCTCACCGCAGGTAATTGTCATTCCGTTCGACTGCGAATATCCGCAGGAAAGGCTCGGATAATACATTCTTGCGGTATAGGTATTATTATAATTACCCGAAATTTCCTTTGTACACTCGCCGACAGCGTCACCCGTTATCATCGAAGCGTTTCCCGTATACCATTTTCCGCCAAGCTTCAGATAGTACCAAGTGTACGTTGTATCGCTCTTTACATTTATGGTATAGAGAAATCCGTCCTTGATCTCGTCTCCGCCGCACGCCCCGAGCATTACTTCTTGGTCTGCGGCAGACGGCGTATTTGACGTGGAGATGCCGGTCGCACAGCTTGCACTGTGTATATGCGAATACGATACACAGCTTGAATCGTGTACGTGCTCTGTTTTTCCGCAAATATATGTATTCTCCGAAAAGAGCGTGTCACCTCCGCTGACATATGCTCCCGACTTTTCGGAAATCACGGTGCTTCCGAGGAAGTACTGCTTTCCCGTGCCGTCCTTTGTCCAATACGCAACCGTATATTGAGTATCGGCACGCTCCCACACTGCCCGATAGGTTACAGGCATGGGAGCTCCATTTTCGTCGTTCGTGACCTCAATGGTTGAGGGGAGCACGTCGTTCTCGTCGATAATTCCGTTTCCGTCCACGTCCCAGCCCTTAAAGATATATCCGTATCTTATGGGATCGTTAACGACAAAGGGTGTTCCGAAGCGTGCGTATATGGGATCGGTGCCGTAGCCTCCGTTGTTATCAAAAATCAAAAGATAGTAAAGTCTGTCGTAATAGCACTCAAAAACGGTGCTTCCGTCTGCGGCAACCGCGTCGGGAATGTGATACATCTTAGTAAAGCCGACCGCATATGAAGCGTTTGCGTCGGAAAGCTTCAGCATATCCTCGGTAACGACCGTGCCTGTGAGTGCACTTCTAACGTTATAAAGTCCCGCATTCTCGGTATAGAGGTCGTTTCCGATATTTTGGAAGAAATATTTTACCGCATAATTCACCTCTATTGGCTTGTAATATACGTTCACCACGATATCCTCGGTGACGGAATCGAGATCAAACACAATGCTCGAGGCATTTTCAAGCACTCCGTCCCCGTTGCTGTCATAGTACGGAGCGTAGCCGAGCAGAGTGGGAGAAATGATTGTCTGCGCAAATGCGGATCCCGCAACGATATTGGCAACATAGGGCTTATAAACGCTTATCTCCTCGCCGTCCTCCGTTCTCAAATAATTAACGGTAACCGTAACATATGTTTTGGATTCAATGTCATCGGCGAGCACCTGCGTCCCGTTCTCGGCATAACGGCTCACGGCACCGCGCGTGCCGCGGATTTTTCCGTCATTCTCCGCATCGGAGCGAACGATTTTCACCCTCACGGGTGCACTGCAATATGAAACGCCGTTATCCGCACGCATTTTGCAGCGAAGATACGCTTCGCCGTCGGCGTTGAGCATTCCCTCAACAAGTGCCGAGGAAATCTCACAGTCCGAGGCTGTCTTATCGAGAACGTCAACCCAAACGCCTGTACCGTCGGGCATAAGTATCTGCCATTGAGAAGATGTCGTATCGACTCCGTACGCTACGGCTCCGACCGTTATTTTTTCAAATTCGCCTATTGTCAGCTCTCCGACCTGTACGCCGTCGCAAAAAAGTCGCACCTCAGGCTCATTTTCGGAATCTCTACTCCAAAGTCCCGACAAAAACGACAGATCTACGGCAACGGCCGGCATATAGGCACCGACGCTCGAAAATAGCGTGCAAATGCACAAAATAAAGGACAATATTCTGTTTTTCATTTTATGCACCTCCACCCTTGCCCGATACCGAGCTCCAAGCCGCATTAACATCCTCAAAGCCGTTTGCCTGAACGGCATACGCCTTGACGCTTATTTTCGAATTAAATTCGGCAAGCTTATATGCGCTCACCCGGGAGCTTACGCTTATTTTTCCGCCGTTTGCGATAAGCGGCACGTCTGCAAGAGGAGCAAGCGGTTCTTGCGTTCTGTACAGCACCGCCTCACCCGAAGCGAACGAAAGGACGCTCCAATCCTCTGCGATTTTCATTGATATACTGCCTCCGAGAGCGGTAAGCGCTCCCGAATCGGAATCATACGTCCAACCGCCGTCAAGTGCGAGACGGACAAAAACGTATGTCTGTGCCTCACTTCCCTCAAAGCTTACGTAAGCCTGATATGTACTGTCAAGCCCGGGGACAAGCAACGTATTGTTGCTCTCATCCGCCTTTACGGAAAGCTCTCCGAATGTTATAACACGCGCGGAATCTCCTCCCTCGTTCTGCGAGCGATAGCGTGCCCAGTTTCCTGCGACCGCTCCGCTGCTTATAAGCACCGCACAGAGCAAAAACACCACCGCGTGAAAAATATAAGAGGGCGGTGTGATATTACTTGACCTTTTGTATCTCATAAATATTAACACCGTCCTTTCTCTTTTTTATTTAGTTATTTTTCGATAAAATTACAAATTATTTTCTTTTTCGGCGTCCTCCTTAAGACGCTCGATCTCTTTTATGAGCTGTTCACGCTCTTGTTCGTCGCTTGCCTTGTCATGCTTAAACGACGCTTCCATAAGCCATATTGCCAAAATTATGAGAATGACCGTAACAATCGGCGTCTGTATCAGCTGAACAAGGTAGCCGAGCATCGGTATTGCCGCCACGACTCTACCCTTCACCGACGAGGTCGATATGGGATCATCGGAGGCGTTGTTGGCGTCACCCTGTGTGACTGCCATTCCGTCCTCAAGTGCAATTATTCTGTGCACGACCGAGATTCCCGAGCTTTCGTAAACGACTATCTCACCTATATGGTATTCTTCCGATGGAACGACTATCAGAAGGTCCCCCACCGAGAGCGTCGGCTCCATACTGCCCGACAGGACAACTGTCGCTCCGAAGCCGAGAGGCATCGGCAGCGAATTGCCTGCAAGGCGTGCGGCATTTATGCTGTATACGCTCGCGCCGATCAAAACCGCCATCAGCACGATTATCGCTATTCTGAGTATTGCTCTTGCTCTTTTACTCAACACTGCCACCTCTTTGCGGCTCGGTTATTATGACAACGCCGCCCGCCTCAAGCACCGTTTTTCTCGCCTCTGCGGATATTCCCTGAGTTTCGATTATAATGGGATATTCAAGCTTGTATCCGTTTCTTGCAAGTATCTTCATCTGCTTTGCAGATTCGGGAATGAGGCCCTTTTCCTTGAGTATAGGCATCGTTATGACCTCTCCTGCGCCGAAGTGAGCGCATATATCGTCAAGATTTATGTATGCCATCTTACCGTTGAAGCCCTTGTGCTTCGGTTCGGGAGCAGGCGCGGGCACAGGTTCCGGCTCGGGCATAGGCTCCGGCTCGGGCGTAGGCTCCGGCTCGGGCGTAGACTCCGGCGTTGGAGCCGGCGGAGCATTTATTACGCGCTTAACAATTGAAACAATAAGAAGAATAATAGCCGCAAGGAGAAGTATCGCAAAGATGAGAAGCGATACGGTCTTTGCCATACCGGACGCGAAGAATCCGCCGTTTGCACCGACTGTCGTGTTTGCGACTGCAGAAAGTGCAAATGCAAGCTCTATTCCCGTTCCGTCGGCAATATTTCCGAGCATAGTGTCATATTCGTCGTCGCCCTCAAAGCTCCATCTCCACTGAAAAGTGTATTCAAGTGCCTGACCGCGTCCAAGCGTTCCCTTGTGATCAAGGTTCGACAGTTCGTCGATGCTAACCCATTCCTTGGCGGAGCCGAGAAGATATACATCGTTCGGGTCAAGAACTCTGACCTCAATCGGAAGTGAATGCTCACCTATCATTTTTATTTCCGCGTCGAGCGTATAATCAAGTGCGATCTTGTCGGCATTTCTTATACGTATCGTGTATTCGGCATCCGTTCCGGGTGCGATCACCTTGTCGCCGTCAAAGCCGCTGACGGTTACCTCACCCTCGGAATTTTTATAATATACCGAAAAAATATCAAGATCCGCGTCCATATTGGAGCGAACAGCAAGAGCGCGGCGGTCCGCCTGCGCATAATCTATAACACGCGCGGAAAGCGCAACAATGCTGAGTATCAGCAAAAGCACGAGCAATGCAATGCCTACCCAAAACGCTCCGCGAACCTGCATAAAGGGCGACGCCGAGTTTCTCTTTTCGTTATTCGTATTGTTTTTGCGTGATGTGATATTCTCGAACATTTCGTCCCTCCTCTCCTTGATGCTTGACCTTTCAAGGCACTCGGACTCCGAATGCCTTGAAAAGCCAAAGATCCTCAAATCCTTGACTTTACGGGAATATCCGCCCTGCCACGTCGGGCGGATATTATAGTTTTATCTTGTCTGTTTATCAGTCTACCTGAGTTACTGTGCAAGATACCTCAAGAGAAATTGTAGGAACCTTATCACCATTTGCGGCTGCATTTCCAAGCGCTGTATCGTTAACATCGTTGTTGGTGTCAAAAGCCCATTCCCAAGTTATAGCAAGATTTTGATCTGCTACAGTAGAAAGATCAGTATTAGGCTGATAGTTCTGCGTATGAGCAGCAACTTTTTGCTCAACAGCAGCCTTAAACTCAGAAGCCGATGTATATGCCTTTCCATCGATCGTGTCGCTACCTACTCTAATTATTATAGGGCAATAGAATGAACCATTGATAGTCCAGTTTTCAAGAGTAAGTGTAGCGGCATATTTAACATTAACCGATACTTCGGGAGTACCGGAAAGAGTAATTGCAGCCATAGAACCGCTTGTTCCCGGTGCTACGATCTTGGTTGTAGAGGATGAAACCGCAGTATCATCGTAGGAGGTTGCAAATGTTGTTCCTGCAACAACAACATTTACACCCCATTTAGCAACGTGGGCGGTATCGGAGCCTGTTGCATAGGTCGTATACTTTGCGAACGTGCCGGAAATTACGCACGTTGTGAGGAGAACTGCTACCAAAAGAGCGGAAGCAACTCTCATCATCTTATTGTTTTTCATAGTAGAAATTCCTTTCCTGTAAATTTTTTATTCTTCCCTAATCAAGGGAAACAACTGAAACTGTATATTCACCCTCGGCGTGGCTTCCGCGGGAAGAATGCTTAATTATTTTTCGGAGTCGTCCGAACCTTTTTCGTCGTTTTCGCCGTTTTCGGCGTTTTCAACACCTGCGGCAGGCTCCTGCTTACTCTGTGCCTGTGCGGCTCTGAGCGCCTCAAGCTCCGCCCTCAGCGCCTCAACGTCGGTCGCATTGTCCTTTTCGTATCTTCTGCGGCGAATGAGGTCGTATCCGACAAACAAAACAATCGGAACGGCAACACAGACAATAAGTCCGGGAACGGTCTGCATAAACATAGCAACGTTACCGATCCCCGCCAAGCGAACACCCGTGTATTTACCGACGAGATGATCCTCGGAGCGACGACTTGAGTCGGGAGTGGGGTTGTTCACGCCCTGCGTTTCGAATTCAAGCTTACCGTCCTTTTCGTAAATGCCAATGATCTTGTGCGTCCAAATCTCCTCGTAGTCGCCCTCCTCGGCGTAGAACGAGATGACGTCGCCCACACGAAGCTCGCCCGCATCGACCGATGAGACGAAAATGAGGTCGCCCGACTTGATATCGGGATACATCGAGTCTGTCAGAACGATGAGCGGCACGACGCCTGCGAAATCGGGAATCTCGTCGTCGTTTATCCAGCTCTTGACAATGAGCGTGCAGTTCACTATCAGCATCGGGATAAGAAGCACGCACAAAACGATTCCGATAACCGTCAGTACCCTTTGAGAGACGCTTGACTTTTCCCTTTCGCTCTGCTTTTCGGTCTTGTTGTTAACAGTAAGCATTGTATAATTCCTTTCGATATAAAGTGTCCGTAGTTGCCAAAAGCATATCCAAATATACAGGATATGCCTTTTTATAATTCCAATATAGCATTATTCTGCCCGTTTGTCAATAGTTTTACAAAAAATCACAAAATTTTTCATATTATTTAGCCTTTTTCGGCATACCCAAAGCAATCAAATGAGCTTTGTTCGCACTCACCAATGCGATAAAAAGTTTTGCTCCGCTTTTTCAAAAGCGGATGCCCGCGCGGCGTGCAAGCTAAACCTGCGTGCCCAGATCCTTCGCTACGCTCGAGGATGACCCTGCGGGTCGGGCACTCTGTTCGCACTTACTAATGCCGCAAAAAGTTTTGTGTCACTTTTTCAAAAGTGACTGCCCGCGCGGCACGAGCGCATATCGGCGTTTCTTTTTTTGCTAAGCTTTTTTCTTTGCGCCCATAGTGTCAAAGAAAAAAGCGGATAAACGGTTAGCACAAACATCAAAACAGCGCACCAACGCTCCGCTATACAAAAACCAGTAGGGCTGGTGCTTGCTCCCGACGCTTTACGAAAGTCAACACTCAAAGCCAAGGCTCCCTCCGGGAGGGAGCTGTCACCGCAGGTGACTGAAGGAGAGCGCGCAACAATAAAATTCACCCAAACTCAAAGTAACGCAGGCTCCTTCCGTCAAAAAATCAGAGATTTTTGCCACCTCCCTCTCATACCGCGAACCCCCAAAGCTCATATGCATTCGCTTCGGGGAACCCCGAACGGGAGGCAATTATCGGTGCGAACACAGCAGACAATCATTTAATACCCAATTATTCTGCACTAAATCGGCGGGAGTCAAGCCCCTGCCCTACAATGTTTCATTACAGAGATTTTATTTATACTCGTCTATTATCCACTTTTTCTTTGGCACTATAGGCGCAAAGAAAAAGTTCTCAAAAAGAAACGCCGTTTTGCGCTCACGCCGCGCAGGCGCAAGCCTTTGAAAAGGCTTGACCGAAACTTTTTTTCGCAGAGTTTGTGCAATCAAAGTGCCCGACCCGCAGGGTCATCGTCGAGCGCAGCGAAGGATCCGGGGCACGCGGATTTTAGTCTGTGCTCCGCGCAAGATTCTGAGTAGCCGTTAGACTATCTCTAAATCCGGGCACGCGCGGTCACACAAAATTCAATTTCCGCACCAAACGCAAAAATTCCCGATGCGACGAGCGCATCGGGAACTCTTATTATTAGGTTGTTTTAACCGCCGCATCAGCGGTCATTTCGGCTTTTGCCAGCCGTCTTGTGCGTTTTCGCAACGCTCACTTGGTTATCGTGATAGTCACAGTTGTTTCTACCGTCTTAACACCGTCGGAATATCGAACCGTAATGTCAAGCGTCCCCGGGGTGGAGACTGTTCTGACACCCGAAATATATTTTGCAAGAAGATAATCATCAATCTCGCTACCATCACTGTAACGAAGCTTTATCATTGACCCTACAATATCAAGTCCGTAAGTATTCCAATATTCAAAATCATACGTGGTTTTAAGATCGTACACTTCGATACTTTCAAGCGTTGGAGTAGGCTTGGGAAGTTCGACAATAACAACACTAATTGTTGTACTAACACCGTTATAGCTAACTTTTATTTGTTGTTCATCACACACTTCAGTGCTGTCAAAGCCCTCAAGCGTTAATTTTGATGTATTGCTTATAAAAGTACTCTCACCGTTTTTGTATATTACTTGAATTTCCAACCCTTTAGGATCAAAATCATCTCCGACATAATATACTAACTTTTCCGGATAACTTGATACAAGTAAACTTTCTATTTGTTTTCCTTGCTGATTATAAACTATCAATCCGATTAGAAAAGATACAGCAACTACCAAAAGAATTGCGGCAATTACAATTCCGACAATCTTCAACAGCTTTTTATTGTTTCTATTATTTTTTGTCCTTATCTTCATATAACCTTATTATTTTTCAAAACCAGTCATTATATAATGTTTATCTGTATTTATCAAAGTAGGTGCGTAATATTCGGTTTTTGATAAGCAATTGGAAACATTAACGCCGCTATCTTTTGTCAGCGAAATAGCTGTTATCTTAAAACTCCAACCTAATAGCGAACTGATACCAGCAGCGCCATATCCATTAGGAAGCTTTTTGGCGTACGTTTTTGAATCTTCGTCCCACACATAAATTTCAATGTCAGTATCATTCAATTTATTCTTGTCATATATAATTCCGGCATTACCGTATTTTTGGGTTTTATCCTCGTTCTCAAACACAAAATTCTTTGTATCATCATATTCAAAGAACGCGTTCAATCCTGCTTTTAATTCATTATTTACAAAATGGGACGTCTCGTTCTTCTCAATAAAGTTATACTGCGCAAAAAAGCCTTTTACTTTAATTGTTGTCTTTTTTATCGCATTTTCATCACCCGAAATATAAATTCCTCCGCCTATTGTTGAATTATATGTTTCGTCATACTGATTTACCATTACTACATTTTCCAAATCAAAGCTACTTGCCTGTGAGTTAATATTAACATATGCGCCACCAAAAATTACAGTATCCTTAATGGTTGTTTGTCCGCAAATTCTCAGCGGAGAACGACCATATGCAATATAACAATTTTCGATTGTGGAACCACTACCTGTTGTACATACTATATCTGCTGTATATTCTTTGATATCGGAATGATATCCATCACCCACCACAACATACTTTTTTGTCCATGAATCATTAACTGTCGTATACTGTTTACCGATTATGATTGTGTCTATAATTGTTCCACCATTGACTCTGATAATATACGTAGAGTTGTTTCTTGCGTTTTCAAGATTAATAGTAAAATAGTTTCCGTATATTGACTTGCCACTTGCAAGATTTAAATATTGATTGGAGGTAGCTGTATAATCACCTATAAGAACAACACTTTGATTTGTTACTTTATGATGTTCATCGCCTTTTCCCTCGCCCTCGGTTTTACTGTTGTCCTCGTTGAATATTGTATTATCCCCTGTCTTAAGATTATATCCCTCAACTACCATAAGAGTTACAACAGGAGAAATTCTTCTGTAACCGCCGTTATCATCAGGTACAACTATGTAACATCCGACCGTGGTCTGTTTAGCGGCAGCGGGGTTGGTAGCACCACCCGTGAATTTTAACGAAATACTCGCCCACGTATTGTCTTTTATTTTTACATTAGTTAAAGTGCTGTCCACAAGATTAGAATTATTTTGAATACCATCACGAACCGCTCCGGGCATCTCAGTTACATCGGCATAAGAATTTGTAAACCAAAGTTCAGCATTCTTAGGAAGCTCCATACCACTATTCAACGCAAATATATCACCTATTGTAATTGTATTAGCATCACCGATATATTTGATGTTTTGGGTTTCTTTATTTCTGACGAATGTCAATACAGAAGAACTGTACAAATTAACTGTAAACTCTACATCGCAATATCCGGCGATCTTAGCGGTCACTTTTTCATCATACAACTGCTTACTGTCTGATTTAAGTTTAAAGCTTGTGTCGTCTATAATATCAAGGGAAGAAGATGAAAGAACAAAGGAGGTATCGAGAGTTATACCGTTAGCCGTGATATTATACTTAGGTTCCAATGTAACCTCAAATGTAGAGGTGCTTCCTTCACTATCATCGTTTTCAAGTACGAATTCTGTTTTGTTTTCGTGATTTCCGATGCTAATAGTAGCACCCGTCACATAAACAAACTTAACATCAACAGATTTTGTTTCTCCGTTAACGGTTACGCTAACGGTCTGATCGTTTTGGCTATTAAAGTAGCCGTCGAAATCAGCATTATCAAGTTTGAAGCTGATATTATCGTAGCTTACAGGGAGATCGGGATTTTCTCCGTTCGCATTCAATCTGAACGAAACTTTATTTGCATGATTATTCACATAATCCCAAGCAATGTATACACCGTCGGAAAGATTTACAACCTTATCCTTTACCGGAACAGCTTCGATTCCGATAATTTCCTGTGCGGGATTTGAGTAAATGCAATCGTATCTATTATTGCCGTCTACGACGATATTTTTATAAGAGTTGCCGTCCTCTTCGGTAGTAATATAAGCACCACTATCGTTTATATATATTTTTTTATCACCGAAATTTTCTGTGTTGTTCTTTTCCAACATCTTTGCAACTTCTTCGGGAGTTTTATCTATTATAATCTTAGCTCCGCTTTTAAGTGCATTCAAAAACTCATTTCTGAAAAGCTTTATCGAGGTTGAAGCATAAATTTCTGTAACGTTATCAAGAGAAATAGTAGGTACTTCAACAGCCTTGGCATCGGAATGTACTATAATTTGTGTTTTTTCTCCGTCGCCTACTGTTTCATATTCTCCGTATTTTGTTATAAATATCGTTTTGCTTGCAAGATTGGAATACTTGGATTCCATTACAATATCCTTAAAATCTTTCCAATCCACGCCGTCAATGGTATAAAATCCTCTTACCGCGGTAGCGAGATCATCGCCGTCTGTATTGAGGAAGAAATAGAGGTTGCCATCGTTGCCGCAGAAGAATCCGGGACGGTTTGCATATTTATCGTCGTTCTCTGCGCCCACAAAAAAGTTAATGAGAGCCGCAACAGGTGACTCATCCACAACGTCCTCTCTCTTCGCAAGAACGATCTCTCCGCCGGAATACTTATCTCCGTCGTTGTTAAATTTAAAATAGAAATCATATCCGTACTGAAGCGATTGAGGCTCAAGAGAATCAAGCGAGCCATTCTCCTCAAGTGCGGCGTGAACCATCGCCCAAACATTCTCGGGAGTTACGCTTTCATTATAAAATTCGCTCGTAGAATCCACCCTCATTGCGGTGAGATACTTATTGAGCTGGCTTGCAACGCTCTGATCATTAGACACAGTCGCGCGCTCAAGGAAAGATGTATAGCCGACTATGCTAACCGTCGCAAGAATCGACAGAATTGCAATTACGACCAACAGTTCAACGAGCGTAAAGCCTTTTTTCTTTGCTTTTTTCATAGATTTTTCCTTTCTTACATCGTTTGTATCAGCAACCGCTCCTATGCCGCGGCTGCTCCCCACTTTTGCCGATTATGTAATCGGGCTGTGTTGTTTTTTGCTTTAGCACCTGCGATTCTCTCTGCCGTCCGCCCCGAAAGCCGTTTACGCAAATAACGGTTTTCAAAGAAAAACGGCGCACACAGATTATACCTGCGGCGCCTGAAAAATTTAAGCCTTATCGCCGCATGCTCACCCATAAGCTTTTCAAGCATCTCGGTGCTTGCCGAACGGACGCATAATATATTATTATACGCCCTATTTTGCCTATATTTTATCGTTTTTTAATTCAATTGTCAATAACTTTTTGAATATTCATCGAATATGTACAAAAAAATTGCATAAAATGTCGCAAATTTTGTCTTTTTTGGGGCGCCTAATAATATATTAGGCGCCCTGTTCTTTGTATATATTTAATAATATGTAGAATTTTAATTCAAAGGCGACTGAGAACCGAACGCAAAAAAGCGCAAAAATATCATTTCCGATAAGCGTACCGACCTCAATTTTCACAGAAATTCCTCGTAGGCGGGGTGTCGATGCGTTTCTTTATAGTTTTCGCTAACCGTTTATTCGCTTTTCTCTTTGGCACTATAGGCGCAAATAGAAAAGCTTAGCAAAAGAGAAACGCCATACGCGCTCGTGCCGCGCAGGCAGTTGCTTTTGAAAAAGCGACGCAAAACTTTTTTAATCGTTTGGTTCGTGCGAACAAAGCGCCCCGACCGTCAAAGACGGTCATCCTCGAGCGCAGCGAAGGATCTGGGGACGCGGAACCAAGGCTCCCTCCGGGAGGGAGCTGTCGGCAAAGCCGGCTGAGGGATTGTGAATACACGAATTATAGGTCAATCCCTCCGTCACGGTGCAGCCGTGCCATCTCCCGCAGCACTTGGGAGGCAAATGCTTGTGCGAACAGCAAGCACAATCATTTTTAAATAGCGTTGTTTTGTACATCGAAAAAAGGTCTTGAATTTATTTTCAAGACCTTTTTATTATAGTTTTGTCCAGTTTATTTATCTTTCGTCATTTCGAAAAGTATTTTTTTAAGCTCCCCATGGTCGTTAGCCACTCTGTCGGGCTTTGGCAAGTCAAGCTCGGGATATTTGCCCGATTGCTCGGTCTCGATATATACGGTTCGCAGCCCCGCACCGTGCGCTCCGAGGACGTCGTCCCTCATATCGTTTCCGACATAAACGCAGTCTGCGAGTTCTATTCCGAATTTCTCCGCCGCTATTCCGAATATTTTCGGAGACGGCTTTTTCACGCCCGCATCGCTCGATATGAGAATACCGTCGAAAAGCGGTGTCAGCCCGCATTCGTCAAGCTCATCAAGTGTAAAGCAAGTCTGCGCATTCGAAACGAGATACACGCCCGCTCCCCTCTCGCGCAATCCCCCAAGGATCTCGGTCACGTGCGGAAATGTTCCGATTCTCTCTCTTGACAGAAGCCTGAATTTTCTTGCAAATTCGGGTGCCGCAACGGCATTCATCCCTCTTTTTTCAAGCATTTTTTCAAATACGCGAAGCAAGTCGAATTCGGCAAGTCTATCCGAGAACGAGCGCGCAAGCTCATCGCAACGCTCGACATATTCCGCCCTGACAGACTCTCCGTCGGTCTCCCCGAGACACTCCGCGACTCCGTTCCAAAAGCTCGATGCACTCTCATCGGTCTTTATATCCAACAACGTTCCGTAAAGGTCAAACAAAAAATTCATACTGCCTCCAAAATGAAGAATTTGAAATTATTTTACCACAATGCCGTTTATCTGTCAACAAATCCGCGGGAAAACAGCGTTAAAATTTTAAAACGCACGCCCCGCAGGCGTGCGTTTTTTCATTCTTATTTCATAAGCTTATCCGCAAGCTCGATTATTTCGGGTGCGGCTTTTCTTTTTTCCCTTTTAAGCAGTGCCGAATAGGTTGGATATGCAACAGCGCAAAGTGCGATACCGATTACGCCTATTCCGATTCCTATCGGCGCGGAATACGGCACACTCTCTCCGAGCTCGCTCATAACAAGACTCATTCCGAGTCCCAAAAGAAGCACTCCCACAACGCCGAATATTATCGGCAAGGCACTTGCCTTTCTTTTCACCGCAGAGTCAAGACGGCGAAGCTTCTCAACGTCACTCTCCTCGTGCTCCGAAGCAGACACCTCGTATTTTTCACGTATTTTAAGTATTTCCTCACGCTCATCTGCCGCGTAGGTATATTCAAACGAATTCTTGTTTTCGTTCATCTTTTCTCTCCTGATTTAAGAGCTCTCGTGGCTCTGATTATCGTATACACCGATATGGCGTTCACCAAGACGCATATTACCGCACCCGTGGCGGCAATAAATATTTTTTGGGTCTTGTCATCCATTTCATCGCCGAACGCAGTGAACATCGCGCTCTCAAGTGTGAGCATTGAGATTGTGGCGGATGTAAAGCTCACCATCTTTACACAACCGAGCGCCGGGCTGTTATATTTTCTGTATTTCCACAAATCTATCACGGTGACCGTTATATGATAAAACGCATACGCCGCCATAATGTATATGAGCATTCCCGCATACTCAAAGCCTCGGCTCTGATACATCATCATAAGCACAACTCCCGAAAGGGTTACCGAGATCATAAGCATAACATACGAGCACGCACGTGCAATTCGCCACTCTCCGAGCAGATCCTCGCCTATATCCTTCTTTCTCGAATAAACGGATATTATCGTTCTCATCACAGCAAGCGTTGCATAATATGCGGCAAGGATGAAAAACCACCGTGTTGAATACACGATTCCGTAAATTATATTGAGAAAAACGTTTCCGAGATTCAAAAGAAGCGATGAATAGAGCGACACCTTGGTTTTGAAATTAATATCATTCTTATATTTCGCACCGTATTTCGTGGAAAATATTCTTTTTTTGATCAAATGCGCTCTCGACGGAAAAACTACGGCAAAATATGCAACGAGCGTACATAGCGTATAAAAGGAAAGTGCATATATCGCGTAAACAAGAGGATTCTTACCGTCCGACATCAAGAATGCATACGCAAGCCCCGCGCCGCATAAAAGCGTCAAAAGCATCACGCACACAAGAGGCGGAAAAAGGAGCTTCTTTATTATTTTTCTCGCCCTCATACATCTCTCCTCATTTTAACCGTAAAGACGGAGCCCTCTCCGAGCCGACTCTCGACGCTGACCGTGCTTTTGGTGATATCTATAACACGCTTGACAAGGGACAGTCCGAGACCGTTTCCGCCGCCTGCGCGCGAGGAATCTCCCTGATAAAATTTTTCGAATATACGCTCTCCAACCTCGGGTGATATTCCGCATCCCGTATCCTCGACTCTCACAACGGCACAATCGCCGTCCAATCTCGCGCTCACGGTGACTCTGCCTCCACACTCCGTAAATTTAAGAGCGTTCGATAGCAGATTGTTCCATACAAGGCTCATCATCTCCGGATCGTTTTTAACATATATATCCTCGTCGATATCGGCGTCAAGCTCTATTCCCCGCTCCTCCCACACACTCTCAAACTGCAAAATGCATTCGCAGAGCTGCTCGGAGAGATCGTATCTTTGCATATTGGGCGTTATCTGCTGATTTTCAAGCTTATTCAGCCTCAAAATATTGGTAACAAGCGACGAAAGCCTCTGCGACGCAGAGCTTATCGCTCCGACGTATTCACGCCTTTTTTCTTCGTCAAGGTCGTCGTCCCGCAAAAGCGAGGCATAATTGCTCATCACCGCAAGCGGAGTTTTTATTTCATGAGAAACGTTTGCTATAAAATCCGTTCTGAGAGTTTCGGTAGACGAAAGTGCGTCCGCCATTTTGTTTATACGGCATGCGATCTCGTCAAATTCGTTTCTTGCCTCGTAAATCGGCGCTATCTCGATTCTGTAAGAAAAATCTCCGTGCATTATTCTTTCCGTCGCCTCGATTATTTTTTGTGCCGGGCGTCGAACGGTATAATACCGTCTCATCGCGTCTATGCCGTAAAAGACCGAGGTTATAATGACAGTGCAAAGCATGGTTGCCTTTGCCGCATCGCTGATATTTTCACGGGTGTATTCTATATCCGCGGATCTTGCCATAACTCCGAGAAACACGCTGACGGAAAGCGTTACGACAACGGCAACAATAGCGAAAAACGTAAAGAAGCCGCTGACCGCACGCAAGGCGCGTGCAACTCTGTCGTCCCTCATTTTATCACCGCCTTATACCCGAGTCCGTGCACCGTGACTATCTCAAAGGCTTCGCACGACGCAAGCTTTGCACGGAGCTTTGTCATATAAACGTCAACCGTTCTTGTTGACGACTCCGTGTCGACATCCCAGAATTCATCCATAAGCTGACGCCTTGTAAATGTCTTTTTCGGATAAGAAAGAAGCTTATAGAGCAAATCGAATTCCCTTCTCGTAAGCGCTATCTCCTCATCACCGAGAGTTGCCGTGTGCTCGTCTGCATCCATAACGAAATTGCCTATCTCAAGCTTGCGTGAGGATGCGATTCTCGCACGTCTGAGCAATGCGCCTATGCGCAGATAAAGCTCGTCAAGGTCAACGGGCTTCACAATATAATCGTCAACTCCGACACGATATCCCCTCTGCTTTGACGCAAGGTCGTCACGAGCTGTCATAAAGAGTATAGGAATATCCTCGTTAAGTTCACGAACGGTTCTTACAAATTCATATCCGTCTATATTCGGCATCATTATATCCGAAATTATCAAATCGAAAACATTTTCATACATTGCGTCGTAGGCCTCTGTCGCTCCAAGACAGCCCACAGCCTCATATCCGCTTCTGTTCAAAAAGGCGCAAACGCTTCTGTTTAGGTCTTTGTCGTCCTCAACGACAAGTATTTTGAACATATATGCCTCCTGTCCCATTTTAATACGATTATATAATAGCACCGAAATGTTAATATTTTGTTTACGTTTTTCGGCAGAACGCATTTTTTTGAAAATATAACGCAAAAGAGCCCCTCAAATGAGAGGCTCTCGTATGCATTTTCAGTTATCAGTCACAGCAGATATCCTTTTTGGGAGGCTCTACCGGCTTGGGCGCGCTCTCGGTCGAATTGCCGAGTCCCGTTGTTTCGGAGAACACAACGTTTCTTTTTGTCATCTCCACCGTATCTGTGGGGATAATGAGCTTAGCGGCGGTGCCGTTAGCCATCTCGACAAGCGCCTCGTATCTCTTGAGCTCTATAACCTCGGGAGTGGGGCAAGCCGCCATTACTGCACGGAGACCGTCTGCCTCAGCCTGCTTTTGAAGAAGAAGCGCCTTTGCTTCACCCTCGGCACGGGCAATACGAGCGTCACGCTCACCCTCTGCCTCAAGCACCATAGCCTCCTTATCACCCTGTGCACGGGTGATAACAGCCTGCTTATGTCCCTCTGCCTCAAGCAAGGTTTCACGTCTTGCTCTCTCCGCCTTCATCTGCTTTTCCATAGATTCACGGATGTCCGCCGAGGGCGTTATGTTCCGAATCTCAACTCTCGTAACCTTAATACCCCATTCATCGGTTGCTCTGTCAATGCTTTCCGTCATCTTGGCGTTGATGGAGTCACGGGATGTAAGCGCGCCGTCAAGCGTAAGCTCGCCGACGATGTTACGAAGTGTTGTTGTAGTAAGATTTGCAAGCGCCTCAACGGGATTTGCGGCACCGTAAGCATAAAGCTTTGCGTCGAATGTCTTGTGATAAACGACGGCGTCGATCGTAAGCGGAACGTTATCGCTCGTAATAACCGACTGGGGAGGCGTATCGAGAACCTTTTCCTTTGTCGTGGCCTTTGCCACCACCTTGTCGATACCGAGAGGAAGCAGGAAATGAAGTCCGGACTCCCAAATCGCGTGGAATTTACCGAGACGCTCCACAACATACGATTCCGTATGAGGAACGATCTTAACACAGGATGCGATAATGATAACAAGCACTACCGCAAGAACAATTAAAGCTGTCATAATTTTTCTCCTTTTTTCATAGCCTTGTGTAATTTCTTACACCTAAAATAATATTATCATAAAAGCGAAGAATTGTCAATTATTTTATAAGTCATTTATAATCTTTTGCTATTTCGAGCAAAGTCCACGCCGCTATAACCGCAATTATAAACAAAACCGTAATCAATATAATCAATCCTCCTGCCTTGTGATTATATTATATCACGACACCGTGCCAAAGAAAAGCACAACAGCTGCAAAATAAGGCACTCTATTTTCACCGAAAATATAAAATAGGGCGGTCGAAAATCACGACCGCCCAAATTGATTTATCAGCTTTGAGAAACAATGATAGAATAAAGATAAAACTGAGAATCCGCTGTGATGACAATCTCTCCCTCAACAAACCAAGTCTGAGTGTCCTCGGTTGCCTCTACGCCGTTCACGCTATATCCGTGATAACCGGGATACGTGGAGATTATAAGGCGGAAACCGGCATTGACAGTAAGAGTAAGCTTGGAGCCCGCATTAATCTGTGTATCGGACGATCTTGCCGCAACCTTTCCGTTTGTTGCGTCGATGGTCATATAACCGAATGTGCCCGTTTTACCCTCTATCTTATCGGTATATGTAAAGCTTGTGCCCGTGGGGCTTGACTGACCGTTGAAGAAATAGTAGAGATTATTGTCCGTCACTTCTTCGGTCGATGTGGGATCCCACTCGCTTGTGTAGGATACCTTGTTGTTCGTTTTGCCGAAGATTACGGAGAACGTATGGTAAAGCTCCGCTTCCTCCGCATCAAGCATTCTCATACCCGCTACCGGCTCGGAAATAGCACCCGATCCGGTATTTCCGTACTCAACAAATTGTACGGTCGAATCCGTGGGCTTTGCGTTCATCGAAACGTAACGCTCGTTCTTTGACGCGCCGCTCGATGCCTTTGTGGAAATATGCGCGCCGAGATCACACTCGATAAACGCAACCGCGGCATATTTGCCCCAGCAGCGTCCGAGAGAGGTATTTCCTGCCTCAAGCACGTCATTATCCGCGGTAAACGAGCACTTGTAGAATATTGCGCCGTATGTTACCGCATCGCTGTCGCCCTTATTGCAGCCCTTGAAAGCGGTAATGTATCCGCCGTCTGTCTTTCCGCTTGTTACAGAGTGGATTATGCAATTTTCAAAGAGTGTCGTATTGTTCGTTCCGAATATGAAGTCCGTAGTTCCGGTTATATACACGTTTTTAAGATACTGACGTCCCGTAAAGAATTCAACGGTGTCCTGATATCCGATAAGTGAGCCGCCCTGCATAACGAAATGATCCGCCTGAACAAGGAGAGCGAGCGCTCTGTGCTCATTATGGTTGTTTTCTCCGAATTTTTCGTCAAATACCTTTTTTGAAGACCAATAGTTTGCGATATTTATGCCCTCAAATGTGCAGCCGTATGCGCTCTCGCGTACAGCAACGGTTGCCGTGGAATCGGTTACATGATCGAATCCGCTTGCGTCCTTTTCGCCGTAAAGCGAATCCCACATAATAGTAACGATTCTTCCGTCAGCAGACTTAAGAGCAAGATTAGGAATCGTTATTTCAAGCTTTTCGTAATATGTTCCCGCAACTATTTCGATAACCTTTTTATCGGAATCGGGAGCGGTAGAAAGAAAATCAAGCGCCTGCTGAATTGTCGAGAACATATTGCAGCCGTCGAGAACCTCGCCGATTTCACCATTGTAGTTCTTGTCAACTCTGACAGAATATACTCCGTCGACAACGGAATGATTCTTTTCGACAACGTATACGGAAACGCTCTCACTTACAGTGGGATAACCCGAGGCTGTATAGGAAACCGTAATGGTTTTCTTTCCCACGGTCTCGGAATCGAATCCGCTTATCCGGTAATCGTCGATGATGAAGCTCTTCGTCGTGTTAACGCCTTTTCCGACTACCGTAACGGTAAGTCCGTCGAGCGAAAGCTCGTCGCCTACGAAGTAGATCTCCCTGAAGCTGTGGTTGAAGTAAACTCCGTTGCCCGCGCTCGTGTTCTTGTCGAGCTTCTCTATTGCGTCAAAGCCGAGCTTAAGGCTCTCGGGGGCATATACGTTTACGTAAAACGTTATTGGATCATAATTCTTGTAGTTTATCGTAATGGGATATTTTCCGCTCTGTCCGAGATTTGCAAGCGTTGTGTCGATAGTCACAAGAGAGGTGTCAAGTGCCTCTGTCTTGCCGTTAGCGTACTTCGCATTAAGGCGGAGTCCGCTGAGGTCAAGGCTCTCGCCCACGAGGTAATCAACAACACCCTCGCTTATAAGCTCAAAGCCGTTCTCCTCGGATTTTTCAACCCGACATGTAAGCTCAAACTCGTAGATATCAACGGTTCCGGAAACACGAGTAATGGTATATTCGGCGTCGGAAACGGGTATTTCAAGACGTACAAGAGGACTGGAGTTATTCGCGCCGTCAAATTCAATCTCCCATGTCTCACCCTTTGACGAGGTAATACGAACCTTTTGAGTATCGGCTCCGCTTGAGCCGTTCTGGATAATAAACGTAAGGTTTCCCTCGCCGTTCGCCTTTACTTTGATAGCACTCGTATTGCTTCCGAGCTTGACGGATTTCGTAAACGTTACGCTCTCTCCCGTAGTCGGATCGCTAAAATTCTTTGTTCTGTTTCTTATCTCTGTTCCCGAAACAATCGTAAAGGGACCGTTGATAAGATCCTCCGAAAGCTTTGCCGCTTCGAGATCGCTAATATTGAGGTAGCTTTTTACGTCCTCATATTCGGGTGTCGGAGGGACATCGGGATCCGGGTCCGGATCGGGATCGAGTTTGTTTGTGGTCGTAGTTGTTGTGGTTGTGGTTGTTGTGGTCGTTGTAGTCGTGGAATCTGGTGTGGGCTTGGGCTGCTCCGGTTGAGACGGCTCTCCGCCTATCCAATCCACAATGTTGTCGATAATGTCGCACGACGCAAGAGTCATCGTGAGCATACAGCAAATAAGCATAAGCGTGACAATTTTTTTCATAATGTCTTCCTTTCAGGCTTTATTTTTTGTTACATATAAATTATATCACTTCAATTACGCTTTGACAAGTGCAATATGTAAATTTTGGCATAAAGCTGAAAAAGAAAGTCCTCGAATTGTCTATTTTGTCCAAATGAATTTTGAGATAAATAAATAAGTTGACTTTTTTCGTCAAAGGTGATATAATAAATATCCGAAGTACAATACGGAAAAGGAAATATATTTTATGAAACAACCTATGCTCATCGGAGTTGCCGGCGGAACGGGATCGGGAAAATCGACCTTTGCGGAGCGCTTGCTCGCACTTTTCCCGGGAGAAATAACGATAATCTCGTTTGATAACTACTATAAGCCGCAGGATCATTTGACTATGGAGGACAGAGTTAAAACCAACTATGACTGCCCCGACGCACTTGATACCGAGCTTTTGATAGAGCATTTGAGCGCACTTCGCCGAGGAGAGAGTGTCCTCGTGCCGAATTACGATTTCAAAATACATACAAGAAAATCGGAGCGCACGGAGGTCTCCCCCTCTCCGATAATGATAATAGACGGTATTCTCGCCTTTCACGATGAAAGACTCAGGAATATGTTCGACATCAAAATTTTCGCAGACGTCGACGCAGACGACAGAATTCTTCGCAGACTTCGCCGTGACGTAACGGAGCGCGGACGTGATATCGACGGCGTAATATCTCAGTATCTCGAAACCGTAAAGCCGATGCACAGAATTTACGTTGAGCCGACCAAAAAGTACGCGGATATTATAATCAACGGCGGTAAGAACAAGACCGCTCTTGATATTGTCGCCGCAAGGATTTCCAAGCATCTTGCGGAAGAATAATTCAGAAATATTGCCCCCTGTCGGGGGCTTTTCTTTTTGTCACGTATCCAAGAAATTAATTAAAAGGTTGACAGCTGCACATTTTGCTCGCATAAGCATTATGCAATGCCGCCAAAGTTGTATCAGGTCAATTCGTTTGACGCTCAAGCGTCGGCTTTTGCTTCAAATTGCCTAAATCCGGAGCTTCATTTTTGTAAAAAATGACGCTTATTTTTTACCTTTTTTCTATTGACACAAAAAGAAGATTGTGATAATATTAACAATGTGAGGCGGCACGGAAATTCCGCAAAGAATGCGGCGTGTCAAATCTTATTTTTGGAAAATATGAAAAATCCGGAGGATAATTATTATGGCAAGATTTACTCTTCCCCGCGACCTTTACCACGGCAAAGGCGCACTTGAAAATCTTAAAAATCTTAAAGGACACAGAGCCGTTATCGTCGTAGGCGGCGGTGCAATGAAGAGAAACGGCTTTCTTCAGAGAGCCGAGGAATATCTCAAAGAGGCAGGTATGGAGGTTCGTCTTATCGAAGGCGTAGAGCCCGACCCCTCTGTAACGACCGTTATGAACGGCGCGCAGATGATGCTTGAATTCGAGCCCGACTGGATCGTTGCTATGGGCGGAGGTTCTCCCATCGACGCTGCTAAGGCTATGTGGATCAAATATGAATATCCCGAGACAACATTCGAGCAGATGTGCGTAGTATTCGGTATTCCCGAGCTTCGTAAAAAGGCTAAATTCTGCGCAATTCCCTCTACAAGCGGCACAGCTACCGAGGTAACGGCATTCTCAATCATCACAGACTACGACAAGGGCATCAAGTACCCCATCGCAGACTTTGAAATCACTCCCGACGTTGCTATCGTCGATCCCGACCTTGCCGAGACAATGCCCCAGAAGCTCGTTGCTCATACAGGTATGGACGCTATCACACACGCAATCGAGGCTTACGTTTCGACAGCTA
>CAZHPZ010000007.1:0-41390 GCA_964534905.1 uncultured Lachnospiraceae bacterium | reverse complement strand
GCTTGCAGTTGCCGATTTCGTAATTTTCTCAAATTACTGTCTTATCAGCACACAGTCGGTACTCGGATTTTTTGGACTTTATTTTACCATAAGCTCTCTCTCAAGCCATACAAGACCGAGCGAGAATGCGTCGTAGAGACCTGATTTCTGTCCCTGCTTGATAATGTTGTTGGGATCCTTTGAGTCGATGATCTGAATGAACACCGTGTCGGGAAGCTCCTTTCCCGTTTCCTCGTCCTTTTTGTAGGACATTATCTCAAGTATCAAAAAGCAACGCTCTGTTTTATCGCCGTAGCAAATGGTGTTGCCCTCACGAACGAGAGGTCTGTTTTTATATTCCAAGTATTTTCCTTCTACAAGCTCCATATCAAATCCTCCTGATTTTATTCAACAAATTAGTATAACATAAAAGAGCGAATTAGTCAAGTACCGCAGAGCTATTCCGTTAACTCGGCTTCTCTTATTTTTGAAATGACCTTTCTCGGCGTTCTTGATCCGAATATTGCCGAGCCTGCAACTATGACGTTTGCACCCGCTTCTATTGCGAGATGCGCATTGTCTGCATTGATTCCGCCGTCAACCTCGATATTGACGGGTATTTTATGCTCATCTGCATATTTCCTTATCTGCCTTACCTTTTCGATGGTTTCGGGAATCATTTTCTGACCTCCGAATCCCGGCTCCACTGTCATTACAAGTACCATATCCACCTGATTGAGATAGGGAAGGACGGCTTCGTAAGGAGTTGATGGCGAGATTGCTATGCCCGCCTTGACGTCAAGATCACGTATTCTTTTTATTACGTCCTTCGGGCGTGATGTGCTTTCGTAATGAATAGTGATACTGTCCGCTCCGGCACGAACGAAATCGTCGATGTATCTGTGCGGATTTTTAATCATAAGATGAACGTCGAAGAAGAGCGACGACGATTTTCTTATCGATGATATGACGGGTGATCCGAAGCTGATGTTCGGCACAAAGGCTCCGTCCATTACGTCAAGGTGGAGATAATCGGCTCCGGCCTTGGTTATTCTTTCTATATCTGCCGATAAATTCGAAAAATCTGCCGCCAAAAGCGACGGTGCTATGTATATCATAGTTGGCTCCTTTCATATATTACCGAAAACGGGCGTAAATATTATGTCGAAAACAGGGAGTGCGGCATAAAATATTAATGAAAAACGGTATATGCTTCTGCAAAATGATGTTACGAAAAGGGAAGTTGGCGTATTGAGCTTGCAGGGAGCATATGCTTTTTGCGCTCCTCGGGGCGCATTTTATTTTTTATATATCAGACATACCGAGTGAGCGGATATTCCGAGCTTTTCTCCCGTGAATCCGAGATGCTCCTCGGTTGTCGCTTTAACGCTGACGGAATTTATGTCTATTTCAAGCGCTTTTGCGATGTTCTTTCTCATATTCTGTATATACGGTGCAAGCTTCGGTGCCTGTGCTATCACGGTTGCATCTATATTTTCTATCTCGTATCCGCGCTCTCGCACGATTTTCCCGACCTCAAGGAGCAATACCATACTGTCTGCGTCCTTGTATTTTTCGTCCGTGTCGGGAAAATGTGCTCCGATATCTCCTGCGGCACATGCACCGAGCAGAGAATCCGATATGGCGTGAAGCAGGACATCTGCATCAGAGTGACCGAGAAGTCCGACCTCGTGCGGTATATCAACACCGCCTATAACAAGCTTTCTGCCGGGGACAAGCCTGTGAACATCATATCCGTGACCTATTCTGAAGTTCATTCTTGCTCCTCCATTGCGGAAATTATTGCCTCTGCGAGAGGTACGTCGTCGGGGGTGGTGATTTTTATATTCGTTCTTCCGCATTCCACAAGCTTGATTTTAACTCCGAGATTTTCAAGGAGCGAGTTGTCGTCGGTTACGGTAAGGCCGTCATCCTCGGCTTTTTTGAGAGCAAGCTCATACATTTCGGATCTGAATATCTGTGGGGTTTGAGCAAGCCAGATATGCTCTCTTTGAGCGGTTGAGGATATAAAAAGATTTTTTCCGTTGGTTATCTTTACGGAGTCGATCGCACGTGTTGCCGCACTCGCTGCTCCGATTTTATATGCGGCTCTGCACACCTCGGAGATCTGCTCACTTGTGATGAGGCAGCGTGCTCCGTCGTGTATGGCTACGAATTTAGCCTTTTTGCTTATGGCGCTGAAGCCGTTCCTTGCGGATATCTGACGTGTTGCTCCGCCCGCCACAAGGTGAGTCAGCTTTTTAAATTTATATTGCTCCTGAAGCTCACGGTAGAATGGAAAATCCTCCTTGCGTGCTACGAGAATTATCTCGCTGATATATTCGCATTTGTCGAATGCGCTCAGCGTTCTTGCTATAACGGGAGCTCCGCAAAGAAGCATAGACTGCTTTGATATTCCTCCCATTCTGGTAGAATTGCCCGAGGCAAGTATTATCGCACTTGTCGGCTGTATTCTGTCGCTTTTTCCGCATACTGCACGAATGCAATCTGATATCGTGTTGAGTACCTTGCTCATAGCTATCCTCCGTTAATTTAAGAAATTAAAGCTTTTCTCCGTTTTCGATTTTTTCTATCATAGAAAGCCTTCTTGCGTGACGCTCTCCCTCAAATTCCGCGTCAACGAACGCATTAACGAGGTCAAGTGCGAGCCCAGCTCCCACGACACGTGCACCGAGGCAGAGAACATTTGCATTGTTATGAAGTCTTGTGAGGCGTGCCGAAAAGGTATCTGAGCAGCAAGCGGCACGAATTCCGCGGTGTTTGTTGGCGGCAATGCTCATTCCTATGCCTGTTCCGCATACAAGTATTCCAAGCTCTGCGTCATCGCCTTGGATCTTTTCACAGAGCTTTTCCGCATATATCGGATAATCACAGTTGTCGGGAGAATCGGTGCCTACGTCGGTTACCTCAAATCCACGCAAGATGAGGTGCTCCTTTATCTTGTTTTTAAGCTCATATCCGCCGTGATCGGCACCAAGCACGATTTTTTTCATCTTATTAAATCTCTCCGTTCTTTTCCTTTTCAAGTCGCTCAAGTCTTTCACGCTCCGCCTGCGACGCACGCAGATATATCGGAGACATTTCGATATCCGTTGTCAGAAGCTTACGCTCCGTTGCCTCAAGTGCACAGAGTGCGACGCTGTATGCACTTTGATATCGGTTGGACACGGGTGTGTCCTCGGTGTTTATTTTGGTGAATGCGTCCTTGACTATCGAGTAGCCGTCTCCGCAAAGATATATTTTCTCATTCGCATATTCGCGAAGCTCGTCCTCAAGGTCGTAAACAGAAATGAGTCTGTCGTCGCAAAGCCTTGTAAGCTTTCCGTCCTTGCAAAGGAAGAGTGCGTTATAGAGTTGAGCACGCCTTGCATTCATAACAGGGCAGACGATTCCGTCGGCATAAAGAAGATTGTGTGCAAGTGCATCGAGGCTCGATACGGGAGCACAGGGCTTTTGCTTGTCGAACGCAAGTCCCTTTATTGTGGCAACACCTATTCTTACTCCCGTGAATGAGCCGGGACCTGCGCTGCATGCGAAAAGGTCTATATCATTCGGCGTAAGATGGAGTACCTTGAGTGACGCTTCTATCATCGGAAGAAGAGTCTCACTGTGCGTATTACCGTTGTTAACGGTGAATTGTGAAAGCAGTCTTTCATCGTCGCAGACGGCAACGGTAGAAACGACCGCGGTTGAATCAAGTGCCAAAATCCTCATAAGAACCTCCGTTTTACTATATTAAAAATTTTCAGTATTCTATTTTTATAAGACGCTTATTCGGCGTACCGAGATCCGGCTTTGAAATCTCAACTCTTATATGTCTTTCAGGAATGGCATATGGAATGTTTTCGCTCCATTCCACAAGGCATACCGAGCCGTCGTCAAGATAATCGTAGTATCCGATGGAATACAGGTCATCCTCATCGGTTATTCTGTACATATCGAAATGAAAGAGTCTGCGTGTGCAGTCCGTCGGATATTCGTTGACGAGGGCAAATGTGGGGGATTTAACTATCGCTCGCTTTGAAAAAACTCTTGTAAATCCTCTGACAAACGCTGTCTTTCCGACTCCGAGGTCACCGTAAAGAGCGACAAAGGGCGGAATGTCCGTGTCGTCATATATCAATTTTGCAAGCTTTTCTCCGACATTCTCGGTCTCTTCGGGTGAATCGGTTAATATTTCTTTATAATACTTCATATTATTTCTTCTTTGCAACATCTGTGAGCCTTTTCTGTGTTCCGTCGGGGTACTGTACTACCGTGCTTTCGAGTTGTGCCCCGAAGCTTGCGCGTATTTCGGCAACATATTCCTCACGCAAACGCTTTTGCTCTGCCTTTTCTTCGGCAGTCAGCTCACGTACCTTTTGCTCGTGTGCGTAATAATTTATCTTCGCTATTTTTTCTTTTTCCATTTTTACTCCAAATAATGTGTCATATCTTAATTATATAATTATAACACAAAACTTTAAGGAATTAAAGGGCTTTTTGTAAAAAAATAAAAAAACGCAAAAAAGAACGGACATATCCGCAGATATGTCCGTTAAAAATTATTTTCTGATTGTAAGACCGAGCTGATGCTCAAGACTTGAAAGAATTTTTGCACTTACTTTTTCGGTTTCCTCAATGGTGAGCGTGCGATCCGCCGCGCGGAGAGTTACTCTGAACGAAACGGACTTCTTACCGAGAAGCTGAGCACCGCGGTATATGTCGAAGAGCTTAACATCCTCAACAAGCTTTCCGCCGGCTCTTGCAATAAGCTCCTCTATCGTTCCGACCTCAAGCTCTTCATTACATATGAATGAGAAATCACGTGTCGAAGCGGGGAACTTGGGCAGAGGCTTATATTCGATCACCTTGTTGCAATGCTCGTATATAGCATCAAAATCAAGCTCTGCGGCATAAACGGGTGTATCAAATCCGTAATTCTGCGCGGTCAGAGGATGAAGCTGACCGAAAATTCCGAGAAATTCTCCATCGGAGGCAAGAATTTTAGCACAGCGACCCGGGTGGAATGTTGCATTGTCTGTTACCGCCTCATATTTTACTCCATTTATTCTGCCGAGGTTAAGAATTCCCTCACAAACGCCCTTGAGGGTGTAAAAATCAACGTCTCCGTACATACCGAGGGATATTACGTTGCTCTCGCACGGAAGATCGTCCTCATTGTCTGCGGGAATGTAGATGTTGCCCATTTCAAAGAGCCTTACGTTTTCGTTGTTGAAGTTGTTATTTTGAGCGAGCACCTCCATCATTGAGGGAAGAGCGGTTACTCTCATAATGCTTGTATCCTCTCCGAGAGGATTGGATATTACGATCGAGCGTCTCACACTTTCATCCTCGGGAAGACGTATTTTATCGTAATATTTGGGACTGATGAAAGAAAACGTCTGTATTTCATCAAGTCCCATTCCGCAGAGAGCGTCAGAGAGATCGACCTTGAACTGCTGCTTGGGTGTTCTTCCGCCCGCTGTGTTTTCGGCGGTTATCTTGGACGATTTAATGTCGTTATAGCCGTAGATTCTTATTATTTCCTCTGCGATATCATTCATACATGTGAGATCCGAACGGAACGAGGGAACGGTTATAATTCCGTTTTGAACCTTGCATTCAAGCTTTTCGAGAACCTGTATCATATAGCTTTCGGGAATATCTACGCCTAAAAATTCATTTATTTTCTTTGCGTCGAGAGGAAGCGTAACAGGCTCCTTTTTGCCGGGGTAGAGGTCGATAAATCCGTCAACGACGTCGCCTGCGCCGAGAAGCTCTACAAGCTCACATGCACGCATAAGAGCGGGCATCGTGTTTTCGGCGTCAAGTCCCTTTTCGAATCTTGAGGATGATTCTGTTCTCATTCCGTTTTTCTTAGCGCTTATTCTTACGGATGCACCGTCGAAGCATGCGCTCTCAAAGACAACGGTAAGAGTGCCGTCCTTGATTTCCGAATTTTCGCCGCCCATAACTCCCGCAAGTGCAACAGCCTTTTCGCTGTCGGCGATAACGAGCGTTGCCGCATCGAGTGTGTGTGCCTTGGAATCAAGTGAAATAAAGCTTTCGTTATCGTTTGCTCTGCGGACATTGATCTGCGAGCCGTCGAGGCACGAGTAGTCGAATGCGTGCATGGGCTGACCGTATTCGAGCATTACATAGTTTGTAATGTCGACAATATTGTTAATTGGGCGCACACCGCTCGCACGGAGTCTCATTCTGAGCCAGAGGGGAGAGGGAGCGATCTTTACGTTTTTAACTACCTTGGCACTGTAACGTGAGCAAAGATCCGGAGCATCTATATTAACCTTGATGTAATTGGAAATATCGTCTCCGTCACCTGCACCCTTAACTGTGGGCGTGGGGATGTGGAGAGGACGGTCGAAGGAAACCGCTGTTTCTCTCGCAAGACCGATAACCGAGAGGCAATCGGGGCGGTTGGATGTTATTTCAAATTCAACGCTTGTGTCACGAAGCAAAAGCGCGTCTCGTATATCCTTTCCGATGTACGGTGCGAATTCCTCTCCGAGAATTAGTATTCCGTCACTCTCGTATCCAGGCATATCGTGCTCGGTGAGAGAAAGCTCTCCGAATGAGCAGAGCATACCGTGAGATTCGACTCCGCGGAGCTTGCCTGCCTTTATGGTTACGTCTCCGGGAAGATGTGCTACGGGAAGAGCCGCGGGAACTATATCGCCCTCGTGAACGTTTTGAGCTCCGGTTACTATCTGAACCGTCTCGTTTCCCGTGTTTACCTGACATACCCAGAGGTGGTCACTGTTTTCGTGACGCTCCATTTTTTCAACTCTTGCCACGATAACGTTCTCTATATCCGCACCGAGCTCCTCAAAGCATTCTACCTTGGAGCCTGTGTCGGTCATTTTATCGCAATATTCCTTTGCTTCTATGCCCTCGGTGGAAACGAAGTCATTAAGCCATTTTATTGATAAATTCATCTGTATTCCTCCTTTTAGAATTGATGCAGGAAACGCACGTCGTTCTCATAGAGAAGTCTGATATCGTTTACGTGATACTTGAGCATAAGGATTCTTTCAATGCCCATTCCGAATGCAAATCCGCTGTATTCCTCGGGATCTATTCCGCAGTTGCGGAGAACGTTGGGATGTACCATGCCCGCACCGAGTATTTCGATCCAACCCTCTCCCTTGCAAAGTCGGCATCCTTTTCCGCCGCAGGCGAAGCAGGAAACGTCAACCTCTGCAGAGGGCTCTGTGAACGGGAAGTGGTGAGGACGGAAGCGCACTCTCGTTTCTTCACCGAATGTCTTTTTTGCAAATTCCTCAAGAGTGTTTTTGAGATTGCCCATTGTTATGCCCTTATCTACAACAAGTCCCTCAAACTGATGGAAAAGAGGAGAATGAGTTGCATCCATAGCGTCGGAGCGGTAAACTCGTCCGGGGGAAACTATGCGGATCGGGGGCTTCTGCTGCTCCATAACTCTTGCCTGAACGGGGGAAGTCTGAGAACGGAGAAGTATCTTTTCCGTGATGTAGAATGTATCCTGCGTGTCACGTGCGGGATGATTTTCCGGAATATTGAGAGCTTGGAAATTATAATAATCGTATTCTACCTCGGGACCCTCTGCTACGGAGTATCCCATTCCTATAAATATATCCTCAAGCTCACGCTGCATTTTTGTGAGGGGGTGGAGATGACCGCGCTCGATAGCCTTTCCGGGCATAGTAACGTCGAGTTTTTCCTCTCTGAGTTTATTTTCAAGTGCTCTGGCCTTAAGCTCCGCGGTCTTTTCCTTAATTGCACCTTCTATGCTTTCGCGCACCTCATTTGCAAGCTGACCGATAACGGGGCGTTCCTCGGGACTGAGCTTTCCCATCCCGCGAAGAAGTGCGGTGAGCTCACCCTTTTTGCCGAGGTACTGTATTCTGAGCGCCTCAAGGTCGCAGGCGTCATCGGAAATTTTTGCAAGTGCCTCTGCTTTGATCTTTGTCAAAAGTTCTTTCATTTTTGCTATCCTTTCGGTAATAATGATATATTCGTAAAAAATAAAGCACCCCATCCAAGAAACAGGACGAGGTGCAAAAGCACACGCGGTACCACCCGTATTTTTAGCAAAGCTAACACTCCGGCAGTCCTTAACGCGGACATACGGGTACAGCTACTTATTTTCACCGCACCGACTCCGAAGGGAAACGATCCTTATCTTACGCAAGCCGCTTTCAGCCGAGTCGGCTCTCTCTGTATGCGCAGACCCGATAAGGTCAAGCTTCATCATAGTCTTTATTGGGGGTTATTTATTTTTAACAAGTTAATTATACCACAAGAAATTAAAATTTCAAGTGCTTTTTTCTTTTTTTAGATAAGAATTTCCCATTTATACAAATAAAACAGTGCAACAGCCTGTAAAATTATTATAAGCGGTATTCCTATCATAAATTTTTTGTGCCTTGTTTTATGCCTTATTATAAGCATTGTCAGCAGCATGGCGACCGAGCCGCCGAGTGCGGAGAGGGCGAGAAGCTTTTTCTCGGGAGTCCTTCTTCCGCCTCTTATGGCTTGTATCTTATCCTTTGCCGTGATTATTATCGATATCAGCGATATTATTGCGATATACGATAGCGTTAAGGCATATTTTCCGAAAAATTCGAGTAATGCTTTACCCATTATTTTTTGGGAAAGGAGTCCTTAAGACCGACTATGCGGTTAAAGGTGTTTTCATATTTGGAATCTTTGCAGTAATATCCGTCACGGACAAACTGGAATTTGTCTCCCGATTCGGCGTCAAGCAAGGAGGACTCAACCTTGCAGTGCTCGATTTTTGTAAGGGAATTCGGGTTGAGGTAATCGTTATATGTCTTATCCTCGGGAATGTCGTTTGTGTTTTCAATGGTAAAGAGATTATCGTAAAGCATAAGAGTTGCTTCCTTTGCGTAGGGAGCGCTGAGCCAATGTATGGTACCCTTTATCTTTCTGCCGTCTGCGGGCATTCCGTTGTGAGTTTCAAGATCTGCCGTGCAGTGAATTTCTTTGATGCTTCCGTCATCATTCTTAACTATTTCGTTGCACTTGACGATGTATGCACCCATTAGTCTGACCTCGCCGTCGGGCTTCATTCTGAAGAACTTGGACGGTGGAACCTCGGCAAAGTCGCTTTCGTCAATGTAAAACTCACGCGTAAAGGGAAGTGCTCTTGTGCCGGCGTCGGGATTTTGAGGATTGTTGGGAATATTGAAGTATTCTACCTTATCCTCGGGATAGTTTGTTACAACTACCTTTATCGGGTGCTGAATAGCGATCCTTCTGTCCGCGCTTGTGTTGAGCTCCTCACGGATGCAATGCTCAAGCATTTCGATATCAACAAGGCTGTTAACCTTGGCAATTCCCGCACTCTTTACAAAATTAAATATAGATGAGGGCGTATATCCGCGGCGGCGAAGTCCGCAGAGTGTGGGAAGACGCGGGTCGTCCCAGCCGTCTACCATTCCGTTCTCAACAAGGTAACGGAGATATCTCTTGCTCATTACGGTGTGTGTAACGTTAAGACGTGCGAATTCTCTCTGCTTGGGGTTGGGGTTGTTGTTTATTCCTATATTGTTTATAACCCATTCGTAAAGCGGACGGTGGTTTTCGAATTCGAGCGAGCAAAGGGAATAGGTAATTCCCTCAAGGGCGTCCTGAATGGGGTGTGCATAGTCGTAAAGAGGATATATGCACCATTTGTCACCCTGACGGTGATGAGATGTGTGAACGATTCTGTATATTGCGGGGTCACGCATATTGATGTTGGGCGACGCCATATCTATCTTTGCGCGAAGTGTGTGCGAGCCGTCGGGAAATTCTCCGTTTTTCATTCTTTCGAAGAGATCGAGATTCTCCTCAACGCTTCTGTTACGGTAGGGGCTTTCTTTACCGGGCTGTGTGAGCGTTCCGCGATATTCGCGAAGCTCCTCTGCGGAAAGATCGCATACATAAGCCTTTCCGTCCTTAATGAGCTTGATAGCAAACTCATAGCATTTGTCAAAGTAATCCGATCCGTAATATATTCCGCCCGTGGGAACGGCACCGAGCCACATAAGATCCTCGTAGATGGATTCAACGTATTCGTTGTCTTCCTTTGCGGGGTTTGTGTCGTCGTATCTGAGGTTGAATTTTCCACCGTATTTTCTTGCGGTTTCGACATTTATCATTATTGCCTTTGCCGAGCCGATATGAAGATATCCGTTAGGCTCGGGAGGGAAACGTGTGATGACCTTTATATCGGGATTTTCCGCAAGGTCGGCGTCGATTATGTCATGTATAAAATTAGAGCTGATTTCTTCCATTTTTATTTCCTCGTAAGATTAGATTTTTGCAAGCATACCGTTAATTCTCGAGATGACCTCATCATATCCGAGTATCTGCATAACGGTGTAGAGATCGGGAGCATTTGTCTTTCCCGTGACGGCAACTCTTATGAACATCGAAACATCCGCAACGCTGCCTTTGAACGCCTCGGGATTCGCTCTGTATTCCTTCATATCCGCGGCAAAGCCTATCTGTGTTGCGATGCTCTTGATTTTGTCAAACCATGTGTTCATATCATCGGCGTAATCATATGTGCTCTTGAAAAGTTCAAGGGACTGTCTGATATCGCTGCGGTCAAACTGCTCGGGATATTTTTCCTTAATCTCAAATATGGGAGAGAAGAAGAATCCCATATAATCTCTTGCGTCGCTCCAGCGTGCGAGATCCTTACGGGGTTTCTTTCCGCCTCTGCCGATAGAAATGATTTTCTTCGACATTTCCTCGTTGTCATGGAGAAGCTGTGCAAGCTCGGTGTCAAATTCACCTGCCCAATCAAGAAGACGCGCGTAAACGGTGTCGGTGTCCATTTTGGAGATGACATTCTTGGATACATCGTTGAGCTTGTTTATATCATAAAGACATCCGGAGCTGCTCATTTTCTTGAGGCTGAACGGAAAATCGGTATATTTCTTGTCGGGATTTTGTGCGTGCCAATCCTCGTAGTTGGAATTAAGCAACGTCATAACGTACTCTACAACGCAGTCCTTGTCGTAGCCGAGCTCTCTGTAATATTCCATATTTGAGCCTAAGTCACGCTTAGAGAACTTTTTCTTGCTTCCGCCCTCACCAAGCTGCATAATGGGGCTTATGTGAGCGTATTTCGGAAGCTTAAATCCGAGATATCTGAAAAGCATAATGTGGCGGGAAAGGCTTGCGTACCATTCGTCGCCTCTGATTACGTGGGTTGTTCCCATAAGATGGTCGTCTATTGCGTGCGCAAAGTGATACGATGGAACGCCGTCACTCTTGAGAAGAACCTCATCACGGTCGTTCTCGGGAATTTCACGTTCACCCTTAATGAGGTCTGTGAATTTTATCTTTTTGTCGGGATCTCCGTCCGCAAGCATACGAAGCACAAAGGGATTGCCCTCGGCAAGATTTCTCTTTACGTCTTCAATGGTAAACTGTCGGTTGCGGAGCATTTCCTCATGCTGCTCGCCGTTGTCCTCATGCCAGTCCTTGGCCTTTACCTCCGCTTTTTTGTCAACCGCGTTGAGTGCGTCAAGCTCCTCTCGGGTTGTGAAAACAGGGTATGCCTTGCCCTCTTCGACAAGCTTTTTTGCGAATACGTGATAGATATCAACACGATTGCTTTGCTTGTAGGGGCCGTAATTTCCGCAGTCTGTGAGATTGCCGTTTTCGTCGAGGATAGCACCCTCGTCGAAATTAATTCCGTAATAATTAAATGTTTTTATAAGGCTTTCCGCAGCACCGGGAACCTCGCGCTTTGCGTCGGTATCCTCAATTCTGAGGTAGAAAACGCCGCCGCTCTGGTGTGCAAGACGCTCTCCGACAAGAGTGGGGAAGAGTCCTCCGAAGTGTACGAAGCCCGTGGGGCTTGGAGCAAATCTCGTTACCTTGGCTCCCTCGGGAAGGTTTCTCGGGGGATACATAGCCTCGATGTCCTCGGGCGTTTTTGTAACGTTGGGAAAAAGAAGATCTGCAAGAAGTTTGTAATCCATATCCGTATGATCCTTTCGGTGAAAGTAGTTTATGTCAAAAATAAAAATTTAATCTGTCAAGAGCTTCAAAAAGAGTTGACGGCTCTCCGTGACCGCAGTATATTTTTCGGTCGGAGCGGTAGGTATCGTGCAATTTGATAAGCGATTGCGAAAGCGCATGTCTGTCACCGCCGTAGAGGTCGCATCTGCCGAATCCGTTTGCAAAAAGCGTGTCTCCGGTGAGCAGTGCGTCCTTGGTATCAAAGCACACCGAGCCGCGAGTGTGCCCCGGCGTGTGTATTACTTTTATATTTTCATCGGATAGCGAGATTATATCGCCGTCATGCAAGAGAGCGTCGGCACTCTTGATCTGAAAATCACCGCCGAAAAAAGCGGAATAAGCATTTTTCGCTCCGTCCTCCGTCAGCTCCGCATCAAGCTCGTGCACGTAAAGCGGTGCTCCCGTTGCCTGCCTTAGCTCGTCCGCGTGAAGCATATGGTCGAAATGACCGTGTGTCAGAAGTATTGCCGAAAGCGTAAGATCGCGCTCCGAAAGTACACCGAGTATTCGTTTCGCATTTGCCGACGGGTCTATTACCGCGGCGGAGGTTCCGCTTTGAATGATGTAGCAGTTCGAGGCAAAATCATACGGCGAGAGTGTGATGATTTCCATATTATCTCCGATTTTTATTACATACAAATAATATCATATAATTATAGCACAAAAAAAATCAAAAGTCCATAGCAATACGAAAATATATGATACTTTTTTCTTTCGAATGATATGAGAACAATAAATAATTGTTCAAAATATACAAAAATAAGAAGTAAAATTCTACATTCGATGTTAATAAATATCAAAAAACCTATTGAAAAACAAATAAAAAATGTGTATAATAAAAAACAAGATGGAAAATAGTTGTCCAAAATATAGATTTTGGTTAATAATTTAGCATTTTATACATCTATGAAAGGGTCCGCAGCGTGCGGACAAGGTAAAATCCTATGCAAAACATCGAAACAAAAAGAATCAGAAACGTTGCCTTACTCGGTCACAGCGGAAGCGGTAAGACCTCTCTTGCAGAGGCTATGCTTCATTTGGCAGGAGCATCCGACAGATTCGGCAACATAACAGACGGTACAACCGTTTGCGATTATGATCCCGAGGAGATAAAGCGCGGCTTTTCGCTTTCATCGACGATAGCTCCGTTTATGTGGAAAAATACGAAGATCAATATTCTCGATACTCCCGGATTTCTTGATTTTGTAGGTGAGGTAAAGCAGGCACTCAGAGTTGCAGACGCCGCTCTTATTCTTGTTGACGGTAAGGCGGGAATCGAGGTAGGCACAGAGCTTGCTTGGGATAATGCGCAGGACGCAGGTCTTCCCACCGCATTCTTTATTAATAAATTTGACGATAATGAAGCAAGATTCGGTAAGGTTCTCGACTCGCTTCACGAAAAATTCGGTAAAAACATTTGTCCTCTTACCATTCCCATGGTAAAGGACGGCAGAGTTGTCGGTGCTATCGACCTTATCAAGCAGGAGGCTCATGTCTTTGACGATAAGGGTCAGCACTCCGTTCAGACGGTTCCCGAGGAGAGCGTTGAAGCTATGAAAAAGTACCGCTATATGCTTATGGAGGCGGTTGCTTCTACCGATGAGACTCTTATGGAAAAGTTTTTTGAGGAAGAGGAGATTACTCCTATGGAAGCGCTCAATGCGGTTCACGAGGGTGTAATTCACGGTGATATCGTTCCCGTTCTTTGCGGCGCGGCAACAAAGCTTTGGGGCGTTTGGTCGCTTCTTGACGTTATCGACGAGTCCTTCCCCAGACATACCGCTAAGGGAAGCGAAATGCTCGAAAGCGGAGATGAAAAGGAGATCGAGCCTGAGGGCGAAACGGCACTATTTATCTTCAAGACGGTATCCGACCCGTTCGTAGGTAAAATGAGCTTCTTCAAGGTTATGAACGGTATTCTCAGAAAGGATATGCTTCTCAAGAATACCACAACAGATACAAACGAAAAAATGGTTCATATTTATATTACCAAGGGTAAGGTTCAGACCGAGGTTGAGACTCTTCAGTGCGGCGATATCGGTATGACGGCAAAGCTTGCCAATACCAATACGGGCGATACTCTCGCATGGAACACGGATATCCACTACGCAAGAACCGAATATCCCGAGCCCTTTATGGCTCAGGCGATTTCTCCTCTTTCAAAGGGCGACGAGGATAAGATATCTCTCGGAATTACAAAGCTCTGCGAGGAGGATAAGACGATAAGATTTGAAAACAACCCCGAGACTCATCAGCTTGTGCTTTACGGAATGGGCGATATGCATCTCTCCATTATCGAGGCTAAACTTAAATCGAGATTCGGCGTATCCGTAAAGATGGAAACTCCCAAGATTGCTTACCGCGAGATGATAACAAAGAGAGTTCAGGTTCAGGGTAAGCATAAGAAGCAGTCCGGCGGACACGGCCAGTACGGTGACGTTAAGATCGAATTCTTCCCCGGTGAGGAAGAGGGACTTACGTTTACGGAGTCTACGGTAGGCGGATCCGTTCCGAAGAACTTCCATCCCGCAGTTCAAAAGGGACTTGAGGATTCTATGAAGAAGGGCGTATACGGATATCCTGTTATCAAGCTTGCGGCTAACCTCTTTGACGGCTCGTATCACGATGTCGACTCAAACGAAATGTCGTTCAAGATGGCAGCGGCTCTTGCATATAAGGAATGTATGAAGATTGCTAACCCCGTGCTGCTTGAGCCTGTGGGTGATCTTGCGGTAACCGTTCCCGAGGCGTATGTCGGCGATATTATGAGTAATCTTAATAAGCGTCGCGGCAGCGTTATGGGTATGGATCATGCGGCTAAGCGCGGATATACGACCATTAACGCTACTATCCCGAAGGCTGAAATTCTTGACTATACAATCGCTCTCCGTGCTATGACGCAGGGAAGAGGTAAGTTTGAATTCCACGAGACGGGATATGAGCAGGTTCCTATGAACATAGCTCAGAAGATCAAGGAAGAAAATGCTTCCGCAGAGGAATAAAAAATATAGGGAACGGAGATATATCTCCGTTCCTTTTTGCTATCTAAATTGTACGAATACATGGAAAATATTTTGTTTAAATGTACAAAATATGAACGCAAATCAAATTTTTAATTGCAATAAAATGTATTATATGATAATATGTAATTGAGAGGTGCTCTCGGAATGGAGGTAAAGATATGAAAAAGGCATTGATCTTACTGGTTTTACTTGCTGTTACTTTAACATCGTGTGGTACATACAGATGTATGGGTATTCGAGCATATTCATCGTACGACGAATGTGTTTCATTTATCGAAGAATTTAAAAATAACGGATGTACTACAGGATTGCCTAAAATTCTTTTTAATCTTGATAATGAAGAACTGATTACCAATGTGCGGTATTTGGCTGAATATAGTAGACGTTGTAGAGACAGACCGTTTTTGGAAGAAATTATTTACACTTTGTCCTTGCGTTTTATGATACATTTTGATTTAAAGGATGCCGATAGTTCGGGAGATTTAACCGAGCAAGCTTATCACTTTTATATGGTTGATCTTGATATGCATTATTCTGATTGTGTGTGGAATGACGAAACAGAAATTCAATTTGACTACTATATTAACCATACCAATTTATATGAAGATGAGTTAGATCAGGGCTATAATTATAAGAGTTGCATACATTTAAAAATCGATGAAAATTATATATATCTTATTGATATTTTATCCGTACAAGAAATTACACCTCAGCAGTTAGATAATATATTCAATATTCTTAAAAGTAAGATGATACGTTTTTATGAATAAGGAGGATTGTTGTGAAGCAAAGTTTATTATGTATTTTAATTGCCTTTTTATTAATATGTTCTTCCTCGATTGTAGTATTTGCCGACAATGAGACAGATGTTGTGAATTTGGACGTTAATACTGATTTGTGCTCGGACAATAACAACGGAGTTCAAGTTGAACAAACATATTTGGATAATTTTGCAGTTCATTATTTTTATCATTTAAATTACAATAAAGCAGACAATGTAATAGGTACTTGCTCATATGTTGCGGCAAGTATGCTTCTTTCATATTATGATACTTATTGGAATGATAATATAATCGATGAAAAGTATGAGATGCACAATCAATCCAACATAGATAAATTAAGTAACATAGCATATTCTCCGGGAATAAAAACAGATGCAGGGGTGTTTTCGGGAGATGAGGATGATAAATCGGAATATTGGAAGTTGGTAGAATCCGAAGCCGACAACTATTTTCACTTTTATCTGTTGCAACTTGCCAAGGATCACGATATTGCCTCAGATTCGGTTCCGAATTCATTAGGTCCATATGCCATAAAAGAGCTTTTGGAATATTATTTATTCGAGGATCGCGGATTATCCGATTGCACCATAGAATGTGAACAAATAACCAGATTTTCAGATGTACGTTCATATGCGATAGAAAAGGTAAAGCAAGGAATTCCTGTAATCGTATGCGCAAAACCAATCGGAGATGACGGACACACATTTATTATATACGATTATGACGAGGACGGCGATGAACTTTATTGCCATGTAGGATGGAAGATTGATCAAACTCATATCGCATTATCCAGTTTGAATTATACTTTCTACTATGGTGCTGTATCTATTAACTTAAAGGGTTCACACAGTCATTCCAATAACTATATAGATAAAGCAACCGAAAAAACATACTGCTCCTGCTATTTTCTGTGTCATCCGGAGCACAAGTGCACTTACACATATAACGATGATTGTCATACATATTCCTGCGGTTGCAAATATGAAAAGGATGTTATTTCATTTGAGCACGAATACGAATATAAGACCACAGGCGATAAATGTCACATTCTGACCTGTACCACCTGCGGGAAAACGACAGGAACGGAATCGACTCACATTATAAAATCATCGACGATAGACGGTAATTACGCTATGTGTTCGGTTTGCGGTGCTTGGGTATATAAGGGCGGAAACACTATTTTTCCGACTCAGCCATTCAAAAAAGAATGGGAGCTTGAAATGGTGGAAGCGTATCAAAAATATTAATAATAAAAAGGCTCGGCGATATCGCCGAGCCTTTTTACTTATTTATTTATCTTACCTTATCGGCAATTTCCTTGGAAATCTTAAGAATAAATTCGTCAATCGTCATAGAACCGATATCGCCGTCCTTGCGTGAACGTACCGCAACCGTGCCGGACTCAAGCTCCTTTGCACCCACAACGAGCATATAGGGAACCTTTTCCTGCTGAGCGTTTCTGATCTTGTATCCGATGGTTTCGTTTCTTCTGTCAACCTCGTTTCTGATTCCGAGAGCGATAAGGCGACGGGATATTTCGTCGCAATATTCAACCTGAGCGTCTCCGATTGGAAGCATCTTTACCTGTACTGGTGCCATCCATGTGGGAAGTGCGCCTGCATATTTTTCAAGGAGAAGAGCGAGTGTTCTCTCATAGCATCCCATACTTGTTCTGTGAATGATGTAGGGAGTTTTGAGAGTATTGTCGGAGTCAACGTATTCCATGCCGAACTTCTTTGCGAGAAGCATATCTATCTGAATTGTGATGAGCGTATCCTCCTTGCCGAATACATTCTTTATCTGAATGTCGAGCTTCGGACCGTAGAATGCGGCTTCATCCTTACCTATGCTGTAATTACCCGCACCGAGATTTTCGTCAAGAAGCTTGCCCATAATGTTCTGTGCAAGCTCCCACTGCTCGGGAGTACCCTCATATTTATCCGTTCTTGCGGGATCCCACTGTGAGAAACGGAACGAGCAGTCCTCACGGAGTCCGAGTGTGTCGAGGCAGTAGAGCGCGAGGTCAAGGCAACCCTTGAATTCCTCTTCGAGCTGCTCGGGACGGATGATAAGATGTCCCTCGCTTATGGTGAACTGACGGACTCTGATAAGACCGTGCATTTCGCCGCTGTCTTCATTTCTGAAGAGTGTAGATGTTTCGCCGAGTCTCATGGGGAGGTCTCTGTACGAACGCTTTTTATTAAGAAATACCTGATATTGGAACGGGCATGTCATGGGACGGAGTGCAAAGCATTCCTTTGTTTCGTCGTGAGGATCTCCGAGAACAAACATACCGTCAAGGTAGTGATCCCAGTGACCGGAAATCTTATAAAGATCGCTCTTTGCCATAAGAGGGGTTTTTGTAAGCTGATATCCGCGACGCTGCTCCTCGTCCTCTATCCATCTCTGAAGTGCCTGTATCGTACGTGAGCCCTTCGGAAGAATGATGGGAAGTCCCTGACCGATGCAGTCGACTGTCGTGAAATATTCAAGCTCGCGACCGATCTTGTTATGGTCACGCTTTCTTGCTTCCTCAATCATTGTGAGATAAGCGTTAAGCTCATCCTTGGAGGGGAATGCTACACCGTAAACTCTCTGAAGCATTTTATTCTTTTGGTCGCCCTTCCAATAAGCACCGGTGCACTGTGTGAGCTTTATTGCCTTTACGGCACCTGTTGAGAAGAGATGGGGACCTGCGCAGAGGTCGGTAAATTCACCCTGTGTATAGAAGCTGATTGTGGCGTCATCGGGAAGCTCCTCGATGAGTTGTACCTTATAGGGCTCGTCCTTTTCCTGCATAAGAGCGATTGCTTCTTCTCTCGGAAGCTCGCTTCTTGTGATGAGGAGGTTTTCTTTGACTATCTTTTTTATCTCGGCTTCAAGCTTTGCAAGCATATCCGTGGTGAATGGGGTAGGAGCGTCAAAGTCGTAATAGAAGCCGTTTTCAATAGCGGGACCTATTGTGAGCTTAACCTCGGGGTACAGGCGCTTAACAGCCTGTGCGAGAATATGGCTTGCGGTGTGATTGAAAACGTGCTTTCCGTCGGCGTCTGCAAATGTGAGAAGCTCGACTTCCGCGTCGTTTGAAATAAGGTGTGAGAGGGCAACAACCTTGCCGTCAACCCTTGCAGCGATAACGCTGCGATCGATTCTTTCAGCCGAACGTGCCGCATCGTAGACCGTTACAGGTGCGTCAAATTCGAGATCGAAATCCTGAAGCTTGATTTTCATAATCGTATCTCCTGTATTAATAATAGAATTGGTATCAAAATAAAAAATAACACCCCAAGCAGCTTATGCTGCTCGGGGTGCGTAAAACTAAATCAAATGCGCACGGTTCCACCCGAAATTTTCGCTTTTCAGACAATATTTACGGTAACACACGGGTGGTACTCTTGCAGGTGCCGATAAGGATATTTCACCAAAGCTATCCTCTCTCTTAAAGGGCTTAAGTGCAGAGCGTGTCCCTTGCATATTCGAATTGTAGCACAAAGAAATAAAATTGTCAATAGATTTTTCGAAAAAATCAGACAAGACCCTTTTTCTTTCTGTTGTACTCGGAGCGGGGGTTGTATACCTCTCTCCAGTTAAGCTCTCCTCTGTCAAGTGCACCGACGAGGATCTCGGCTGTCGCTATATTTGTTGCAACGGGAATATTGTTGCGGTCGCACATTCTCATCATTTCCTCTTCCTCCTCGTTATAGGGGGACGATGAGCGTGTATCTCTGAAGTTGAGAAGAAGGTCGATCTCGTCATAAGCGATACGTGAGGTTATCTGCTGCTCTCCGCCGTGTTCTCCGGTGAGCAGTCTTTCTATCTTAAGACCTGTTGCTTCTGAAATGTATTTTGCCGTAATGCTCGTAGCGCAAAGGTTGTGCTTGCTGAGTATTCCGCAATATGCAATGCAGAATTGTGTCATAAGTTCTTTTTTCATATCGTGAGCTATAATCGCAATTTCCATCGTATCTTCCTTTCTGCATATAACTGAAATATATAAAATTAACTAAAACACCCAATTTACAACGCCATTATAGCATAAGGGATAAAAATTGTCAAGATTTTTTACATTTGTTTGTTCAAAAAATATCCGATTTTTGACGAATTCAATATAAGCTTCCTCTCTCCTATCGCAAAAGCTTTTTTATTGATAAGACTGATGTGGCATGCCACACCGTGAGAGCCGGACGAAATATTGAGCGCTCGCGCAATTTTCTCTGCGGAAATTGGAGTGCCTGCTCGTTGTACGAGCAGGCATATTATGTCGTATTCGGTTTGCGTCAGTTCCAGCATATAATTAAGATAAACAACACTCTTTCTGCTTTCTCCAACGTGAAGATGCGAATAGGAAATAAATTCCTCGATATATTCTATCATAGATAGGTTTAGGAAAGCTTGGAGAGCGCCGCGAGGACTCCATCGAGATTTTCGCAGTATTTTGCCATCTTGGTACGCTCACCCTCAACTACCGCGGCGGGAGCCTTGGCAACAAAGCCTTCGTTTGAAAGCTTTTTCTCTATTCTTTCGATTTCGCTTTCAAGACGAGCCTTTTCACTTTCAAGACGAGCCTTTTCCTTTTCGAAATCTATGATATCGGAGAGGGGAAGATAGATCGTTGCGGAGTCTGTGATGATCTGTACGGCATTATCCGCGCTTATCTCGTTTCCGTCAAGATGCTCGGAAGCAACAAGCTCCGACGCCGATGCGAGACGAACAAAGAACGCTTCGCTTGACGAGCCGAATATATCGGTGTATTTTGTTTCGATATATACCTTTGCGCGTCTTGAGGGAGCGACATTCATTTCGCTTCTTCTTGCACGTATAGCGGTGATGGCGTCTATTATCTTTGTCATCTTTTCCGCATCGGATGCAAAATCAAGAGATTCGTCGTATTCGGGATATTTCGATATCATAATGCTTTCATCGGAGTGAGGAAGAGCCTGATAGATCTCCTCTGTTATGAAAGGCATAAACGGATGGAGAAGCTTAAGTGTTCCGGTGAGAACATATGCGATAACGTTCTGACAAATGAGATTAGCCTCTGTGTCCTTTTCGTTAAGTCTTGCCTTTGCAAGCTCTATATACCAGTCGCAGAAGATATCCCATGTAAATCCGTATATTTCGGAGAGTGCGATTCCAAGCTCGAAATTATCGAGGTTGGAGATAACTGTTTTTGTAAGCTCGTTGAAGCGTGTGAGTATCCATTTATCCTCAAGTGCGAGTTTGTCTGCGCTCGGAAGCTTGATTTCATCTATTGTAAGATTCATTCTTACGAAGCGAGAAGCGTTCCAGAGCTTATTGGCGAAGTTTCTTGCGGATTCGATCTTCTCATCGGAGAATCTCATATCGTTTCCGGGCGAGTTACCCGTTGCAAGAGCAAAGCGGAGTGCGTCCGCGCCGTATTTATCTATTATTTCAAGGGGATCTATACCGTTTCCGAGAGATTTGGACATTTTTCTGCCCTGAGCGTCTCTTACAAGACCGTGAATAAATACGGTAGAGAAGGGCTTTTTGCCCATATGCTCAAGACCGGAGAATATCATACGGGATACCCAGAATGTGATAATATCGTATCCTGTTACAAGTACGCTTGTGGGATAATACTTCTCAAGATCCTCCGTGTGCTCGGGCCAACCGAGAGTGGAGAAGGGCCAAAGAGCGGATGAGAACCAAGTGTCAAGAACGTCCTCGTCCTGACGAACGGGAGCACCGCAATCGGGACATACGGTGATGTCCTCCTTTGAAACCGTCATTTTACCGCAGGAGTCGCAATAGAATGCGGGGATTCTATGTCCCCACCAAAGCTGACGTGAGATACACCAGTCGAGAATATTGTTCATCCAGTTGAAATAGTTCTTGGAGAATCGCTCGGGAACGAAGCTTACGTCGCCTGTTTCTACCGCCTCAATAGCGGGAGCTGCAAGGGGCTTCATCTTAACGAACCACTGATCGCTCGTAAGAGGCTCTACCGTAGTTCCGCAACGGTAGCAAACGCCTACATTATGCTCGTGGGGAACAGTCTTTACAAGGAAGCCCTGCTCCTCAAGATCAGCAACGAGCGCTTTTCTGCACTCATAGCGATCCATACCCTCGTATTTGCCTGCATATGCGTTCATTGTGGCATCGTCGTTCATAACCTTGATCTGTTCAAGGTCGTGACGCTGACCTACAAGGAAGTCGTTGGGGTCGTGTGCGGGTGTGATCTTTACGCATCCCGTTCCGAATCCTATTTCAACGTAATCGTCCGCGATAACGGGAATTTCACGGTTAACTATGGGAAGAATAAGAGTTTTGCCTATGAGATGCTTTGTAGCCTCATCCTCGGGGTTGACAGCAACCGCCGTATCACCGAACATTGTTTCGGGACGTGTTGTGGCAACCTCAACGTAGCCGTCCTCACCCTTGATGGGATACTTGATATGCCAAAAATGACCGGGCATATCCTTGTATTCTACCTCGGCGTCCGAAAGTGCGGTAAGGCAACGGGGACACCAGTTGATTATTCTGTATCCGCGGTAAATAAGCCCCTTGTTATAAAGGTTTACGAATACCTCACGAACAGCCTTTGAACAACCCTCGTCCATTGTAAATCTCTGACGTGACCAGTCGCACGATGCGCCGAGCTTTTTAAGCTGACTTGTTATTCTTGCTTCATATGTGTCCTTCCAGCCCCAAACACGCTCAAGGAATTTTTCGCGTCCGAGATCGTAGCGTGAAAGTCCTTCGTCAACACGAAGTCTTTCCTCAACCTTGATCTGAGTTGCGATGCCCGCATGGTCCGTTCCGGGAATCCAAAGGGTATTGAAGCCCTGCATTCTCTTGTATCTTACAAGAACGTCCTGAAGTGTTTCGTCAAGAGCATGTCCCATATGGAGCTGGCCTGTGACGTTGGGCGGGGGAATAACTATTGAAAAAGCGGGATTTTTATTGTTTTTGTCGGGTGTGAAATAGCCCTTCTCACACCATTCGGCGTAAATTCTGTCCTCAAAATCAGAGGGAGAATACGTCTTGGGAAGTTCGTTATAATTGTTCATTATATACCTCTCTTCTGTGTTTATTTATGGATTATTATAATCAAATTAAAATAAAAAAGCCCGCGTCCGTATCAGGACGTGGAACGCGGTACCACCTGATTTCGTGCGGGATCTGCCCCACACGCTCTCTTATCCGTAACGGAGACGCCGTCTTTTGCTACTTTTCCATGTTCGGACCGTTTCGCAAAAGCCACTCCGGGACTACCTTGGGCGATTTCATACCGCAGACTCGCACCCACCGTCTGCTCTCTTGGGCGATAATCGCTTAATCCTTCCCATCAATGTGTTTACATATGCAAGTATATCACAAGGATTGAAAAAAGTCAATAAAAAAGCAAAAAATAATCGTATCGGCATTTAAAAAACTCGTTTTGACATAAATCTGTCGCCCGTGGGAAAACTTTTATGCTACAATAATATCGGGGATAAGAGACATGCGGAGAGGAGGTTTATAAAATATGACTTGGGAAATTACAGTCGGAATGTTCGGGATAATATCCGCGTTCATTGCGGTGATGAGCGTTGTCGTTAAGGTCAATTCAACGCTCTCCAAGCTTGAATGCGCCGTGCTTCAGCTCAAAGAGTTTATGGAGCGTCAGTCTTCGAAAAACGAGCATTTCTATACCGAGCTCGCAGAGCACGAAAAAAGAATTTCAAATTTGGAGGGAGGTGTAAGAAAATGAAGATTGATTGGCAAAGAAAGCTGTCGAGCAGGAAATTCTGGGCTGCGCTCGGTGCCTTTATTACGGCACTTTGCGTTCTTCTCGGGGTGAGTGAGCTGACGGCGGAGAAGCTTATTGCCACGGTGAGCGCACTCGGCGTTCTGACCGCTTATATTCTGACAGAGGGATATCTTGACGGCAAGCATATGGGCGACGAGGTCGGCGGTCAAGAAAAAAACGAGGATAGAGGGTAATAACCGAAATGAGAGCTTGGCGAGGACGCCAAGCTCTCATTTCGCAATATCAGTCTGCAAGGATGTATATCTTATCCTTCGTTATTTCGGTAATCAAATCGAGAATTTGAAGCACAAGGTTTCCGACTCCGCTTACCAGGCAAACGATACCTACGATGAGTGTAACTACGTTCTTTGTTTCAAGATATCTGAGTATTCTGTAAACGGGAGAAACAATTCCGCCGACAAGAAGAAGTATAACGATTCTTGCCCACTTGGGGAGATCGTCGAAATAGTGAGTGTAATTCATATTGAGTACCTCTTTTAATGTGATATTTGCCGTTAAGCTCCTATATTCTAATACATTTTACGACAAAAGTCAATACCGCGACGTATTTTCTTTCTGCTCAATCGAAAATAGGGAGCATATTATTAATATTAAATGTTGATTTTTTTCTCGGGGTGTGATAAAATTAAATGAGATACAGAACGAATGGCGGTAACGACAGGCTAATGGAAAGAAATATTTTAAAAAGAAAGAGATTTTGGGCGGAGATAGATATGAGAGCCGCCGAAAGAAATTTTAATATAATAAAAAGCAAGCTTAATAAAAATACTAAGATATGTTGCGTGGTCAAAGCAAATGCTTACGGTCACGGCGCGGTCTATCTTTCGAAGCTTTACGAGAGTCTAGGAGCAGATTTTTTTGCGGTTTCCAATATTGAGGAGGCTATGCAGCTTCGTAATAACGGCATAATCGCTCCGATACTGATTTTGGGATATACCCCACCGTCCTGTGCGCAGATACTTGCGGAGAACAATATATCTCAAACCGTTTTTTCTTATAATTATGCAGGTGAGCTTTCCGACAATGCAGCTATGGAGGGCGTTAAGGTTAAGGTGCATATAAAGATAGATTCGGGAATGGGACGTATAGGATTTGACTGTGTGCACGGCGTTGAAAAATCGGCTGACAGGATAGCCGAGGCTTGCAATATGAGCGGCATCATACCCGAGGGTATTTTTACTCATTTCTCCGTTGCCGATGACGGTGAACGCGGCAGGGAGTTTACAAGGCTTCAGTATAAAAGGTTTTCCGATGCCGTTTCGGCACTTGAAAAACGAGGGATAAGCTTTGATATAAAGCATTGCGCAAACAGCGCAACGACCTTTGATTATCCCGAATATCATATGGATATGGTTCGTGTGGGAGTTGTGCTTTACGGTATCGCTCCTTCGGTGCTTGTTTCGGGATGCGACGCACTTGAGCCGGTTATGAGCCTGAAATCCGTTATTTCTATGATAAAAACGGTTGAGGCGGGAGATACGGTTGGGTATGGATGTGCCTATGTGGCAAGTGAGCGTAAAAGAATAGCCACGGTTCCCGTGGGATATGCCGACGGATTTTGGAGGTCTAATGCCGCTTGCGGCACGGAGATGCTCGTGAGAGGGCGCAGAGTTAAGATAGTCGGAAGAATATGTATGGATCAGCTTATGCTTGATGTGACCGATGTTGACGGCGTTTGCGAGGGAGATGAGGTTACCGTTATAGGCTCGGACGGCTCGGACGGTATAAGCGCCTGTGAGCTTGCCGAAAGAAACGGTACTATCGGATATGAGATAGTGTGTGCGATAGGAGAGAGGGTTCCTCGCTTCTACATAAAGGACGGAAGAATAGATTTTGTCAAGGATAATATAGTATCTTATGAGGTGTCGGAGTAGCTATGAATAAGCAGAGCAGGAGCATATATATATCACTTATAAACAGAATAGCCATTGCTATGATACTCAATCAGGCGCTTATCACAGTGCTTTCTTCCGTAGTAAACGTGATAGAAGCCGTAATGGATATTGTTCTCGGCGGTGTATGGTGGGCTGATATGATATGCAGACTTAACGAATGCATTGTATATATTCTCGGATTTTGTATTCCCGTTTGGGTGTTTAATAAAATGAGTGCGTCGGCGGAGCCGGAAATATATACGCCGGTGAAAAATCAGAGCAAGTTCACTCCGATGCAGACATTGCTCGCAATGTCTGCATCGCTCGGAATAATAGAGCTTGCGGCTTACGTGAATTACTATGCCGTAAATCTGTTTAGCGATTATTCGGATTTTTCATCCGAATATATGTGGAGCACTACGCTTGAGGAGCCGTATCAGATAATTATTTATTTTGTTTATGTTGCCGTTGTTCCGGCGGCTGTTGAGGAACTGCTTTTCAGAGGCACGGTCTGCAAGTCTCTCAGAACTTACGGTGACAAAAGCGCTATTCTGATAAGCGCCGTGCTTTTCTCGCTTATGCACGCAAACGCGGAGCAGGCGATATATACGTTCGTTGCAGGTTTGCTTCTTGCTTGGATATATGTAAAGACGGAAAATATTGCTTTTCCGATAGCGTTGCATTTTATCAACAACGGAATTTCGGCATTTTCCGATATAATCGATGCGCAGGTCTCTGAGAGTGCGGCGGACGTTTTTTCGACCGCCTGTGAAACATTTGTGCTCTTGCTTGCGGTGATATCAGTGATCTGTCTTGCGTTTCTTTTGAAAAAGAACGGCGGATTTCTTTCAAGGCTTGAAATGAAGCCCGACGAAAACGGAAACGAGGTAATACCTCTTTCCACATCGGAAAAGCTCTCCGGATTTTTCACGGGAGCGATGATAATATTTATTTTGTATTCTCTTTTGACTATGATAATCTACATAGTTTTAAGCTTTACGGTGTGAAAGATGGAAAATATTGATTTTATGAGAGCCGCACTCGACGAGGCGAAAACTGCGGGAGATGCGGGAGATATTCCCGTCGGCGCGGTCATAGTAAAAGACGGTGAGATAATCGTGCGTGCGCACAATGAGAGGGAGATCTCCTCGGACGCTACCGCACATGCGGAGCTTCTTGCTATAAGGCGTGCAAGTGAAATGCTCGGCAGATGGCGCCTTTCGGATTGTGAGATGTACGTTACGCTCGAGCCGTGTCCTATGTGTGCCGGTGCGATACTCAACGCAAGACTCGGCAAGGTCTATTTTGCACTGAAGGACGCCAATTCGGGTGCTTTCGGAAGTGTTTTGAATATGAATTCGTATCCTTTGCTTCATAAAGTGAGTGCCGAATACGGCGTTTGCGAGAACGAGAGCAGAGCGCTGCTGTCGGATTTCTTTAAAAAACGCAGATAACAAAAATAAAACGGCTCGCTTTTACGAAATACCGTAGCGAGCCGTTTTATTCTGTTTAAGTAATCAGAGTGTTTCGAGGTAGTTAACTACATCGCGGATAGTGACGAACTGACCGATGTTCTCATCGCTGATTTCAACGTCGAATTTATCCTCGCAGATCATAACGAGGTCTGCAAGCTCGATGGAATTGATACCGAGGTCATTTGAAAGCTCTGCATCGGGAGTGATGAGATCCTCCTCTATCTGAAGCTCGTCAACAAGAATCTGTTTTACTTTTTCAAACATAGCAATCTCCTTAAAATCGTGTATAAAACAAAATGTAATTAGTTCTGGCATAGATAATCAAATATGTATGTATTCACCAAAACCGTGTCTAAAGTATTATACACAGTTTTTGATGATTTGTCAACAATATTTTCAAAATTTATTTGCGGAGGACTGTCGTGGATCTGCTCGGGAAAAGATATTTTGTCTGTTTAGCCTTGATTTTCTTAGCTTTTTCGAGAATTTCATTTAAATATTCGGGCGTGAAAATTCTTGTCGTTTTTGCTCTTGTTTTGGGGATATTCGCCTTGATTCTTAAAAAGCTTAGCCGAAAAAATAAAAATTTGAATATAATGCTGTGCCTTTCACTTGTTGCGGCGTGCGTCGGAGTGCTGAATACAGGCGCACTCTTGTACGGTAACGCCGTAAAGGCAGAAAAATATGTCGGAGAGAGGCGCATATACGGGTATGTTGTATCTGTTGAGCAGAGAGAAAATTATCTCGGTGAGCACATAGTCCATATAGAGTCGATAGACGGAGAGCGGGTCAGCATTGACGCACCTTTGGTGACCGATTTTGCGTCGGATCTTGAGCGTGGAGACTTTTTCGAATGCAATGCGACAATTGCAAGGCTTGTGGATTATGATGAGATTGAATATCTAAGATCGTCGGAGCCTGCCGAATATCCGCTTATTTGTACAGTGTCGGAGAATGAAGAGATACTGTATCCCGAGACAGAGTTCAGAGTGCGTCTTTGGCTTTCGTCTCTCGGTGCAAGGCTTTCTGCGATTTTAAGGGTTAATTTAGGAAGCGAGAATGGTGCTCTTGCAAACGCATTGCTGCTCGGAAACAGAGAAATGCTTCGCACCTCGGTTCTGCGTGATTTCAAGCGCTCGGGAGTTTATCATATGCTTGCTCTGAGCGGTATGCACGTGTCAATATTGGTCGGACTTCTTGAGGCAGTGCTCAAAAGGCTCTATGTTCCAAAAAAGTATAGGATTGCGATGTGTACGGTGCTTTGCTTGTTTTATGTGGCGCTGACGGGATTTTTACTATCCGCATGCCGTGCGATGCTGATGCTTTTTGTAACATATCTTTCATTCAATTTGAGGCGGAGAAGCGATGCGCTGACCTCGCTTTTCCTCGGAGTTTCGGTAATAGTGCTTGTATCACCGTCGTCAGTGCTTGATACGGGACTTATGCTGTCGTTTCTTTCTACACTCGGAATCATCTGCGCCTCTGAGATAAGAAAGAAAATCGTAATATTCGGAAAAATCGAGTTTAAAAATGCATTTTTGAGTCTTGCCTTTGATTTTATCCGAGAAGTGAGTAGCCTTTTGCTTACATCATGGTGCGTCTTTGTAGCTACATTGCCTATCATAACCGAAAAATTCGGTGAGGTGTCACTTGCGACATTCTTCACTAATCTGTTTATGGGAACAGTTTGCGAGGCTTTTATGATAGCGGCGATTTTTACACTTTTGTTTTGCAGAGTGCCGTTTTTGTGCGCCATGCTCTCCAGAGTCGCGGGAGTGCTCGGTTCGCTGATGATAAATATAGCGTCAAAGATATCGGACATTCGTGGAGTCATGCTTTCACTCGAATATCCCAGTGCGGATATTCTTGTGTGGTTGCTTTTTATATTTTCCGCAGTCTTGCTTGCCATAAAAATTCCGAAAAAGCGGCTTATCGGATTGCCGAGTCTTGCATTTGTTTGTATTATGTGCATCAGTATCATCGCTTTCGAATGCGGAAGAGTAGATGTGGTGCGTGCGGAGTTCTTACTCGGAGATACGCTTGTACTCTCATCGTCGGAGGGCGTGTATATCTGCGACGCCTCAAACGGCAGAAAGAGTGCGCTTTATGACGGAATCGCCAAGGCAAAGGAAAATTGCTTTACGGAGATTGACGGCGTGATTCTCACGCATTATCATTCGTGGCAGGTCGTCAGCCTTGCGGCGGTTGCGGATTCATATGCTTTGCATAGCGTGTATATGCCGATGCCTCAAAACAGCACAGAGGGGCTTGTTATGAGAGCGCTCGTCAGAGTACTGTCCGAGGAGCGTGATGTAAAGGTTTATCTGTATGAGGCGGGAGATGACATCGGAATTTTGTCTGGAGAGCTTACTGTGAGCGACAGATTTTACACTGCTGGCAGGACGAGTCCCGGATATGCTTTCAGTTACCGTTACGGCGAAGGCAGAATAAGCGTAGTCGAGCCGAGATATTTCGGTACATATTTCGAGGAATCCGGAGCATTTGACGTGCAAATATCGGATAGCGACGTGCTTATCTTCGGATCCGACGGCAAAGAGCCCGAGGCGAGCTTTGAAATATACGAACGCTTGAAGAAAGACTGCGAGGTATATTATACGGACTTCGATACGTTTGCTCTTTCGGATTACGAGGCGTATCTCGGCGATAGAAAAATATATTTTAATACCGTCTATAAAAAATATGATTTGAAATGATATAAAAATTCAAAATTCTATTGAAAAAGACAAAATCTTGTGTTAAAATATATTCAATAATGTTTTATGGAGAGATGATATGAATAAGGATAAAATAATCAATATACTTTTGTGGGGAGCGTCTGTGCTTTCGATAGCACTCTGCATTGCTTCCTTTGTGATAGCGATAAACAATGCGAATTTGCTTACCAAGATTATTTTGATTGCGGTTGCAGTGCTTTTTGCGGTGCTTGCGGCAATGGTAGGATATCTTGCGTATATGGATACGTTTAAGGTATTCCCGAGCAAAAACGGAACAAAGCCGAGAGCACTCAATTATTTTCTTAACGCAAACGGTAAAAAGCGTGGCATCGACGTAGAGGATCTTACGTTTGATATAGTCGACAGACAGATGAATAAGTTTATAATAGATACGTGGGGTTCTCCGGTTGCACTTTGGCAGGGAAATGTCTTTTCAAACGAGGCAAGCTTTGGCAAGGACGGAGTATTTAAGGTTCTTGTTGCGTATAAGATGATAGAGGATCTTCAAAAGCACCATAGCAAAAAAGCGTGGAGAATGTTTTTCGAGCTTACCGACGATGATTTTGCCGATATACAGGAATGCTTTGTCAGAAACGGTGATGAGGAGCTTTCCAAGGCACTTAATATGTATAGACTTACAGGTGAGAGCTGTGCACCCGAGGCAGCGGCGTTTCTTGATGAAAATGCTACATATATTCAGCGTAGAATGCTTAATTATGTAACGAGAAAGATAGATAGCTTTGATATGTAATATATTTATTAATATGAAGAAAGAGCGAAGCGTATGCTTCGCTCTTTCTTTGTTCATACGAATGATTAGCACAAACAAAAACGCAGGAATACCTCATTGGTCAGCCTGCGGATGCACACATAAATAATTTAATAAAAACTATTGACTTTAATCAAAAAAAATGGTAAAATATAATCAAATAAAACAAAAAAGGGAAGGGATTCTTGTGAAAAAACGGCTTATAACTCTGATAGCGGCATTTTTGCTTTTTTGTATGGCGGCGATCGGTCTCTCATCTTGTGATCTTGTTGATATTTTCAATCCGGATAGCAATGGCGATAATAACGACAATAATGACGGCGGACAGTCACAAATCACAGAGGGTATAGATTACGAAGTGTCCGATGACGGTACATATGTATCGATAGTTTCGTACAGCGGTACCTCTCTTTCAGTTACAATACCGGATACCTATAACGGTCTTCCCGTAACGGAGATCAAAGCTAATGCCTTTGAAAACTCAAATATCCAAAGTGTAACGGTCGGCGACAATGTGACATTGATCGGTAATCAGGCATTTCGTGGTTGCTCCGAACTTAAGAGCGTGACGATCGGAGATGCTGTAGATGTGATCGGTGAATGGGCATTCCGCGATTGTACCGCTTTGGAGAGTGTAACATTTAAAAATACAATCGGCTGGTACATATCTCCAAATGCTACCTCAATGTCCGGTAAGGCTGTTTCAAGCGAGCTTTTGTCCGATCCTTCCGCGGCGGCAGAGCATCTGCTGTCTACATATGATTCATATCACTATTTGTATTGGAAACGCAGCGGGCCAAACGACGATGTACACTTATACTGATTGCAAGGGTGTTATTCGATATTGCCTTGTATTCGCTTTTTTGAAAAAGCGAGAGTAAATCCTATTTAATTGATTATTTTCTGCAAGCAAAGCGCAAGACCGTCGCAGACGGTCTTGCGCTTTTTTAAAATTTTCAGTCACCTACGGTGATAGAACTACGGGAGTGAGAGCTAAGTGGACAATCAACGGTCAGCATACAAACCTTATAGGACGGTGGATTTTGAGGTTAGTGGACAGCCGCGCGGCTACAAAATCGCAATGAATGCTCTGAAACAAAATTCGTGAAATTATGACAAATAACGAAAAACAGGACGCCTAATATATTATTAGGCGTCCTGTTCTTCATATATTCTATTCCTTTTTATGCAAAAAGTCAATAGTTTTTTGAATAAATTTTTACATTCTACTGAACAATTTGCATAAAACATCTTAAAATAGTTCTTATTTTGGACGCCTAATAATATATTAGGCGTACGTTCGTTGCGGGGTGGTGATATGAACGACGCATTGATGCTACTCTGCAAAAAACAAAACAGCTCCTTATTTTCAAACGGAAAGAGCAGTCCTTTTCGGCGTTTGATATCGCAGTCCCGTTTTCAGCGGCGCGGCACTGCGGTATAAAGCGCGATTAGAATGCTTTGAGGAATGAAAATCGGAGCACACAAAATCAAAAATCAAAAAAGGAGAATTCTTATGAAGAAAAATCAAAAGGGTTTCACCCTTGTTGAATTGCTTGTAGTTATTGCAATACTTGCAATTCTCGCAACCGTTTCAATAGTTGGATACACGAGCTTCATTGAAAGAGCCGAGAAGTCCAACGAAACAACAGAGGCTCATCAGATCGAGCTCAGCCTTGAATCCGCACTTATCGTTAATGACTGTGTAAAGGTAAAGCAGGATATTTACGCAGTAAAGAATAGCAAAGGTGAAGTTTATTTTGCTTCCGAAAAGCCTGAAGATGTAAAAGAAGAAGACGTATACGTTCTTTCAAAGGATCTTGCTGAATTTGCGGACAAATTGTCAGTTACTTCTCTTGATTTGCGATATGGATCTACAGTAGTTATGAAAGGTGTTACACCTCCTACAGTAGATAGTGATATTACAGACAATAACGGAGATGGAGGAGAAAATTAAGTATGAAAACTAACAAAAAAGGCTTTACACTTGTTGAATTGCTTGTAGTTATCGCAATACTTGCAATTCTCGCAACCGTTGCGGTAGCAGGATATTCAAGCTTTATTGAAAGTGCAAAGGAGTCTAACGACGAGACGCTTGTTGCACAGATGAACAAGATTCTTGAAGCAAATGAAGCAGTTGACGGAAATAACGCCAGCATAGTTGAGGCTATGAACGATGTTCTTAATGAGGGCATTACATTTGACCAGTTTACACTTTCCGCAAGCGGACATATTGTCGTTTGGGACAAGACAACAGACCGTTTTGTAATCGTAGACAGCGACAAGGCTGATGGTTATGAGACTATCGAGGGTGCAACAACTAAGGTTGAAAAGGATGAAACTAAGAGTGAGAATTGGACTATTACAGATGATGCAATCGTTGACCTTAACGGTAAGACAATCACTCTTGCAGACGATAAGCAGCTCCTTGTAAACGCAAACGTTATTATCACAGATTCAACTAACGGTGGTAAGATTGAAGCGGCCAAAATGTCAAACGGTAGCGCAATAGTTGTAGGTAAGAACGGAAATCTTGTTGTGAATGGTGGATCTATTTCCGGCGTTACAGATTATGCTACTGCAGAAAAATACTATGCAACAATCGGAGTTAAAGACGGCGGCACTCTCGTTGTAAATGGCGGTACAGTTGAAGCTAAAAAGGGTAGCTCCGCAGCCAGCGGATTTGCGATTATTGTATATGGCGAGGGCACGAAGTGCTACATTAACGGCGGAACATTTAAGGCTGAGGAAAATGCTGCACTCGGTGGAAATGGTAATGATGGAAACGGCGGAACATACATTGAGATAAACGGCGGAACATTTGAAAGCGAGGACGGAGCAATATTCCATCCTCAAGCCGGAACAATGATCATTAACGGCGGTGAGTTCACAGGTAAGACTGCTTTGTATATAAAGGCAGGATATGTTGAGATCAACGGCGGTACATTTACTGCAACATCTGAACATAAGAATTATAAATACGGTGGTGGTTCGTTTAATTGCACAGGCGACGCTATTGTAGTTGATTCTTGTAACTATCCCGGTGGCGTTCCCACTGTAAAGATCAGCGGCGCTACACTTAAGTGTGAGTCGAATTGCAAAGAAGTAGGCGTTTATCATTGTGGTGACGCAAATGCGGCTAACGTAACTCTTAACGGCGAGGCAGTAGCTTCTACACATACAGAGAAATAATAAAATTTTATGCCTCCTTGTGCGTGCAAGGAGGCATTTTTATGCTTTTATTTATCTGTCAATGCTATTCTGATCTGCTCCGTGAGAGCACAGACGGACGCAACAAGAGCCGTTTCATTGATCTCGAAAAACGATGGAGCGTCGAGTGCCGCACTTGATGAATTCAGAAATTCGGGAATTATCGTATTGCATATCTTGTCCGTGGCTTCGAGAAAAGCACGTTCGCGTTCTCTTTGTGAATCGGCGTCCGATATGCTTTCTTTAAACTTTGAGTCTGCATTGTGTACCGTCTCTCCGTATTCCGTATTGTCCCGGAGAGCGGCCTTGTATGGGAGAAAATCGTTATAGGATGCGCATATTGCATTATATATATTTTCCGCAACGCTAACGCTCTTCGAAATTGAGAGCAATTCTCCGAGGAGCAGGGAACGCAGACGGGATATCTCACGCACGGCGGTAAAATATTCCGTTTGAATGTGCTGTGATTCTTCCGTTGTATATGTTACCCTAAAAACGGAATATCCGCTTGCGGTCTTTACGGTTGACGTAAGCTTATTTGCGATTTCAACCGCTTTTTCCGCCGCTTCCGCAACACCTCGGCGCGAGTGCGGAGAAAAGGGCTCGATGCTCGTTGAGAAGTTTAAGCTCGGCTCGGCGGAGTCGAGTATTTCAAGATATTTTTTATATTGCTCGGGTGTGAAGCTAAGTATCAGCTCGTCCATAGTACCTCCGTGTTACATAAAAGGCTCAGCCGTCATTTCGGGCTGAGCCTTTTATAAGTAAAGTCAATTATTTAATCTCAACGTTTACTTTTTTGCCGCAATCAACTGAAGCCGCTTTGATTACAGAGCGGATAGCCTTAGCGATCTTACCGTTTTTGCCGATTACCATTCCCATATCGTCGGGTGCAACATTGAGTGAAAGAGTAATGCTGCGCTCATCCTCGGACATAATAACGGTAACTTCATCGGGATTGTCTACGATCGCTTTAGCAATATCGGTCAAAGTCTGTTTCAAATCCGTCATCGTTAGCTCCTGCCTTCAATTAGTCAACGATGTTGCTTTTCTTAAGCAAGGACTTAACAGTTTCAGTGGGCTGTGCGCCGTTTGCAATCCAAGTCTTAGCCTTTTCAGCGTCGATCTTGATCTCGGCGGGCTCGGAGATAGGATTGTAGTAACCGATCTCCTCGATGAAACGACCGTCACGGGGTGAACGGCTGTCTGCAACAACTACACGGTAAAAGGGAGCCTTCTTTGCGCCCATTCTTCTGAGTCTGATTTTTACTGCCATTTTAGTATTCCTCCAAGAATAAAATAAAATTAATTTTTGTTTTTGATTTTTATAAAAAGCCTTTTGATTTTCAAAAAGGCATTTTCATTCCTCTTTTGCCGCCGAATCCCATTCGTTTGAGCTTTTTGGGATCGGAGAATTGCTTCATCATCTTTTTCATCTGCTCGAACTGACGAAGAAGCTTATTGACCTCTTCAACGCTCGTTCCGCTACCTTTGGCAATTCTTTGCTTTCTTGATGAGTTAATGATTTCGGGATTTACGCGCTCGTCCATGGTCATTGAGCGGATTATCGCTTCCATATGAGCCATAGCCTTTTCATCGACCTTGACGTCCTTAAGAGCAGACGCGTTCATACCGGGCATCATACCGAGCATCTGTTCGACTCCACCCATATTTCTGAGCTGTTGAAACTGATCAAGGAAATCGTCAAGCGTGAATTTCTGCTGACGTATTTTTCTTTCAAGCTCAGCGCTCTGCTTTTCGTCGTAGGCGTTTTGCGCCTTTTCGATGAGAGTGAGCACGTCGCCCATACCAAGTATTCTCGAAGCCATTCTTTCCGGGTGGAACGGCTCTATGGTATCAAGCTTTTCACCCGTACCGATAAATTTGATCGGCTTGCCGGTTACATGCTTGATTGAGAGAGCGGCACCGCCTCTCGTATCGCCGTCAAGCTTTGTGAGCACCACGCCCGTGATGTCGAGAAGCTCGTTAAAGGTCTGCGCAACGTTGACTGCGTCCTGACCGATCATTGCATCAACCGTGAGAAGTATTTCGGATGGATTGGTTTCGGCCTTTATAGACCTCAATTCCTCCATAAGCTCCTCATCGATATGAAGACGACCTGCGGTGTCTATGAACACCATATCGTAGCCCTTTTGCTTTGCAAATGCAACGCCCTCCTTGGCAATCGTTATCGGTGACACCTTATCGCCCATTGTGAAAACGGGAATATCGAGCTTTTCGCCTACGATCTGCAACTGCTTTATTGCCGCGGGACGGTAAACGTCACAGGCAACGAGCAGAGGATGCTTACCTTGCTTCTTATAAAGTCCTGCGAGCTTACCCGCATGAGTGGTTTTACCTGCGCCCTGAAGTCCGACCATCATAACGACGGTGGGGGGAGCGGAGGCTATCGTCAGCTTTGACTGTGTGCCGCCCATAAGGTTTATAAGCTCTTCATTAACTATTTTAACGATCTGCTGTGCAGGAAGAAGAGATTCGAGAACCTCAGAGCCTACCGCACGCTCCGAAACGGTGTTTACAAAGTCCTTGACGACCTTGAAGTTTACGTCCGCCTCAAGGAGTGCAAGCTTTATCTCTCGCATTCCTACCTTAACATCCTCGGGGGTGAGCTTTCCTTTGTTTCTGAATTTCTTGAAAGCATTTGTAAGCTTATCGCTTAAGCTTTGAAACATAAGTACCTCCTGAACGTTTTATTTGATTATTTTTGATATCTCGTCTATCTCCGCTCTTACGGAGTCGGGGACAGATGTGCTTTTGACGAGCCTTTGAATATTATCGGTATGATATCTCAAGGCGCTCATCTTTTTTGCAAGCCCGAGCTTTTCCTCAAGGAAGAGAAGCTCGTCCTCGGATTTTTTGATAAGCTCTCTTACACCTTGGCGAGATATTCCGATCTGCTCGGCTATTTCGGAGAGGGAGAGGTCTTCGTTATAGTACATATCAAGCACGTCACGCTTGCGCTCTGTGAGCACGTCACCGTAAAAGTCGATAAGATATGATATTTTAAGATCCTTTTCAAACATAATTATCTCCAAAACAGTGTGTAAAGCAAAACACTTTACACATTATATCATAGCTCTACTGCTTTGTCAATAGAATTTTGAATTTTTTATTCTCGGATTTGTAAATAAATAATTTACAAATAAATTATGCATATAATGTTGCAATAATTTGAAAAATGGTGTAAAATAAATCTGATTATATGTTGGAAGTGTTACTTTATGAATAATTTGGAATATATTAAGAGCTCCCGCGTTGAAGTGTATAAATATCACTGTGAGAGCTTTAAAAGCGAAAGCTTATCGATATGCTTTGCCATGCCGACTAAAAGCGGCGACGCAATCAAGCGATCATTGCTTTTGTCCGTGCTGAAGAGGGGGACCGAAAAATATCATACGCAAAGGGAGATAAGCGAGCGTCTTGACGAGCTTTACGAAACCTTTGTGGGATATAAAAACTTAAAAAGCGACGGCGTTCAGTTTCTCGGATTCGGTGTGGATGTCATCAAACGCAGATACACGGGTGCCGACGGGGATATTTTGCCCGAGGCTCTCGATATTGTCGGAGAGATAATGTTTCATCCTCTGACGGATGCGAGCGGTGAAGCCTTTAACGAAGAATATGTTAAGAGCGAAAAAGAGAATTACAAGAGCACCGTTCAGTCGCAATTAAACGAGCCGCGTACATATGCTGCGATAAGGTGCCGTGAGGCGATGTTCTCATCTCTCGGGATTGTGGAGAGTCTTGAAACGATGTGCGACAAGATAGACGCCGTATCATCACGTGACTTGTTTGAATGCTATAAGCAGATAAGGAATGAATCGAAGATCATAGCTTTTTATACTGGAGACCGTGATATCGGCGAGATACTCGGGCTTATCGAACAGATCGTTCCGCTGCGCGGTGACAGTACGGTCGATCTTGATCCGAGCTTTAGCATAGGATTGCTTAAAAATCCGGAAACGGTGAACGAGATTTCGGAATTTGCACGCATATCGCAGGGAAGACTCGTTGTCGGCTTGAACTGCGGAATTACTCACCGTGACAGTAATTTGTATGCTATGCTTCTGTGCAATGAGATACTCGGATGCTCTCCGATATCAAAGCTGATGATGAACGTCAGAGAGCGGTTGTCGCTATGTTACGAATGCTCGTCCGCATACAATAGTGAGCGCGGAGCGTTGTTTATCACGACGGGAATCGAATGCGGCGATTATGAACGCGCAAGGGATGCGATTCTCACTCAGGTATCCGATATTCAAAACGGAAATATCAGCGAAATCGAGTTTTCGGCCGCTAAAAAGTCACTTGCAAGCGCTTATCGCACCGTGTACGATTCACAATCCGCCATTGAGAGATTTTATCTCGGTAATATAGTAAAGGGATTGGACAGGGATCCCGAGACGGTGGCAGATGAAATAGACAGGCTGACGCTTGAGGAGGTTGTGGAAGCGGCGAGATTTCTGAAGCCGCATACAATATATTTTCTCAGCTCGAGGGGCGGTGAATGCGATGAATGAATCAGATGAAATAAACGGAAAAATAATCGAGCTTGTCGATGATGTGCTCGGCGAAAAATATTATCGCATAAAGCACAAAAGCGGCATCTCGGTCTATGTTTTGCCGAAAAAAACCACCTCTAAAACAGCCCTGCTCGGCGTGAACTTCGGCTCGTTTTACGAGCACGGAGCAGATGATTTCGGTAAAAAACTCAATTTTTCGTCGGGTATTGCACATTATCTTGAGCATAAGCTTTTTTCAAACAAGGGTGATATTGATGCTGTGGAGGAGCTTGCGGCTCTCGGTGCCGACGCCAATGCATATACGTCGAACAGTAGAACTGTCTATATGTTTTCCTGTATGGAAAATTTCAATTCAGCTCTTGAGGCTCTTGTCGGCTTCGTGACGGATCCTTATTTTACGGACGAAAACGTTGAGAGCGAGAGGGGAATAATAAAGCAGGAGATAAAGATGTCTCTCGATAGTCCGTACGACGTAGTAATTCAAAATCTTCTCCTTGCTCTTTACGGAGAAAATCAGATTTCGACGGACACTCTCGGAACCGAAAAAACGGTGTCTGAAATAGACGCCGATATGCTTTACGAGTGCTATGACGCATTTTACGGATATTCGAATATGACGCTTGTCGCATGCGGAGATATCGAGCCGTCCGACGTTATTGACGTGCTTGACCGATGTCTGCCGAAAAGAAAGGCGCGCTCATTGCCGACGTTTCCGAAATTTCAATACGGCAGAGCCGTGGAAATGCCTTATATAGAAAAAATAATGCCTGTATCGATTCCGGTGTTCGAAATAGGCATAAAGGATAGGCACCCGAGTTCCAATAGCAGTGAACGCTTACGCCGTGATGTGACAATGGGAGTGCTCGGCGAGATAATTTTTTCCCAAACGGGAGAGCTTTATAACGAGCTGTTTGACGACGGATATATAAATGAATCCTATTCATACGGATATTCGAACACACGTGAAGCCGCTTTCTATTCTGTCTACGGAGAGGGAAATGATCCGATGGCGGTGCTTGAGGCGATTAAACGGCGTATATCCGAAATGAAGCGAGATGGGATAAGCGAACGCGATTTCATCAGATGTAAGAGGGTGGCTCTTGCGGAATTTATAAGAAATTTTGATTTTGTTGACGATCTCTCAAATCTCACTCTGAATATGACTATGGACGGGCTTGATCTGTTCGATTTTCGCAAAACGATTGAAGAATTGACGCTTGAGGATGTTGAAAGTTGTCTGAACGATTCGTTTGATGAGGAGTGCTTTGCGATTTCGGTTATAAAAAATTCGTAAATATTTATTTTTAATTTTTTAATAAAAGGAGAATATTATGTTAGCAAGTATTACTGTTTCGTTTCCCGGACTCGGAATAGATTTCGGAGAGATCGATAGCGTTGCCTTTACGATAGGTGATAGCTTTTCCGTTATGTGGTACGGTGTAATTATCGCACTCGGAATGCTTTTTGCCCTTGCCTACACGGCTTTTCGTTGCAAGCAGAACGGCATATCGGTAGACGACCTTATAGACACCGCTCTGTTTACGATTATTTTCGGAGTTATCGGCGCAAGACTTTATTATGTCGCATTCAATCCCGATCCGTTTGATTCGTTCCTTGATATTATCAATCTTCGCAGCGGCGGGCTTGCAATATACGGAGGTATTATTGCGGGAGCGGCAACCGTGGTAATTGTTTGTCTTATCAAGAAGATAAGCTGGAGAAAGCTTTTCGACTGTGCGGCTCCCGGAGTTATGATAGCTCAGTCGATGGGAAGATGGGGAAATTTCTTTAACGGTGAGGCGTACGGTGCACTTGTCGAGGAATCTCATCCTCTGTATTTTCTCCGTATGGGACTTATTTCGAGAAACACATATAATGATTTCGGAACGACTGCAATGTGCTATGTTCATCCTACGTTTCTTTATGAATCAATGTGGAATTTGCTCGGATTTGTTCTTATCAATATTTTCTATAAAAAGAAGAAGTTTGACGGTCAGATAGCGCTTTATTATTTTGCTTGGTACGGATTCGGCAGAATGTTTATAGAGGGACTTCGCACGGATGCACTTTATATAGGTAAGACGGGAATCAGAGTTTCTCAGCTTCTCGGATTTTTGCTTTTTGCCGTTGCAAGCGCACTTATCGTTTACGGATTGGTTTGCGTTCGTAAAAAGGAGCTTTCTCGCTCTTTCGCAACCGTAAGTGCAAACGGTGTACACGACATCAATGATTCTGAGGCGGAAGCGTGTGAAGAACCCGAAAATGCGGAAGAGAACGGTGAGCAGACACAGCAGACGGAAGAGCCTGCGCAGAGTGACGGAGATCAAAATGTCGACGGCGAAAATAATTGACGGCAAGGCAATATCCCTTGAAATAAGAGGGGAGATTGCGGACAAGACCGCAAAATTCAAAGAAAAATACGGAACAGTCCCCGGGCTTGCGGTAATAATAGTCGGCTCGGATCCCGCGTCGGGCGTTTATGTTCGTAACAAGAAAAAAGCCTGTGAGCAGGTTGGATTTTATTCGCGTGTTTACGAGCTTGAGGAGGACGCGACAGAGGAGGAGCTTGAGTCACTTATTGACAAGTTGAACGTAGACGATGAGATACACGGTATACTCGTTCAGCTTCCGCTTCCCGCACATATAGACGAGGAGAAGGTGCTTCTGCGTATATCTCCCGATAAGGACGTTGACGCATTTCATCCGTATAATGTCGGCAGGGTGACAATAGGTAATCCCACGCTTATGCCCTGTACGCCGTCCGGAATAATACAGCTTCTCAAACGCTCGGGTATTGAAATATCGGGCAAGGAGTGCGTGGTTGTAGGTCGTTCGAATATAGTAGGAAAGCCGATGGCTCTTATGCTTGTAGGTGAAAACGGCACTGTTACCGTTTGTCACAGCAAAACGAAAAATATCGGTGAGGTATGCCGCAGGGCGGATATACTTGTGAGTGCGGTCGGTAGAGCAAGGTTTATTACTGCTGATATGGTCAAGGACGGAGCGGTCGTAATAGACGTCGGAATGAACAGAGACGAGAACGGAAAGCTCGTCGGAGACGTGGATTTCGATTCGGTGAGCCGTGTTGCATCATATATAACCCCCGTACCCGGAGGGGTAGGGCCTATGACGGTCACTATGCTGCTTGAAAATACCTTGAGAGCGGCTGAGACATTATTG
>CAZHPZ010000006.1:0-42751 GCA_964534905.1 uncultured Lachnospiraceae bacterium | reverse complement strand
GGATTGTGAATACACGAATTATAAGTCAATCCCTCCGTCACGGCGTTCGCCGTGCCACCTCCCTTTGCACAAAGGAGGCGAGAGTCGGTACGAACATAGCAAGTAATCATTTAATACCCATATTTTCCGATGTAATCGACAGGAGCAAGCACCCCTACAATAGTTCTTGATTCTCACCTAAAAAAAACGTCCTAAAAATATAATCCCCTTAGCATAGTTCAAAAGCCATACTAAGGGGATTTATATTTTGCGCGGTCAATATAAATAAAATAAAAAGCATAACCGATATGATTGTGCGTGATTGATACCATAAGCTTGATATTTCGCTCCAAACAAATTAACGTTATGCTTTCTTAATACGCCCAAAACGCTATTGGCCCATGCGTTTTCAGGCAAGAAGTATTATAGCACATCGAAATCGATTTGTAAATTAGGAATATTACCAATTTTTCAATGTAAAATTCGTTGAAATTCATAGGGCGTAGAAAAAAAGCCTTATGACTTAATATTTTTTTGGTTATTTCGACAATAAAAAACCAAGCTCTTCTTTTTTCGTCTTTTTTTGTCAAAATCCCCATCAAGTTCCGGTGCTTTCATACTGCTTTACAAGCTTACTCCATATTAAAACGCATATTACCGAGAATGCTCCGGTCAATGCAAGCATAGAAAAAGCAAGTCCTGCACTATTATGAACGGGGGCAAACAGATTTTCATACGGAAAGAACAGGCAAAGTCCCAATGGCACGATATATGTCAAAATTATTTGCAAAGCCTTGGGAAATATCCTCATTGGATATTTCGCGTAAAAGGAAAAATTATACACAAACTGAAGCAACGGTCCGCTTCTCTTGAATTTGAATGCAAATGACGCCAAAAGTATCTTAAACGACGATATAATGACGGACGCACAAATTATTCCGACAGACAAGGTAAGCACATTAGCTACGCTCCAAGTGATATCAAGACTTCCACCGCAAAATCCCATAAGCGCTATTGCTATAATTATCTCGCCGAGTGCCTCAAGCTGAACCTCCGAGGCAATTACCTGAAACAATATCGGCAAGGGACGCAGAAACATATGATCAAGCTTGCCGAGTTTAACCTCATAATACGCAACCGTCCAAAGTCTGTCGGTAAACAAATGATCAAGTCCTATTGCCATATTTGTGATTCCGAAAAGAAATCCGACCTGATATATCGAATATCCGTCGATGCTCGGAACGCTGCTCACCAAAAAATACAGAGTACAAAGCGATGTTATTTCCGTAAACAAAAATCCGATTATTCCGATAATAACATTTGCCTTATACACAAGCTTACTCATAAGAGAAAGCTTTGCATAGGTAAAATACAATTTTATATATCTTCTCATACCTCACCCTCCCTGTACCGTTATTTTGCGTATAGCGTGATTAAACATAAGGTGATTTACAGTTTCGAGTGCGGCTATCCAAAGCAGCGCTATGAGCATATACGCAAAAGATTCCGAGAGCGTTAATTTACACATAAGCACGAGCACGGGAACTGAATTCATAAACGCAAACGGCGTATACGAAAAAGCAACTCCCAATGCGCCCATATAGGCAAGCGGCACCATTTGTCCGCCGAGAAAGCTTTGCAGGGCACCTCTGGCAAGGTTCAAACCGAAAAGGTGATCTGTATAAAACACAAGCATTCCGATAAAATAGCTGATCGAATTATTGACAAATCCGGCTATTACGGTAAATACAATAAAGCACGCCACATTTCCGACGAATTCGAGTGCTCCGACCTGCAAGTACCCTTTTGCAAGAAATATCCCGTACACCACGGTAAGAAAAGGGATCATAACAGCAACGCAATCGAAAACGAGCACACCGAAATATGAAAACAGGTGCTTAATTCTATATGAAACGGGCTTGGTAAGGGTATTGGCGATAGTTCCCTCTTTAATGTCCGTATAGATATCATAATCCGTATTTCCCGCAGCCATAAGAAAAGCAAAGAAAAACGAGGTTATCATATACAAAATCATATCGTAAAATGAAAATCCGTTTATCACCGAGTTTAATCCGTCCGCAGAGCTTCTGTACACAGCTCTGTACAAAAACAGAACAAATAATATTTCGAAAAACGATATAAACAGCCACATTACCGTTTGAGCCTTATATTCAAGCTCGGTCTTTATGCTCGCACGCGCAAAAGGCATATATAGTTTAAATTTCTTTTTAATGCTTTTCATACAGTTGCTTAGTTATATCCTCAATGGAAATATCTTCGATCTTAAAGTCCTTGATATGATAATTATTTATAAGATACACGAGGACATCGTCAAGCTCCACCTCGTCGGTTGAGAATTTTACGGCAAGCGTATCCTCATGCTCCTCAAATAATATTTTATCGAATTTATTTATAATATCATCTCTGTCAAGCTCGGCATCGGACGGTATAAATATTGTTTTGATATTGCCGAAGCGATGCTTTATATTGGCAAGGCTGCCGTCATAAAGAATTCTTCCCTTATCGATTATAATAATTCTGTTACACAGCTCCTCTATATCCTTCATATCGTGTGTGGTAAGAATTACTGTAGTATTATACTTTTTGTTCAGTTCTTTAACCGCTTTTCGTATCTTATCCTTTACAAGAACGTCAAGACCTATTGTCGGCTCATCAAGATATACTATTTTCGGTGAATGGATAAGCGCGGCGGCAAAATCCGCTCTCATTCTTTGACCTAAAGACAGAGACCTGACATTTTGGGCAAGGAAAGGCTTCAAATCGAGAAGCTCGCAAAGATATTCAAATCTTTCATTATATTCCTCGTCCGGAACCTCATAAATACTCTTAAGTATCTTAAACGTTTCAATAAGAGGAATATCCCACCAAAGCTGTGTTTTCTGCCCGAAAACAACGCCCATTTCCCTATTGATGTCCTGTCTGCTTTTATCAAAGCTCATTCCGTTGACACTAATGCTTCCGTCAGTCGGATAAAGCACTCCGCACATCATTTTTATCGTCGTGGATTTGCCTGCGCCGTTAGCTCCGATATATCCGACTATTTCACCCTCATCAATATCGAATGAAATGCCGTCAACTGCCTTTATCTCTTCATATTCCTTTGAAAACAACGATTTTATCATACCTCCGAGCCCCTCTTTTCTTACGGGCTTCTTAAAGGTTTTAGAAAGATTCTTGACACTGATAATGCTCATAGTGTTCTCCTTTTTTATCTATATAAAGATAATATCACTTTCATATTGAAAAATCAATATACTTACTTATTTTTTGATGTTATTTTAAACGTAAGATTGATCATGACCGTTAAAATTACAAGAAAGCAAAGCATATATATCGGATATGCTCCGAAGCCGGTCACTCTTGCAATAACTCCGAACAGCGGTGACATAAAGGTTGAGCCTATATATGCGCTCGCCATTTGAATACCGATTATCGCACCCGAATTTTCCGCACCGAAATTTGAGGGGGTAGAATTAATAATGCAGGGATAGATCGGTGCACAGCCAAGTCCCAAGGTCAAAAGTCCCAAAAGCGATACGACATCATTTTGAACGGGAATAATAAGCAATATCAAGCCAACGCAAGCCACAGTGGCTCCTATGCGTATAACCTTAAGATTTCCGAGCTTATCCATAACAAATCCGGCTAAAAATCGTCCGAGGGTAATTCCCAAAAACACCAATGCTCCGAATATTGCCGCATCTGCTTCGCTGAGTGCTTTTTCGGTTACAAGATATGTAGCAGCCCAGTTTGTAGCGGTTGATTCAAGGGCACAATAGCCGAAGAACCCCAAAAGTAAGCTCGGCACACCCTTGATTTTCAAAGCATCAATTATACCGACATTTCTTGCTTCATTTTGATATTTTTCTGTGCTTTCGGAATTTATCTTCCAAAGAGGAGTAGCAAAGAGCAAGACAAACGCAATCACAAACTGTATAATTGCTACCGCTCTGTATCCGAAGCTCCACGAATAATTAGTAAGGGCAAAGCTCATTATCGACGGACTTATTATAGTTCCTATTCCCCAAAAGCAATGAAGCCAGCTCATATGCTTCGCCGAGTAATGAATAGCAACATAGTTATTCAATGCCGCATCAATTGCTCCGGCACCGAGTCCATAGGGTATTGAAAGCAGGATCAAAGCCGTAAAGCTATTAGCAAAGGAATATCCAAGCAATGCAAAAGCGGTAAGAAAAACGCTTGTAACCGTTACTGCATTTGTTCCGAATTTTTTGGTTAGACGATCCGAGAGAAGACTCGATATTATCGTACATCCCGACACGACCATGGTTAATATCCCCATATATGAGAGCGGCACATTCAAATCACCGTAAAGAACCGGCCACGCAGATCCGAGAAGCGAGTCGGGCAGCCCGAGGCTTATAAATGCAAGATATATTATTGCAATTAACAATGTATACATTATCTATTCTCCGTTATTATGAATTTTGTTGTTTTGCCATTCGACGCCAATTAATATAAGCATATATATCATTCAAAAAGAATGCGACAAAGCAAAAAACAACCGAAATATATCCGATATTTTCAAAGGATGCGAGAATCCACAAAATGACAAGCACCAAATCGTTGCATGCATAAGCAAGTGCATAATACGGGCTCCTGCGAAAAGTTAAATATACAGCTGCAAAGCTCGTTGAGACGGATATTGTGCTCGGAATTATATTCACGGTATTCAAGGCATCAAGTATAAAATAGAAAACAAATGTTACGCTTGCAGTAAGAGCAGCCATAAAGAGATATTCGGATTTTTTCATTGATGTGTTAATCTTAACCTCGCTTTTATTTCCGTTATACGGATTTTTCAACCACGAGACAAGCGAAAGTGCCGACATTGGCACGCTCATACAGAGATAGGTTATCATCTCCCCGTAATAGGCATATCCAAACGAAATAATTCCGTAAAATATACCAAATACAACGGACAAAGCCTCACCTATCGGATTTCCCTTTGCAATGAAAATAAGCGAAGTCACCCCCACAAGCGATGAAAAAAAGGAGATGTAGTCGGAGCCGTCGAATATAAAGAACGGCACACCAATGAGCAATACGGAAAACAAATAGAGAAAGATCTCCGTTCTCGAAAAGTAATTTATAAGCTTTCTTATTTTATTATTCATTCGTCCTCCAAAAAAGCATTCGACAGAGCGTTTTCGTTAATTTGACGCTCAATCGAATGCTTAATCAGTTTTATATTAGTCCAAAGGCTTCATTGTCGGGAAAAGCAATACATCTCTTATAGATGCGGAATCTGTAAGAAGCATTACAAGTCTGTCAACGCCGAATCCGAGACCGCCCGTAGGAGCAAGACCGTATTCAAGTGCTGTTACGTAATCGTAATCCACCTCTGCGTGTGACTCCGGCTCCTCCTGAAGCTTAGCCGCAACCTGACGCTCAAAGCGCTCCTTCTGATCGATAGGATCATTCAACTCGCTGAATGCATTGCCGAATTCCGTTGCATTAATGAAATATTCAAATCTCTCCGTAAATGCGGGATTATCTGCCTTACGCTTTGCAAGAGGACTGTTTTCAACGGGATAATCGTAAATAAATGTCGGCTGAATAAGATGCTCCTCAACGTAAGCGTCGAAGAATTCGACAAGTACCGTACCCTTTGTTGCGTTCTCGGAAACCTCTACATGATGCTCCTTAGCGCATACTCTTGCATCCTCGTCAGTTGCCCAATCGTTATAATCACAGCCGGAATACTTCTTTACTGCCTCTACCATTGTAAGGCGTTCCCACTTGGAAAGATCGATCTCCTTGCCCTGGTAAGTAATCGTTGTGCTTCCGCAAACCTTTTCGGCAAGTATCTTATACATCTCCTCAACGAGATCCATCATACCCTTATAATCGGTAAATGCCTGATAAAGCTCGACGGTGGTGAATTCGGGGTTATGCTTTGTATCCATACCCTCATTTCTGAAAATACGTCCAACCTCGTAAACTCTGTCCATGCCTCCTACTATAAGGCGCTTAAGATAAAGCTCTGTCTCTATTCTGAGATACATATCCATATCAAGAGTATTATGATGCGTCTTGAACGGACGAGCCGAGGCTCCTATTTCAAGGGGAACGAGAATAGGAGTATCTACCTCAAGGAAGCCCTTGCCGTCAAGATATTCTCTGATATACTTAAGAATAAGACTACGCTTTACAAATGTATCCTTAACCTCGGGATTCATAATAAGATCAACGTATCTCTGACGGTATCTGAGGTCTGTATCCTTAAGTCCGTGAAATTTTTCGGGAAGAGGAAGAAGTGATTTGGCAAGAAGCTCGATCGAATATACGTGAACGGATATTTCTCCGCGTCTTGTCATAAATACTTTACCGCTTATGCCTACAATATCTCCTATATCCCACTTCTTATACTGCTCAAAGACGTCCTCTCCGACATCGTTAATACGGATATAGCACTGAATTCTTCCCTTACCGTCCATAACGTCGATAAAGTTAGCCTTACCCATATCTCTGCGGCTCATAATTCTGCCCGCTATCTTAACGTCCTTATCGTTATATTCATCAAAATTATTCTTGATATCAACGGTATAGGTATCAAAATCGTATTTTACCTTTTGGAAAGGATCATTTCCGGAGTCCTTGAGTGCGGTAAGCTTATCGCGTCTTATCTGAAGGATGGAATTAAGCTCCTTTTCTTCATCAAGGATAATATTCTCTTCATTAATGTTATTGATTTCTGACATTTTTACCTCCGTCAAGAATTATTTTCTTGTTACCTTAAGAATCTTCATCGTAATCAAGCCGTCGGGAGCCTGAGCTGTTACGGTCTCACCTGCACTCTTTCCCATAAGAGCATGACCTATGGGAGACTGATCGGAAATCTTGCCTGCAAGAGGATCTACCTCGTTAGAGCCGACAATGCTATATTCGATCTCCTCTTCCAAATCCTCATCATAAACCGTAACTGCCGATCCGATGCTTATAACGCTCGTATCGATCTTTGTCTCATCGATGATAAGAGCATTATCGATCATAGCCTGAAGCTCGATAATTCTCGCTTCGTTTTTAGCCTGCTCGTTTCTTGCTTCATCGTACTCGGAGTTCTCCGAAAGGTCTCCGAATGAACGTGCAACCGCAATAGCTTCCTTTATTTCCTCACGCTTTGTAGTCTGACGCTCTCTGAGCTCATCCTGGAGTGCCTGAAAGCCCTCCTTGGTATACAACATCTGTTTTGCCTTTGCCATAGTCAAATTCTCCTATATATTCTTAATTTTTATCAATTAAAACCGAAACAGCCTTTTGAAGCTGATTATCTATCGCCTCGGTAAGCTTATAAAAATTAGTGCTTGCAGCCTCTCCCTCAAGCTCGACCTCGTAATTGGGTGTTATACCTATTCCGCCGTCATAGCCCTCGCCGCATGGGGGATAATAAAGTCTCGTCGTAAGTTTAAGCGCTCCGACATAGCTGCTGCCGTAATTCGAAAGAGACAATATGCTCTGCATACTTCCCTTACCATATGTCTTTACGCCGACAACTTGGGCAAGCTCGTAATCCCTGAGAGCCGAGGTGAAAAGCTCGGCGGCACTTGCGGAATTGCCGTTTGCCAAAACTACCATATCATATCCGCGGTATTTGCCGATATCATCATTCGTAACGCTGCACGATGCGTATCCGGATGACTCGCTGTAATTTTTGGTTTTTACCTTTGTTATTTCGGTTACTCCGTTATTATCCTTTGTGGAAAGTATAACGTCGTCCTTTTGTAAAAGAGTACTGAGAACCGCAACAACCGACGCAAGATCTCCGCCGGGATTGTTTCTCACGTCAAAAATAAACTTATTACAACCCTCACTTATAAGCTGATCCATACAAGCCTTAAACTGAGTGGGAGTTGTCATATTAAATTCACTTATATACAATATACCGACGCTTGAATCGCGCGTGGATTTCTTGGCGGAAACCGTAACGGACGTCACCTTTGCTCTTTTAATCTTGCATTCGACGGACTCACCGTTCTTATCTATTACGAATTCGGCATATGTTCCCTCCTCGCCCTTTATTTGGGACGAAGCGTACTGGAATGTTTCATAGCATGCGAGATTATTTATCTCCTCGTCGGAATAGGCGGTATATATCTTGGAAAGCTTTTCTTTATTCTCTTCAACAAGATCGGAGAGCGAGACCTTTTCTCCGTCAACCGAAATATGCGTTATCTTATCGCCTACACTGAGAATTTTCTCTGCGGGCGAATCGGGCATAATCATAACAATTTCAATGAAATAGCCCGTATAATCAAATACGACTTGAACACCTATTCCGCAAAGATCTCCGTTATTGTCGGCAATCATATCCTCGTATTCATCGGGTGTATAATAGTTGGCGTATTTATCTCCCGTTGCCTCTACGTAAGCACGGATTGCAGCGAGCATAGCCGTTTCATAATCAACGTCAAATATGGACAGATTTTGAAAAATATAATCTATGAGGAAAAACGTATCCGAATAATCTACGGAATCGCTCTCACCGGGCTTGACGATCTGTCCGTTCTTATCCGTCGACGTGGAATCATCGGGATACATAAAAATGCAGGATACGAACAAGGATGACAAAACCAAAAAAGCAAGAAGCACCGAAATTACGGACAAAATTTTCTTTTTCATAATATTCTCCTTTCGCCAAATCAAGCGTTATGTAACGACACTAAGCGAAACAGCAGAACGCAGTTTCGCTTAAGCCATATAATCAATATTTTGCAGAAATCGAATCAAGATATTTCTGAACCATAAGCGCTACCTTAAAGGTAATAGCGTGCTCAAATTCACGAAGATCAAGTCCGGTAAGCTTGCGTATTTTTTCAAGTCTGTAAACAAGAGTGTTTCTGTGTACAAAAAGCTTTCTTGACGTTTCGGAAACGTTAAGGTTGTTTTCAAAGAAGCACTGAATTGTCATAAGCGTTTCCTTATCAAGAGAATCGAGGCTTCCCTTCTTAAATACCTCCTGAAGGAACATCTCACACATAGTTGTGGGCAACTGATAAATAAGTCTGCCTATGCCGAGATTCTCATAGCTGATAATATTCTTTTCGGTTTCAAAAACCTTTCCTACATCGAGAGCAACCTGAGCCTCCTTATAAGCCTTGGCAAGATCCTTAATGTTATCAACAACGCTGGATATACCGATGGAAACCTTGGCATAATAATCGGAGCTGAGGCTTGCGACAACATTGTTTGCAAGCTTCTCTATATCCTTAAGCTCGGTACCGGGCTTTACTTCTTTAACCACGACAACGTTTTGCTCGCCTACATTAATAACATAGTCCTTGGACTTGTCGGGAAAAAGATTAAGAAGCATTTCATAGGGCATAAGATTGGTCTTTCCGTAGAATTTAATAAGGAATACCACTCTAAGCTCATCAGTATTGAAATGAAGCTCCTTGCTCTTAATATATATATCGCTCGGAAGGATATTATCCAAAATTACATTTTTGATAAACGAAGCCTTATCATATTTTTCGTCATAAAGGCTCTTAATATTCGAAAGCGATACAACGAGGAGCTTGGAGATCTTCTCCGCCATAACGTCCTCGCCGTCAACAAAAACGAAATACTCGGATCTTGAGCCGGGAGTTAAGGGACTGTAAGTCTGACCGAGCAATGTAAAGGATTTCGAAGCATAGGACATCTGATCTGCGACAGGCTGTCTTACCTCACCTATTCTCACAAGCTCTGAGCAAGCGACTACAACGCCGTTTTCATCGATAACACCTATCACACGGTCCACCGCGTCCTTCATTTGATGGATAACACCTTGAAACAATCTGTTAGACATATCTTTAACCTTTCATAATAAGCATAATATTACTCTTGTGCATACTGTACTATATTATACAACACTTTTTGTTGTTTTTCAATAGGTAATTTGATATTTTCTCTATTTTTTTCAAATAAAATTTGTGATATTTTAGTACAAACGCAAACAAGGCTTAAATATTAAGAAAGTTCAAATTCATACACCACACACGACAGTGCAAAAATGGCAGCAGTCTCCGCGCGCAGAATTCTTTTTCCAAGTCCGACTTGAATACATCCTGCCTGCGAAGCCATTTCCGCCTCAGCAGGAGAAAATCCTCCCTCGCTTCCGACAATAACAGCCAGAGTCTTTACATTCTTTTCGCTTCTTATTTTTCCGAGTACCTCGCCCATAGGAAGAGTATTTCCGCTTTCATAGCAAAAGAGTGCGGCGTCGCATTTCGATGCTTCCTCAAGCATTTTTTTAAATTCGACAGTCTGCGCAACACAAGGCACTATTCCCCTACCGCATTGCTTGGCAGCCTCAAGAGCAATCTTATTTCTTCGCTCTGTTTTTCTCGCTTCGCTGTCGCTCTTCGATTTCGCTACACATCTCTCGCTTTCGAACGGTGTGACGGAAAAGACGCCGCATTCGACCGACTTTTGAATAATCATATCAAGCTTTTCTCCCTTGGGCAACGCTTGATACAAATACACCCTTACGGGAGATTCCGCCGACGATGGAGCAGAAGACTCTATTTTTGCCGATACCTCTCCGTCACCGAATGCTTGCAGAACACAATCGTATTCCATTCCGTCCTCATCGGAAACACTTATTCGTTCTCCGACAGCCATTCTGAGCGATCTCGAAATATGGTGGGCATCGTCTCCGACAAGCGTTACGGCACCGTTGTTTATCTGACTCTTATTAACAAAAAATTTAGGCATTTGAATTCTCCGCATTCATTATTATATCAACATAAGCATTATACAACAAAACTTCTCCTTTGTAAAGGTTTTACGCAAAAAAAGAAAGGCACGAAACGTGCCTTTCAAAATATGATTTAATGCTTGATTATTCAGCCTTGAAAATTTCAGCAGCGCTGGACGCAAGTCCCGCAAGTCCCTGAATTTCAGACGGAATGATAATTTTAGTAGCCTGACCGTCAGCGGCCTTTTCAAATGCCTCAAGACTTCTGATAGTCAAAACTTCCTTAGAGGGATCAGCTGCCTTAACCATCTTAATACCCTCTGCGGTAGCCTGCTGAACCTGAAGAATAGCCTCAGCTTCACCTTCTGCCTCGCAGATCATCTTTTCACGAGCTGCTTCAGCCGCAAGGATAACAGCCTGTTTTTCGCCCTCTGCCTTAAGGATCTGAGCCTGCTTTTCGCCCTCTGCCTCAAGGATAGCGGACTTCCTCTTACCCTCAGCCTCAAGAACTGTTGCACGGCGCTCACGCTCAGCCTTCATCTGAGTTTCCATTGCGCTTACGATGCTCTTGGGAGGAACAATATTCTTAAGTTCTACGCGATTAACCTTAATACCCCAAGCGTCCGTTGCTTCATCAAGAGCGGCTCTGAGTCTGGAGTTAATAGTATCTCTCGAAGTAAGTACAGCATCAAGCTCAAGCTCACCGATAAGGTTACGGAGAGTTGTTGCAACGAGCTGTCTGATTGCATTCAAGGGATTTGCATGACCGTAAACATAAAGCTTACAGTCTGTAATCTGATAGAAAATAACCGTATCTACCCATACACGAACGTTATCCTTTGTGATAACGGTCTGAAGATTGTACCAATCGTCTCTGAGTTTATTGTCCTCAGCTTCATCGGCATTAATTACGCCGCCTTCAATGCGAGAAGGCTCGGAATACATAACCTGTTCTCTGAGGTCAATGGGCTCGCCTCTTCTTCTCTCGATGAAGGGAAACTTAATATGTAAGCCTGTGTGCCATGTGCCGCAGTATACACCGATGCGTTCCATAACCCAAGCCTGAGACTGCTTAACGATTCTGATGTTAAGGCAGACAATGATCAAAACAACTGCCGCAAGAGTGGCGAGAATACCAACTATAAGTCCTACCATTTTTACTCCTCCTTAGTTCTCTCTCGAGCAAACGAGCTTAACGCCGTCGATCTTTTTAATAACAACTACGGTACCGTTTTCGATAACGTCCGTTTCATCAAGAGAACGAGCCGTCCAAACAAGTCCGTTAAAGCGAACCGCACCCTTGGAATGAATGTTGGAGATCTCCTCTACAACGAGGCACTTCTCACCGATCATTGCGGTAAGGTTGGTTCTGTTCTTCTTCTTTCCCTTAAGTCCCTTCTTTGTGGAAACGTGGAAAATGAAGAATGTTACAAATGCCACTACTACAAATGCAACGATCTGAATAAGCAGATCTCTTACGTCGTCACCGGTCTTAAAGAAAGAAAGCACAAGTGCAACGGCTGCAGCGGGCATAAACCATATCGTAACAACTTCGGTTGTACGATTTTCAAGAACTACGCAAATCACCAATATGGCGATCCACAAAATGCTAACAACATAATCAAGCATATTTTTTCTCCTCTTATTTGGATTTTGAACGTAAAAAATCATATTGCAAGCGTTGCGTTCGAAAACACAAAAATCGCAGATACAATTTAGCACATTCAATAATTTGTGTCACATTATAGTACCACATTTTTTACTTTATGTCAATACATTTTTTTATATTTTTCATTTTTTAATCATTTTTTCAAAACAACTTGTTTATCGAATAAAAATATGATATAATATGTAGAGTACAATCTTTGGGAGAAGTAATATGAGTAATAAAAAGGGTGAAAATCGATCCTCTCTCTTTTTCGATATATTCGAGTCCGTTATAAAGGCCTTGATAGCGGTATTTATAATACAAGCCGTGTTTTTCAAAACCTGCACCGTCGTAGGAAGCTCTATGTACCCCACTCTTTCAAACGGCGAGCAGCTGATAATAAGCGATCTTTTTTACGAGCCCCGAGAAAACGATATAGTGGTTTTTCACGAAACAGGCTCTCTTAACGAGCCCGTTGTCAAAAGAATAATCGCAACGGGCGGAAAATGGGTTAAAATTGACTTTGCAAGTCGTACAGTGTACGTATCGGAGGACGAATTTTTCGATAGCAATGACATTATCGACGACAGCTACGCTTATTTTGACACGGGCGAATATCGCACGAGCGGCGAGGAGCCGTTAATCGTTTATGTCGAAGAGGGGTATCTTTTTGTTATGGGCGACAACAGAAACAATTCCCTCGACAGCCGTTCCGACAGAATAGGTCTCGTTGACGAGAGAAGCGTTCTCGGAAAGGTTATATTCAGAATCTCTCCGATCTCGAAAATAGGAACGGTAGACTGATTTTATTACATCATTTATTTCACAAATTAACATCGGAGGATATATATTATGCCGTCAGAGCAAATTCAATGGTTTCCCGGTCACATGGCGAAAACACGTCGAATGATATCGGAAAATATAAAAAACGTTGACGTAATTATAGAAATACTTGACGCGAGAATACCCAAAAGCTCGCGAAATCCCGAAATAGCAAAATTAACCGCAGAAAAACCGACGGTTATTCTTTTGAACAAGACCTCTCTTGCCGATCCCGAGATGACGGCAAAATGGTGCAAGCTTTACACCGACGAAAGCACCGTTTGCATTCCGACGGACTGCATCAGCGGAAACGGTATAAGCAAAATAAAGGACGCGGTTGATAATTTACTCGCCGAAAAGATACAGAGATATGAATCCAAGGGGATGAGCGGAAGAAAGCTCAAGGCCATGATACTCGGCATTCCAAACGTCGGAAAATCATCTCTTATAAACAAAATATGCGGCTCGAAAAAGGCAAAGGTGGAAAACCGTCCAGGAGTAACCGTGGACAAGCAATGGGTCGCAACGAGCATAGGGCTCGATCTTTTGGATATGCCCGGTATTCTTTGGCCGAAATTCGACGACAGAGCGACAGGTGAAAATCTCGCCCTGACAGGTGCCATAAAGGACAAAATACTCGATGTGGAAACGCTCGGAGTGATTCTCTGCGAAAAGCTCCGCAAGCTCTATCCCGAAATGCTGTGCGAGAGATACAAGCTCGGTGACTCATCGAATTATTCATCACTTACCGACCTTGAGCTTTTTGAGGTTATCGGAAAAAAGAGAGGCTTTTTGATCAGCGGCGGCGAAATAGATTATGAGCGCACGGCAAATATGCTTCTTGACGAATTCAGAAGCGCAAAGATCGGAAGAATAACGCTTGACAGAATATAAGGAGTCCAAAATGCTTGAATACACATTAGAACAAAAGCTTGCCGACGATGGATACGAGCACGTATGCGGTGTGGACGAGGCTGGCAGAGGTCCCCTTTGCGGTCCGGTGGTTGCAGCTGCATGCATTCTTCCCATGGGATTATACATAGAAGGTCTTAACGATTCCAAAAAGCTCTCTCCCAAGAAAAGAAAGCAGATATTCGATATCATAAAGGAAAATGCCATTGCATATTGCATAGCCGAGGCAAGCGTAGAGGAGATAAACGAGCTCAACATACTTGAGGCGGATATGCTCGCAATGAGACGTGCGGTAGAGGGATTGTCGGTAAAGGCGGATTTCGCTCTCATCGACGGAAACATAAGTAAGGGCTTTTCCGTTCCGACAATGACGGTAATAAAGGGCGACGCAACAAGCCCGAGCATTGCCGCGGCTTCTATTTTAGCCAAGGTCACAAGGGATGAAATGTGTGAGCAAATGGACAGAGATTATCCGCAATACGGTATCGCAAAGCACAAGGGATACGGAACAAAGCAACATATGGATGCACTTCGCAAATACGGGCCGTCCCCCATTCACAGAGAAAAATTCATTAGATTTTTGAACGAAGAATAATTATGAAAAACACCACAGAGGTAGGAAAATACGGAGAAAGCGTTGCATGCTTCTATCTTCAAAGCCACAAATATAAAATTATCGAGCAAAATTATTATGCTTCGCATAACGAAATTGACATTATAGCGGAAAATAAGAAATATATTATATTCGTCGAGGTCAAGGCAAGATCGTGCAATCCCGATCAAGAGCAGGCATTCGGAACGCCCGCAATGGCTGTAACGGTGCAAAAGCAACGCAGAACTATTGCCGCCGCTCAGGCTTATCTGCTTGAGCATCCGACGCACAAAACACCGAGGCTTGACGTCATAGAGGTCTATCTTTCAAAGTCCAAGGGCGGTGAGCCCTCGGACGTTCTCAAAATAAATCACATAGAGGACGCTTTTTCGGGTTAATATTATGAGATTATTTGATTTACACTGCGACACCGCCACTCGTCTGCTTGCAGAAAAGCAGAGGCTTTCGGATAACAGCCTTCACATTTCGCTCAAAAGAGCCGAATACCTGACATCATACGCACAGGTTATGGCGGTATGGACGGACTCAAGGCTTTCGGACGGCGAGGGATATACAAGATTTTTCGAAGTGCTTGAAAATCTCAAGCGAGAGATAAACACAAACAAAGGCAAGATATGTCTTGCCGATACGTTCGATGATATAAAAAGCGGCGTAGATAACGAACTCTTCCCCATCATCCTTGCCGTTGAGGACGCAAGAATACTTGAAAACGATATTAAAAGGCTTGATACGCTTAAAGCCTGCGGAGTAAAAATTCTCACACTGAATTGGTACGGAGATACCTGCATAGGAGGGGCTCACAATACGCATCACGGGCTTACGGATTTCGGCGCACAAGTGGTTGAAAGGTGCTTCAACACAGGAATTATTCCAGACATCTCACACTGCTCCTTTGAGGGTGCAGATGAGGTTTTGGACATGGCAGTACTTCGTTCAATGCCCGTCATAGCAAGTCATTCCGATTCTTTTTCCGTAAATCCTCACTCGAGAAATTTGACGGATGAGCATTTCATATGCATAAATCGTCTCGGAGGCTTAGTGGGCTTAAATCTCTGCCCCGATCACCTTTCATCCGGTAAAGGCGCCGATATATCAAGCATTATGAAGCACACCGAGCATTACCTTTCTCTCGGCGGAGAAAATGTGCTTGCCGTCGGCGGTGATTTTGACGGAACGAATCTTCCGAGGGGATTCGGCGGCATTGAAGATATGTACAAATTGGCAAACGAAATGCAAAGACTCAATTATTCAACCGAGCTTACGGATAAGATATTATTCGGAAACGCATTTGATTTTTTCGGCAGAATTAAGCTTTGAAAAAAAGCATATCTCGGAAGAGATATGCTTAGAGGTAAAACTTACTCGGTTCTGTTTTTGAACGTTGTGCAAAGCGTTTCTCTGCTTGCCTCCGCTTCGGTAGGACCGACCTTTATATGACCTGCGGTGCAATGCCCGTTATCCTCATGATATACACAGTTATGAACGTCACAGGTGATGCCCTTTATCACACCCTTTGATGTGCAACCGCAATTTCTTTCGTTATTCATATTTGCTCCCTCTGCCTTAAGGCTCATATATTTGTGAGATCACTCACACGATTATTATTAGCCTTTTATTTTCAACTATACACAGAAAGGATGTAAAAATGTCTTTATACGTAATTTCCGATCTTCATCTTTCGACGAATGAATCCACAAATAAATCAATGGAAAAATTCGGAACAAGATGGAACGGTTACCATAAAAAGCTTGAAAAAAGCTTCAATGCGATCGTTACGGAGAACGACACCGTGATAATTCCGGGAGACATATCGTGGGCGATGACGCTCGACGAGGCAAAATCGGATTTCAAATTTCTCGATTCCCTGCCCGGGACAAAAATCATCGGCAAGGGAAACCACGATTTCTGGTGGTCGACCGCATCGAAGATAAATGCTTTTTTTGACGAAAACGGCATAAAATCAGTCAAGCTCTTACACAACAATGCATACCGTCTTGAAAATTGCATAATATGCGGCTCGCGCGGTTGGTTTTATGATCAAAAGCAGCAAAAAACCGTGGGTGAGGTCGATTATGACAAAATAATCGCAAGAGAAGCACAAAGACTTGAAATAAGTATAAAGACAGCTCTTTCCATAAAAGAAGAGGAGCCGTCCTTGCCGATTCTCGCCTTTCTTCACTTCCCGCCCGTTTTCGGCGATTTTGTGTGTGATAAAATTCTCGATGTACTGAAAAAATACGGCATCAAAAGCTGTTATTACGGTCACATTCACAACAATTACACATTGCCGAAAAGCTTTGTTTATGACGAAATCACCTTTACTTTAGTCTCTGCGGACTATCTCGGATTCGTTCCGATGCCTATTTTTCTTTAAATTTTCGTCTTTTTGCAAAAAAAACTTGACAATTTGTTGTTTATTATATATAATGAATAATGTATGTATAAAATCTTGGAGGATTAAAAAATGAAATTAATCAAAAATGAAAAAATCGAGGGCAGCAAGGTAGAACTTCAGTTCTCTGTTGAACAGTCTGTCTTTGAAGCTGCTTGCGAGCGTGCTTACAAAAAAGAGGTCGGCAAGATCAATATTCCCGGCTTCAGAAAAGGTAAGGCTCCCAGAGCAATGATCGAAAAAATGTACGGTAAGGGATTCTTCTATGACACAGCCCTTAACGATATTCTTCCCGATGCTTATGAGTCCGCTGTAAAGGAATCAGGCATAGATCCCGTTGCTCAGCCCGAAATCGACGTTCTTTCCATTGATGAAAACGGCGTTGTATTTACCGCTAAGGTATTTGTTAAGCCCGAGGTATCCATTGACGGTTATTTCGGCATTGAAGTAACAAAGGAGATTGCTCCCGTTACAGACGAGGAAATCGCAAAGGAGCTTGATCTCGTAAGAGAAAGAAACAGCCGTGAGATCGACGCAAACGATCGTCCCGCCGAACTCGGAGACACTGCTGTTATCGACTTTGAGGGATTTGTTGACGGCGTTGCATTTGACGGCGGCAAGGGTGAGGATTACGCCCTTAAGCTCGGCTCCGGTCAGTTCATTCCCGGCTTTGAGGAGCAGATCGTAGGTCACAGTGTTGATGACGAATTCGATGTAAATGTTACATTCCCCACAGAATATCATGCAGAAGAGCTTGCAGGCAAGGCTTCCATATTCAAGGTAAAGCTTCACGCTCTTACAAAAGTTGAGCTTCCCGAGCTTGACGACGAGTTCGCAAAGGATGTTTCCGAATTTGACACACTCGATGAATACAAGGCTGATCTTAAGGCAAAAATTGAAAACAGACACGAAGCAACAGCTCAAAGCGCAGTTGACGGTCAGATCATGGATGCTCTTATCGAAAAGCTCGTTGCCGACATTCCCGAGGCTATGTTCGAAACAGAGGCTGAAAACTTTGTTCGCGACTACGACAACCAGCTCAGAATGCAGGGACTTGATCTTCAGACATATTTCAAGTATACCGGTATGACTATGGATACTCTTCGCGCACAATTCCGTCCTCAGGCTGAAAAGCAGGTAAAGGCAAGACTTGCTCTTGAAAAGATTGCCGCTCTTGAGGGAATTGTTGCAAGTGACGACGATATCAATGCGGAATATACAAGAATAGCAGAGGCTTACGGCATTGAAGCAGATCAGGTTAAGGCTTCTGTTGCTCCCGAATTTATCGCAGAAGATATGAAGGTAAAGCTTGCTCTTGACGCAGTTAAGGAAAAGGCGGTTGTAAAGGCTCCCGCAAAGAAGAAGGCTACAAAAAAGTCCGCTCCCAAGGCTGAAGCAGCAGAGGGTGAGGAAAAGCCTGTTAAGAAGACAAGAAAAACAACAAAAAAGGCTACTGAAGAAACAGAAGCTTAATTTAAATAGTTTGGAGGTCATTACTTATGATAAATAATTCACTCGTCCCCATGGTCGTAGAACAGACCGGAAGAGGCGAAAGATCCTATGATATTTTTTCAAGATTGCTTAATGACCGTATTATTTTTCTCTCCGATGAGGTAAATGACGCTACCGCTTCCCTTGTGGTTGCGCAGCTCCTCTATCTTGAGGCTCAGGATCCAGACAAGGATATTTCCTTTTACATCAATTCTCCCGGCGGCTCGGTTACTGCCGGAATGGCTATCTATGACACGATGAATTTTATTAAATGCGATGTCTCCACCGTCTGCATCGGTATGGCGGCAAGCATGGGTGCCTTTCTTCTCTCCTCCGGTACAAAGGGTAAAAGATTTGCTCTTCCCAACAGTGAGATAATGATACACCAGCCTCTCGGCGGTGCAAAGGGTCAGGCAACCGATATTAAAATTCAAGCGGAGCTCATTTTACGTACACGTGACAGACTCAATAAGATACTCTCCGAAAACACAGGCAAGAGTATTGAAGAGATAGCACGTGACACGGAGCGAGACAACTATATGACATCCGATGAGGCGCTTGCCTACGGTCTTATAGATAAGGTCATCGACAAGCACGCTTAATGAAAGGTAAATATTATGGCTAATGATAAAAACAGCCAAGGAAACGGCAATACCAAACGGTATTGCTGTTTCTGCGGTAGACACGAAAATCAAGTCAATTTTCTTATTCCGTCTCCTACCGGAGTCTATATCTGCGATTTTTGCGTTGATACCTGCCATGACATACTTGATGAGGCTCTGGCAGATTACTCTCAACCCGAGGCGGCAGACACATTAAAGCTTGAGGATCTTCCCAAGCCTATGAATATCAAAAGAACGCTTGATGAATACGTTATAGGTCAGGACGATGCCAAGGTTGCGCTTTCCGTAGCGGTTTACAATCACTACAAGAGAATACTCTCCAAGTCAAAGGACAAGGATTCATCTGAGCTCGACGGAGTTGAGCTTCAGAAAAGCAACGTACTACTTATAGGTCCTACGGGTGTTGGAAAGACATATCTTGCTCAAACTCTCGCTAAAACACTCCAGGTTCCCTTTGCCATTGCAGACGCCACCACCCTTACAGAGGCTGGATACGTCGGCGAGGACGTTGAGAATATTTTGCTTCGTCTTATTCAAGCGGCGGATTTTGATGTGGAACGTGCGGAAAAAGGTATAATCTATATTGATGAGATAGACAAAATATCGAGAAAAAGCGAAAATCGCTCCATCACGCGTGATGTATCGGGCGAGGGAGTTCAACAGGCACTGCTCAAAATACTTGAGGGTACCGTTGCAAATGTTCCCCCTCAGGGTGGACGCAAGCATCCCAATCAGGAATTTATTCAGATTGACACCTCAAATATACTCTTTATATGCGGCGGTGCATTTGACGGACTTTCCGATATCATAGAAAAGCGTAAAGGACACAACCAGATCGGCTTCGGGGGAGAGGTTAGAAAGAAGGAAGAGGTACGAAGAGACGGAATATACCGTGACGTTACCTCTCACGATATCGTTAAATACGGACTCATTCCCGAGCTTATAGGCAGAATTCCCGTTATTGTTGCCCTTTCCAATCTTGACAAAAGCGCACTTTCGAGAATCATCACCGAGCCCAAAAATTCACTTATAAAGCAATACATTAAGCTCTTCTCCATCGACGGAGTAGACCTTGAATTTGAAGATGATGCCATAGAAGCCATTGCAGAGCTTGCTATTGAGCAAAACACCGGTGCACGCGGACTGCGTTCCATTATGGAAGGCTTTATGATGCAAATAATGTACGATGTTCCCTCCCGCAATGATATCGAAAGGATAATCATCACTAAGGATACGGTAACAAGCAAGGCAGAGCCTAAATATGTTTTAAAAAAACAGTAAATCAATAAAAATCGCCTCCGAATTAAATTCGGAGGCGATAATTTTTTATTTGATTATGCTTTTTCCACCTTAAAAGCTATCATACCCCAGCTTTCGCTGCTGGCTGCAAATGTGTACTTTACACCGCTATATTCATGACCTGCGTCATCTGCAAGGAAATTGCCACGCATCAAGTCAAACTTTTCGGCATAAGACGTAAGATTTGTAGGATCGGATGTATTGTAGCTGTAAATATGGAACCATGCCCATGTAGCTCCGCCCGACTTTGTAGGCACCTGAGTCATATCGAAACGGAACTCGAACTTACCCGTTTCGGCGGAAACATTGTCGGCAAAATAATGCTGCTTTCCGTCATCGGTATCCGCATCTGCATGAAGCTTAATGCAAACAGCATTAGATGACAAAACGCCCTTTACAACAAGGATTGGCTTGCCGTTTTCATCAAGCTCTACCGTAATGCTCTCAACCTCGGTCAAAGGAGCGGGATTGGGCTGAATTACAAGCTGCTCGGTATTGCCCTCCTGCTTAATCTCGTAAATTACGCCGTCATATTCATAAGTTGCGCCAATCTCTATCGTTCCGCGAGGAAGATCCATTTTGGCATCATACTTATCAAGGCTTGCGGGATTTGTATTTTTGTACGCATAAATATGGAAGAAATACCAAGGTGTATCGGTCAAGGCAAGGTCGCTGAGCGGCACCTTGAATTCATAAGCGTTTTTAAATTTGGAGGTATTATTCCAATAGGAATGCGCTCCGTTTCCGTCAGCATGAAGCTTAACGCAGCCTGCCTCCTCGTAAAGCGGTCCTTTAACTATCAAGGTAGGAACACCTTCAATTATTTCGATACTTACAGACTCCTCAACAGGTGCAGCCATATCTTGACCGCAAGCGTCACACTTACCGTCATTATTCTCATCTGCGTGAGGTGCTACGGTAGATTCATCCTTGGCATTGTCATCGGGACAATACTTCCAGTGATTATCGGCATCGCTTCCCCATTCGGAATAATTATGTACGTGGGGCAATTCAACCTCATATCCGCACACGTCACACTTACCGTCGAGGTCTTTATCGTAATGCTTTTCACGGGATGAGTCATCCTTTTCTTGATCATCGGGGCAATAATTCCAGTGATGAGTCTTATTGCTTCCGATCTCGCTATAATCGTGAGTATGCGGTGTCTTAAAAAGATCGCAGGACACAAGCGAGCAGATCATTACTGCCGTAATAGCTATGGCAATTATTTTTACAAAGCTTTTTTTCATAGCGTTTCTCCTTTGTTTTTATTTTAAGCGCCACAAGTCGCTTGTTTTTTTATTTCAGGGCTGGGTATCCTCCGAATCATCTTCCGATTCTTCATCAGATTCATCCTCGTAAATATAATCGTCCGCAACGCTTTCCATTGCATAAAGTCCCATTTTCTTGCGAAGCAGAAACAATGTTATATCTATTACGGCATATGCCGCACCGAGAACAATCAGAAAAACAGGTGTAAACCAATCGGTATGCTCTGCGGAAATCAACAACGGATCGTCTCTAAAGCGTCCAGTAAATGTTTCCCCCTCCGCAAAGCTGCTCGGAAAATCAGCCATTTGCGCAACAACGGTCTGCCCGTAGCTGCCGAGATAAGAAACGGTAATTCCCTCTATTATGACCGTATCGTCCTCTTTTTTGGATTGCACCGAAAGTATGGTACATTCCACGTAGGTATATGATTTTTCCTCCTTCGCTGTCATAGCAGTATAAAATATACCGCCGACAAGTTGAAGCACCGCAAGGACCGCTACGGTAATACAGATTACTTTTAATTCTTTTTTCATAATAATACAGTTACGATAGAGTGACTCTCCAAATTAAGACCGAAAACGCTTCCGTCGACATCAATATTTGTTTGATAATCACGATTACCGACATTAAGTGCGATTATTACACGCTCTCCGTCGGGATTTACGTATGCAGTCTGATATACGTCACTCACTCCTCCTGCACAAAATACACGCTTTGCTCCGGGCTTGATATACTTCGAAAAATGAGCAATATGCCAATAGCTCGGATTATATACGAGTTCACCGTTACCGTCAAGCATAATCGGTGCCTCGCAATAATTTCCGACGTGATTTGGTCCTCCGTTTTCGTCAAGAATCAAATTCCAATCGATATATCCCTCGGACCAGTTATTGAGATCCCCTATGATCTGTCTTGCATAGCATTCTCCGTGCTCCCAAAGACCTGCTCTTGAGGATTCGCCGGTAGTGGAATCGTGAGCCAGCTCAACGCAGCATTCCGTAAGCAAAATGTGAAGATTCGGATAAAGAGTATGGAGCATACTGAGATTTTCGTGCTTATTGCAACAATACCAATGGTATCCTACTCCCCAGATGTGCTCTGCGGCGCCGTCCACTGACATAGAATCAACTGTTCTGCGAACAACACGGTCACGATTATGATCCCAAAGATAGAATTTTGTATCAAGTCCGTGACGGGCAAATGCGGGTGCAAGATAATCTCTTATGTCCTCCGCTTCCTCGCGTGCGGATACCTCTCTCGATTCCCACGTTTGAATTGCCTCGGGCTCATTTTGAACGCTGACATAAGAAATATTTATTCCGCGTTTTTTCATCTCTTCAAGATATCTTGCATAATACTCAGCCCAAAATTCACGGTATTCGTCTTTAAGCATACCGCCGTGGCACATATCCCCGTTAGTTTTTGCAAATGAAGGCGGAGACCACGGAGCTGCAAAGAAGGTTATATTTCCCGCCTCATCCATACAGCGCTTTACCATCGGTATTTTTACTCTTTCCTCACGCGAGAGGTCAAAGCTTTCGATATTTTCTCCGTCTGTATAAATATAGCTATGTGCGGAAAAATCAGATGAATGAACCGTAAGACGCGCAAGATTGTAATTAAGACCGTCCTGCGAAAAATACGCTTTAACGATCTCCTCACGCTTTTTGTCATCACAAGCCTCAAAGCAATCTACCGCGGCGTCTGTAAAAGCACCGCCGAAGCCCATATGGCTTTGATATGTGATATTCGTTTTGACTATTATATCATTAGGTATATTCCCGAAGGGGGCAACCGCTTCGATTTCGGTTAAGCGATTGCCCGAATAGGATGTTTTAACTATTTTTTTCATTAAGGCTACCCGTTCAGTTAGCTCTTGCCTCGATAGCAAGCTGAGAGCCTGTATTGTTATAAGCCTTGATCGTATAAGTTACACCGTTATATACAAATTCCTGACCTATTGTGAGACCGCTTCCGCGAACAAGCTCATCCTTGCTTGAATATACAGAAGCCTGACCTCTGTATGTGCAAATGTGAAACCAAGCCCAAGGCTGTCCGTCCGTAGGAATCTCTGTGAGCGGTACTTGGAACAAAAGCTTGCCCTCCTCCTCGGAGAGAGTTGCCCAATATCTCTCGGTTGTTTTGTCACCTGCGGAAATATCTGCGTGAAGCTTTACATCACGAAGACCGTCGTAAAATTCGCCCTCAACAACAAGAGTGGGAACTCCGTTTATAGTTTCGATTCTTACAGAAGAAATATCGTATTCACGGTATTGATAGTTGAGCTTGAGGATAGATTTCCATTCCTTAAATTCAAAGAATACATTCTTACTCTTAAGGCTCTCACTCATATCGGCGTTATCACTTGAAATCTCGTAAAGGTTTCCGCTTGAGGTTGCAAGCTTGATATCATACCAAATACCTGCGCCTGTGGAACCGTTTACAACGCTGTTCATATCAAGAGATACTTCAAAGCTGTCTCCAGCCTTACCTGTAACATAATCGCCTACGGTTTCCATAACTCTTCCGAGCTTTGAGTCGGCACTGTAAAATTCGAGAGCAACATCGCCGTCGCATACGAATTTTCCTGATACCTTAAGTGTAGGTGTTCCGTTTACATTTTCCATACTTACTCTAATATCGGAATATGCATTTTCAACAGTCAGAAGAGGTGCACTTACGTAGGTAACAATACCGTTCTTAGCGGAAAGAACCACGTAATAATAGGGTTTATCATTGCTCGGCTTAATATCCGTTGTGGAATCTACGCCGAAAATATTTACATTAGATGCAACAAGCTCCGCATTTTCATCAAATGTGCTGCTTGAGCTCTTGTAGACAGACTTACCCGTAGGATCGCAGAATGAGCTCCAAGACGTTCCGTTTACGAAATTATACGTAAGAACCGTACTTGATTCATTACCTGCAAGAGAGGGAGCCATCTGAGGACGTGTCATGGGAAGTGTGGCAAGCTTATCACCGTCCACAATGTGAATGAAGTACGACGAATAGCTTACGTCAGCAAAAAATCTGAACTTTCCGTCAACATCCTCATATTCAATAGACTCGGTATTGCTGTCTATACGGTCATATCTTGTAATATATACCTTTGCACTATCCGAGGGAGCGATATCGCTCGTAAGTGTAAACTGGAAACGGTTTGCACCCTTTTGCACGATATCTGCCTTGGATATCTCATATGCGGTATAAGGATCCTTTTGCTTCTTATTAAAGCTGAAGCAAGAGAAAAGACAAAGCGAAACCGCAATCAAGAGAATGGATATAAATAATATCTTAGATTTTTTCATAGTGTTCCTCCTTAGCAAACGAAGGTCACGATGCTCTGAGGCATCAAATCGAAGCTTACGCACTTACCGTCTATAACAAGATGAACGGTTTCCGAAAGCTGGTCGGAAATATTAACCGCGGAAACAACAATTGTACCGTCAGCTCTGTACAATGCACAAGCGAGTATCTGAGCATCGTTAGAGGACGTTACGGGCATTGCAACGGGATATTTACCGTCAATAGCATAAGCAAATTTAGATATCTGCGCCATAGCGTAGTATGCGCTGCGCTTATAATAGGTAAATTCACCGTTTTCTTCTTCGATATCAAACACTCCGTAGCACTCATTGCCGTGATTTACAGGTGTGGGAGATCCGTCGGAGCGAAGAGCCATATTCCAGAAAAGCGAGCCGTTGAGTCCGTAATTGATAGGATCAAGCGTTGTATACTTAGCAGCATACGAAAGGTTGCTTGCAAAGTCATTGCTTCCGGAATGCTCTGTTATTTCTGTCATAAATACAAGCTTATCCTTATAGGTTTCCTTTATATACTCAACACCCATGGATACACTGTATTCATCGCTGTTTGCATATCCGTGGAACGCACCGCCCGCAAAGAGATCGGCGTTTTCACCGTCGAATATGGTTGCGAAGTAATCATACGCCATTTCATCAACGTTATGATCCCAGCCGAGAAGATCAACATCAAGATCCTTTGATGAAAGCTTTTCATTGAGAAGCTTTGCGATTTCAATAGCCTGAAGCTCATCTATCATCATATGGGGATATCCGCAGTTTGTGATAAGAGGCTCGTTTACAAGAGAAAGATAGCTTATATCTATTCCCTCTGCTTTATATGCCTCTACAAACTTAACAAGATATTCGGCATATACATCATAGCAATCCTCCTTAAGGGTGCTTCCCTCAAGGCTGTTATTTTCCTTCATCCAAGCAGGAGCGGACCAAGGCAATGCCATAATGATAACATCGGGATTGATAGCTATAATCTTTTTAAGAATGGTTATAATATTTGCATCCTTTTCGATAGTAAAGCTCTCGAGAGTCGGATCCTCCGTGTCGCAGCAGGTAAAGAATGTGTCTCCCTCAATATAGTCGCTCGATCCTATCGGAACACGAACGATATTAAGACGTGCACCGTCCTCGCCGTAAAGCTCATTGAGCATTTCGTCAACGGTATCCTCTGCTCCTTCTTGCGTCATAAGATATGCCGCAGAATGAGTAAGAGCGGTTCCGAAACCGTAGAATTCCTGATTTTTCTTGCTTGTATCAACTACCAAGCTTACGCCGTTCATTTCGTGCTCGTCGGTATAATCCGTGAACTTCAAGGATGTCTGACGTGCAAGAAGCTTCGACATTGTACCCGTTGTAACGTATACGTCAACATAATCGGGAAGCTGAGCCTGGCAAGCCGGCAAAAACACCGTTACGAGCATACACATAAGCACGAGCAATACAGTATTTCTCTTTAATTTCATAATTTCCTCCGTTAGAAGAGTATAGTTTTGGAATTTGCCTCGCTGACCTGAGCATTATCCAAGTCCACAGCGAGAGTTATTTCTGTATTCAGCGGCAATGCTCCGCGAACAAACACCTCGGAATTACCTACCGAAATTTTTGAATATCGAGCATCTCCATAATCAAGTATTTGCTCTACTCTGCCGTTAATACACGGATAAGATTCATTTTCGGTTGCAGGACGAAGATTATTTATGCCGAGATGCAGGTCATACTGTGTTCTGAACACCTTTCGTCCGAGATGGTACATTTTTTTATTGAATTCATAAAACGCTTCAACACGCATACCGTTACCAAGATCACAATAGTGCTTAAGAACGGTTTTATCTCCGTCACTGCCTTTTTCCTTGACATAAGTAAACGGAATCGTGAATTCCTTCGGTATACTTTGAATATGCTGAGTACCGAAAATTTCGATAGCGCTCAAATTCAAGCCTACGCTTGTTACATTCGAATAATCTCCGAGAGCGTAAAGCTCCTCACCGTTGAAATTCAAAAGCGAAACGGCACCGTTCGACGTATCAAGCACGTCTCTGCAGACAACGGGAATACTTCCCTCACCTACTGCATCGAAAGGAATCCTCACAGTCAAGGAGCCGTCGTCAACAGATGATGCCTGCCATTCGGGGAGCGTTATTTCTCCTCCGAGAAGTCTGAGCTTATTGCCGCTCTTTGTTGCACTAACATCTTTATGAGGTGCAAATTCGGGAAGAAGCGATATTTCGGTTTCGGCATCGAATATATGTATATTCGACACATCAACATAAAGCTTAACCGTTTGTCCCTGTATATTGCAGTCAAGCTTATCCTGACCGACTATGTCGATTCCCTCCCATTCACCGTGGAAAACACTGTATGCACAGAAGTTTTCGACAACGCTGACATTGGCAAAGATTTCGACATCCGTATCTCTCTTACGTGTTACGGAAATATCCTCGGGACGCATACCTATAACGATACGCTTGCCTTCTATCTTGGCACTCTCGTCAAGTCTGAGCGCAAGCTCACCCTCAAGAGGAAATACTCCTACGGGAGATTTCGCCCAAAGACCGTTTTCAAGACTTATTGATCCCTCCCAGAAATTCATCTGAGGGCTGCCTATAAATCCTGCGACGAACATATTGGCAGGGTGCTGATAAAGTGTTGTGGGAGAGCCGATCTGCATAATCGTACCGTCTCTCATAGCAACAATCTTATCACCCATCGTCATAGCCTCAACCTGATCGTGAGTTACGTAAATGAAAGTTGCTCCGAGCTTACGGTGCAATGCCATAATCTCATTACGCATCTTATTGCGAAGCTTGGCGTCGAGGTTTGAAAGCGGCTCATCAAGCAGGAATACGTCTGGATGTCTAACTATTGCTCTTCCGAGCGCAACACGCTGACGCTGACCGCCGGAAAGCTGGGTGGGCTTTCTGTAAAGATATTCACTCAAATTCAGCATTTCCGCTACGGAGGTAACCTTTTCACGGATTACCTCCTTGTCCTCACCGTGCATTCTGAGTCCGTATGAAATATTGTCATACACACTCATATTCGGGAAGAGAGCGTAGCTTTGGAACACCATTGAAATATTTCTTTCCTTGGGTGGAAGTGCGTTAACGACACGGTCGCCGATATAAAGATCACCCGTACTGATTTTTTCAAGTCCGGCTATCATTCGAAGCACCGTGCTCTTACCGCATCCCGAGGGGCCGACGAATACAACGAATTCTTTATCGTTGATATCAAGGGTAAAATCCTTTACGGCATGAACGCCGCCGTCGTAAATTTTATTGATATGAAACAATTTTAAATTTGCCATAGCTTCCTCCTATCCCTTTACCGCTCCTGCCATCGTTCCGCCGAGAATATAGCGCTGGAGGCAGAAGAACACAAGTATCATAGGTGCGGAAACCATTACGGCGCCCGCAAGCATTATCGGATACATCTGTACATTGGCGGAGCCATTATACATCAACATACCAAGCGATATTGCGAGTGTGAAATTAGATTCGCTGTCAAGCACAAGAAGCGGCCACAGGAAGTTATTATAGTTCCACATAAAGGTAGAAATACCGAGAACTATCATCATCGGCTTAACTATCGGCAGGCAAACCTTGAAGAATACCGTAAAGTATCCCGCACCGTCGATAAATGCCGCTTCCTCAATTTCCTTTTCGACCGCAAGGAACTGCTGACGAAGAAGGAACACGTTATAAACGCTCATAAGATACGGCAAAATAAGAGCCAGAAGATTATCATATATTCCGAGGCTGTTGATGATTATGAAATTGGGAATAAGCATTACGCATCCCGGAACCATCATTGAGGACAAAGAGAACATAAATATCTTATCTCTGCCCGCAAACTTCATACGTGCAAAAGCGTAAGCCGCAAGTGCATTCAAAAAAAGGTTAGCTACGGTATTAACAACGCAGACAACCATCGTATTAAGAAATACGGTGGGGATATTCAATTCCTTCCAAGCCTGAACATAGTTATCAAACACAAAGTGTATGTTTCCCTGCTCATCACGAGGAAGGAACGAAAAGTCCGTAGATGAAAAATCCTGCGGGGTTTTAAATGAAGAGCATATGAGCCAGAAATAAGGCACAAGGAACATAAGCGTGATAAGTATCAGCGCAGTGTAAACGAACACCTTGCCGAGCACCGCACTCGTGCTGTAGCGGCGGTCAAAACGCAGCTTACCGTATTTTGTAGGTGCTATCGGATTTAATGCATTAAAATTATCACCCATTATTTTGCTCTCCTTTTCTTCTTAGAAACAGGCAAAGAATCCTGCGGAAGCATTCTGAACTGAATAATGGTAAGTCCGAGAATGAGTGCAAAGAGAATAAAGGACATCGCAGAGCCTATGCCGAGCTTACCGTATGTTATGGACTGCTCGTAAACACCGTATATATACGTATAGGTACTGTTATTTACGCCCTTACCTGTCATAAGATACATTTGGTCAAATGCCTGGAATCCGCCGATGATACCCGTAATAAGAAAGAAGAATACCGTAGGCATAACTCCGGGAACAGTAATTGTGCAGAACTGCTTAAACGCACTTGCACCGTCGATCGAGGCAGCTTCATACAGCGAACGGTCGATATTCTTCATTGCGGAAAGCATAATAAGAACGTTATAACCGAGACCGCCCCAAACGGACATAATTGCAAGAGTTACAAGGTTGAGTCCCTCTGTGCCGAGAAAGTTTATGTTTGTTCCGAATATCTGGTTGATAAGACCGAACGACGGGTCGAGCATATACTTCCAAAGCGTCATAATCGCTACTCCGACCGTTACGGAAGGAATATAGAATGCCGTTTTAAAGAACTTCTCTCCCTTAATCTTAGTATTAAGCAAAGCCGAAACTATAAGCGATGCGATAATATTTACCGGAACAGTTAAAAGAATATATTCAAGTGTAACGACCAGAGATTTGCCGAAATAGGGATAGAGATTATCCTTATTGGTAAGAACCGCGATATAGTTATCGAGTCCGACCCACTTGGCTATCTCAAGACCGTCATATTCCATAAAGCTCAAGATGAATGCGATAAGCATCGGTGCAAGCTGAAATACCAAAAAGTATATTATCAGCGGCATTACGAAGAGCAAACCGCATACATTTCTCTTTAAGCCCTTTGTTGTTGTTTTCTTCATATCGGTTTATTTGAACTCAAGTATCTTACTTGCCTGAGCCTGTGCCTCGTCAAGAGAGGTCTTTATATCCTCACCCTCAAGAATCTTGGAAATAGCGGTTGCAAGGTAGTTATCGTTTACCTGGATCCAGCCCTTAACAACGGGACGTGCGGAAGCGGTTTCAATCTGCTTAAGAACTACGCCGAGAACCTCCTGAAGATTTTCGGAATAAGCCTCGCCTGTAATAGGATCGGATGTAGGAACCTTGGCAAATGCCTTAACTGCCGAGAAGTTTGTGGAAATAGCCTTGCTTACGTTCTCTTCACGAAGGAGGAACTTAACAAGCTGCTTTGCCTGCTCTGCCTTTTCGGTGTTCTTGTAAATAGCGATATTCTCTCCGCCTATGTTAGAGTAGGATGTACCGCCCTTTTCAGCGGGAATAAAGAGAGTTGCACCGAGATTTTCCTCGCACCAAGAAGGATTGGAGGTATATGCATTGATAATATCGGAGTTGTGAGAGAGTGTGAACATTACGTTTCCGTTTGTAAACGAGTTTGCGGATTCGCGAATGCTCTTGGGAGACTTAGCATAAAGGTCAACGAGCATAGAAGCCGCTGCCTGTCCCTTTTCGTTGTTGAAGATTACATCTGTTCCGGAAATCATATCTCCGCCGGCACTCTTAAGGAATGCCTGGAAGTACCAAGAAGCATATCCGCTGCTTCCGATTCCGCCGAAGAGAGCCTTGCCGTCGGGTACGGACATATTTCTCCACTCATCCCAGCTTTCGGGAACCTTGCTTACAAGAGACTTGTTGTAAAGAAGAACGCTGCTCGTAAGAGAGAAAGGTACAGCAAGTGTGCTGCCGTTGTACTGCGCTGTGTCGAGCGCTACCTGATAGAAATCGGAGAGATGCAAGCCCTCCTCGCCCTCCTCGGCGAAGAAGCCCTCATCAAGATTCATACAAAGGTTTGCGTAATCGGCAAGAATAGGCTGGTCGATGTAAAATACGTCGGGAGCATTCTTTGCTGTCTTGAAGCTTGTCTTAAGCTTTGTGTTGTAGTTGTCCTTGGGAATGAAGTTTACATTGACCTTAATACCGGTTTCTTCGGTAAATTCAGCCAGCATAGCCTTATAAACCTCTTTCGCCTCGTTGTTTGCGGGCGCGTACACCATAAGCTTGAGTGTTGTGTCATCTTCGGTATCATCTTTGCATGCCGTCATGGGCACGATGAGCAAAAGAAGCATTGCGATGACAAGAATGATTGTTGTGATTCTTTTCATGATTTTTTCTCCTTTTAAGTTGATTCATTAATTTTTAATTCGGGGGATATTTTAATACGTCGGGGAGAGCCTCCTTCCAATAGAGATATTAGGGTGTCTGCCAATCGGACGCCCACCTCATAAAGAGGCTGACGCACCGTCGTAAGTCTCGGTGAGATGATGTTCTCCTGACCAAAGCCGTCAAAGCCGACAACAGATACGTCGTCAGGCACTGAAATATCGCATTCCTTAAGTGCTCTGATACAACCTATCGCCATCAGATCGGTAGCGCACGCTATGGCGTCGATCTTTACTCCACGCCCAAGCAGCTCCTGCGTACATGTATAACCGCTCTGCTCATTCGCATCTCCTATAACTATCATATTATCGTCGATGTGCATATTATGTTCGGAAAAGCAATCACGATATCCGTTAAGCCTCTCCTCCGCATAGCGCATCTTCTGAGGAGCACCGATAAGAGCTATCGATGTGCGTCCTTTTTTTATCAGATAATCGGCTGCAATGCTTGCGCCGCGATAGTTGTCTACGTCTACCCATGCCGGAAAATCATCACTGTTGCCGTAAAGCACCACGGGCTTGTTTATTCCTCTTGCACCGAGGATTTCCTTTTCCTCGTCGTGAGAAAGCCCCATCATAATCATACCGTCAAATCCCTCGCCCTTCGGCAAACTTCGGGCAAGCAAGAACGAATATCCCTGCTCTCCGAGGCGTTCGCCTATTGCCGTAACCGTTTGCGACACGAATTGCTCTGTCGCCGAAAGTTCCTTCGGTATATAAACGTAAATAATACTCGTTCGCTTTTTGGCAAGCGCTCTCGCTACGTTATTCGGGTGAAAATTAAGGCTGTCAGCAACCTTTAGTATCGTTTCCCTTGTTTTGGGCTTGACCTTTTCGGGGTTGCTGAACGCTCTTGAAACGGTCATTTGAGAAAACCCCGTTTCTCTTGCAATATCCGCAATTGTTGCCGTAACCGTTCACCTCCGATTTGCGATGTTCCTGTGCATTCTTTCTACAATGTTAGCGTTAACATTTTTACGCATACAAAAAGACTTTATTAGAGTCTACATTAATAATAACACGAATTTATTTCCTTGTCAACAATTTATACATACTTTTTAGTACCGCTGAATTTTTTTAGTACTATTACACAATAATCGCGACGGGATTTTGGGCAACTTACCCTTATATTTTTCCGCAATTGCAAGGAAAAAAGACGGTGATTTTTTTACAAAAACACCGTCTTTTTTCAAGTGCCTCAATGTCGCTCATCAGAGTCATATGTCTCACAAAATCTTCCCGCAAATGACGGAGCCTCATCTCCTGCGTAAAGGTGAGAAATATCTCCGAATCCGCAGCATCGGAAGATCGCCATACCGTCTGTTCTTTCTTCCGAATACAGAGTTGTTACCGACGTAGGAAGTGCAACAAAATCGTGCAAAAGCGGAATCGGTGACACACCGAAAATATGTGAAAGAATGATCATCTCGACGCCAAAGTGGCAGAAAAGCGCAATCGTATCCCTATTAGGCTTTTCAACACGGTAAAGGCCTCCGTCTCTCGTATATCCGTGCGAAGAAAGAAGCTCCGTTATTCCGCGTCCGACATAGGCATACTTTTCCTCGGTGTCGGATATTTTGTGAAAATCAAAATCCAGCCAACGGTTGCGATCATACATTTTGTCCTCATTTACCCAATATTGCGGAATCATATCCCAAATATATCCGTCATGAGTGTTTCCGGGCATCAGCGTTTTCGGATTAAATTCGCGAAGCCAATCCATAACACAAACGTCGTTCTCTCTGCCGAGCGCACGTGCAGTATACATACAGGTTTCCCTTGCGCGTCCGAGCGGAGAAGAATAAATATAATCTATTTTTTCGCAAGAAAGCTTTTTTGCCAAAAGCTCCGCCTCGGTTCTTCCCTTTTCCGTCAACGAATCGTTTACGTAATCCGGATCTCCGTGTCTTATTATCAAAATTCTCATTTCACATACGCCTCCATCAGCAAATATCGTGATAATTATAGCAAAGTTTCATCATTCTGTCAACATTTGATGCTTTACGAGCTTTTTTAATTTTCTTTTCTGTATTTACTCGGTGTAATGCCGAATTTCTCCGAAAATATACGATGAAAATAACTCTTATTTTCATATCCCACGGCAAGCGCAATCTCCGAAACAGACAATCTCGTATTTTTAAGTAAAAATGCGGATTGGGATAATCTTTTTTCCTGAAGATGCTCGGTATACGTCTTTCCGGTTCGGTTTTTAATCTCGTGACTCAGCCAGTAAAAATCGTAGTGAAGACTCCTTGCGGCATCTCCGAGGCTTCCGTCACGATAATTATCCTCGATATATCTGAGCACCTCAAGCATAGCACCGTCCTCACGGCTCTCATAAGCAAGCTTATCGGTATGATTCAGAAGCTGCATAAAGAGCAAACCCATAGTTATTTGGTTTACATTTCGTTTATTGGACATATTATTGAGAAGCGTCCAAATAAGGTTCTCAATAAGATTTTGAACAGGTAAAATATCCGCAACCTTAAAGTGCAAATAACTGCGGTTTTCATTTTCAAGAAGTGAGGAAAGCAAGAATCTTTTTATAGGCGTATCCTCTGTGCCTATCATCTCAAGCGTTTTATCAAAGAAGGACGGTTGAATTATGAAATTTATCGCTATATCATTTTCTCCTGCAGGCAATATCTCCTGAGATGCGTTCTGACCGAGCAAAAGCAGTTCTCCCTCATGCAAAACAATAGCTCTGCCGTTTATGATATGTGTTGTTTGCCCCGAGCACATATATACCGCCTCGATATAATCGTGCGTATGCTTCGGAAAGCATATAAATCTCGTATGAGTTCTGACGCTGATTATCTTTCCGTCGGACAAAAGCTTACCGGCTCTGATAACGTCTCCTCCACTATTCGTATATATGCTTTTATTTACGTCTATTCTGCCGTTGAGAATATCTCTTTCCTCATCTGTTATCGGGGAAAGCCTTTCGAGTATTTCTCTGCTTATCATTTTATCACCTCATCTTATTTTATCATCTTCGGGCAAAAAAATCAATACAAATAAGGACACTTTTTTAAGCAAATAATGTTGTTTATTTTTTCTTTTGGCTGTGATATCATTATACTGAGAGTAAATAAGGGGGATAGAAAATTGACATATTATTTGGCAATAGACATCGGAGCCTCATCAGGCAGACACATACTCGGTCATATTGAGGACGGAAAGCTTATCACCGAGGAGATATATCGTTTTGAAAACGAAATAGTCAAGGTAGACTCGTCCCTGACTTGGGACACGGAAAGACTTTTTTCGGAGATTAAGCAAGGACTTTTAAAATGCAGAGAGGTGCAAAAGATTCCCAAAACAATCGCCATTGATACATGGGGCGTGGATTATGTGCTTCTCGACTCGGAAAAGAACGAGATTCTACCATGCATAAGCTACCGTGACCCAAGAACCGAGGCGGGAGCCGATAAGGCATCGGAAATCATTTCACAGTCAGAATTATATTCGTTGACCGGAATACAAAAGCAAAAATTCAACACAATATATCAGCTTTATTGCGACAAGCAAAGCGGGAAGCTTGAGCGTGCAAAGCATTTTTTGATGATCCCTGATTATCTTTCATATAAGCTCACGGGAACCATCAAAAACGAATATACAAATGCAACCACTACAAATTTGATAAACGCTACCACAAAGCAATGGGATAAGGACATTCTTTCAAGACTCGGAATTTCTTCGGACATTTTCTCAATTCCGTCACTTCCCTGCGATACCGTTGGTGAATTTACAAATGAGGTAGCAGAGGAAATAGGTTTCAACTCAACCGTTATATTCTGTCCCTCACATGACACGGCAAGCGCTGTTGCGTCATGTCCGATAGATGATAATTCCGTATATATTTCGTCCGGAACATGGAGTCTTATAGGAACGGAAAATTTCAGCCCCTGCCTTTCAAAAGCAGCTCTTAAAGCCAATTTCACCAATGAGGGCGGTATTGAATATCGCTTTCGATTTTTGAAAAATATTATGGGGATGTGGCTTTTCCAATGCGTCCGAAAAGACATAAACAAGGAATTGACATACGATCAAATGATGCGTCTTGCGATGGAAAGCAATTTTGATAAAACAATAGATCCGAATGATCCTCGCTTTCTTGCCCCGGAAAATATGATCAACGAAATAAGAACGGCGCTCGGAGATCAGAATTTATCGCTTTCTGACGTTCTTTCGTCAATATATCATTCCCTTGCAAGCTCCTACAAAGCTGCTATTGAGGAGATTGAAAACATAAGTCAAAAAGAAATTAAATCAATTTACATAGTCGGCGGCGGAAGCCGAGACGAATATCTCAATCGCCTTACATCTCGCTACACAGGCAAAAAGGTCTTTACAGGACTAAAGGAGGGTACGGCAATCGGAAATCTTATATCTCAAGTGATGAGAGATACGGGAATATCCCTTTCAGAGGCACGCGAAATAATAAAAAATACTTTTGAAATAAAGGAGTTTAACTATAACATATGAGCAGATACACCGAAGCAAAGGAAATATACAGAGAATACGGAATAGACACCGAAGAAGCGCTCTCAAAGCTCTCGGATGTGTCCATATCTGTACACTGCTGGCAAGGAGACGATGTAACGGGATTTGATTCACGTGAGGCTCTCTCCGGCGGAATACAGGCAACGGGAAATTACCCCGGCAAGGCAAGAACTCCCGATGAGCTTATGGCTGATATGGACAAGGCTTTCTCGCTTATAGGAGGCAAGAAGAAGCTTAATCTTCACGCAAGCTACGCTATCTTCGATGATGAAGAAAATGTAGGACGAGATGAAATACAGCCCAAGCATTTTTACAAATGGGTTGAATTTGCCAAGAAAAGAAATATGGGAATCGATTTTAATCCCACATTTTTCTCACATCCGATGGTAAAAGATAACCTCACGCTTTCATCTCCCGACGAGAGCGTAAGAAAATATTGGATACGCCACGGAATTGCCTGTCTTAAAATAGCAGAGTATTTTGCAGAGGAAACGGGAATTCCCTGCGTTATGAACATATGGATCCCCGACGGCTACAAGGACGTGCCCGCAGACAGACTTTCTCCGCGTGCACGGTTTAAGGCAAGCCTTGACGAAATACTCGATACACCATATGACAAATCCAAGGTCTTTGTAACTCTTGAATCAAAGGTATTTGGTATCGGACTTGAAAGCTACACGGTAGGATCCGCTGAATTCTGCCTTTCTTATTCAGACTATAAGGGTATCACTCCCCTTATGGATAACGGACACTACCATCCTACAGAGGTAGTGAGTGATAAAATCTCCTCCCTTCTCCTCTTTAACGAGAGGCTCGCACTGCACATAACACGTGCAGTGCGTTGGGACAGCGATCACGTTATTATCTTCGATGACGAAACAAAGGAAATAGCAAAGGAAATCGTCAGAAACAACGCTCTTGAACGAGTATTTATAGCAACGGATTATTTTGATGCTTCAATAAACAGAATAAGCGCATGGATAACCGGAGTACGCAGCGTTCAAAAGGCACTTCTCTTTGCTATGCTCCAACCGGATAAAATGCTGAAATCTCTTCAGGACAGCAATAATTTCACAGAGGTTATGTATTTATCCGAGGAAATGAAAACAGCTCCTCTCGGTGATGTATGGGACGAATTTTTAAGACGTGAGGGTGTAGAAAAAAATTACTTGAGCATTATAGAAAAATATGAAACGGAGGTTTTATCAAAGCGATGAAAAACATACTTAATGCTCCATTTGTGGAAGAAATGAAAAGAACCACCGCCAATATGTACCGTCTCGGTTGGGACGAAAGAAACGGCGGAAACATAAGTTATATGCTTGACTCGGATGAAGTTGCACAATATCTTGATATAACGTCATATGAGCGTATCATTCCACTCGGATTTGACGCAAGTGCTCTTTCGGGTAAAATATTTATCGTTACAGGAACGGGGAAATACTTCAAAAAAGTTGAATACGATCCCGAAAACAATCTCGGAATAATCAAAATTTCAAATGACGGAGCAAATGCAGAGCTGCTATGGGGATATCGAGACGGCGGAAAATTCACAAGCGAGCTTCCCGCACATCTTATGAGCCACATAGCAAGGCTTTCGGTGGATCCGGAAAACCGTGTTATAATGCATTCACATCCCACAAATACACTCGCTATGAACTATGTTCACGAGCTTGACGAAAAGAAGCTCACGCATACGCTTTGGGAAATGTGCACGGAATGCATTGTTGTCTTTCCCGACGGTGTAGGCGTGCTTCCGTGGATGCTCTGCGGAACAAATGCGATAGGCGAGGCAACCGCTGCCAAAATGAAAGAATTTCGTCTTGTCATTTGGGGAATGCACGGAATTTACGGTGCCGGAAAGAGTCTTGACGAAACATTCGGACTTATCGAAACCGTAGAAAAGGCAGCAAATATTTATATGCTCACCGCTCATCTTCCGAGGGTAAACACAATCAAGGACAAGGAAATGATTGAACTTGCCGAATATTTCGGCGTTAATTACAGAAAGGATTTTCTCAATATTTAATCCTTGAAATAGCAATAAAAAAGCATACGCATCAAATTGATGCGTATGCTTTTTGCGTTATCTGCGATATTCGCGGAGCAAAACGATTACGCTCCGAACATCTCATTATAATCTTCAATGGCTTTTTGAATTATCTCAACAGCCTTATCTCTGTCATAAAGCGATTTTACGGCTGTTTTTTTATTTTCAAGCTGCTTATACACCTTAAAGAAATGCATAATTTCATCGAAAATATGTACAGGAAGATCATTCACGGAATGATAATCCTTTGAGGTAGGATCATTTACGAGAACACCTATGATCTTATCGTCAACATCTCCTCCGTCAACCATTCGTACAACGCCTATCGGTCTGACTTTACAGAGAGTAAGCGGGTATATCTCGGGAGCAAAAAGAACCAAAACATCAAGCGGGTCCTTATCCTCAGAATATGTTCTCGGAATAAATCCGTAATTTGCGGGATAGTGCGTCGATGTATAAAGCACTCTGTCAAGCTTTATAAGTCCCGTGCTTTTATCCAGCTCGTATTTGCATTGAGAATTCTTGGGAATTTCAATTACAACGGTAAATTCCTCGGGGGTTATCTCTTTAGGGTCAATATCGTGCCATATATTCATAACGTCTCTCCTTTATTTTACGAAATCAAATTCAAAATCGTATATCGATACGGTATCTCCATCCTGGCAGCCTTTTTTCTCAAGCTCCTCAAAAATTCCGCTTCTGTAAAGAATTCTTTGGAAATAATTCAACGACTCATTATCCGAGAAGTTGATCTGTCCCATAAGGTTAAATAGCCATTCTCCCTCAACCACAAACACGCCGTCCTCGCGGTAAATATTTGTTTCCTTAACTCCGCCGACATATGCATCCTCCGGCTCATATTCGGCTTCATAAACGATCATCGGAGGAAGATCGCGAAGTATTTGGGCAGAGCGGGAAACAAGCTCGTCTATTCCCTCTCCCGAGACTGCAGATACATAGATAAGCTCCCAGCCGTTATCCGAAACATACTTTTCGAACGTCTCAACGTCAACCGCTTCTCTGTCAAGAGCATCGGTCTTATTTGCAACTATTATCTGCTTACGCTGTGCAAGATCGGAGCTGTATTTTTCGAGTTCAGTATTTATCTTAATTATATCATCAACCGGATCTCTGCCCTCAAAGCAGGATATATCCACAACATGCCAAAGGAGCCTACATCTATCGATATGACGCAGAAATGCGTGACCGAGTCCCGCTCCGTCGGCAGCGCCCTCTATAAGTCCGGGGATATCGGCTGCCACAAATCCGCTTTCTCCGCCGGTGGAAACAACTCCGAGATTGGGAGAGAGCGTTGTAAAATGATAATCCGCAATTTTGGGTTTAGCAGAGCTTATTCTTGCAAGCAAGGATGATTTTCCGACGCTCGGATATCCGATTATTCCCACATCGGCAAGCATTTTAAGCTCAAGGATCACCTCACGCTCCTCACCCTTTGTTCCATTCTTTGCAAAATTGGGAACCTGTCTTGTAGGAGTGGCGAAATGCTTATTTCCCCAGCCTCCTCTGCCGCCCTTACAGCAAACGAAATCGGCATCATCCGACATATCCTTTATTATTTTTCCGGTAGCGGCATCCTTTATCAAAGTTCCGCGCGGAACGAGAATAACAACGTCATCTGCGGTTGCACCGTGAAATTTTGCCCCCTTACCGTTTCCGCCGTTTGCGGCGATAAACTTTCTCTTATATCTGAAAGCAAGAAGTGTATTCGATCCCTCGTCAATTCGGAAAACTATATTTCCGCCGTGACCTCCGTCACCTCCGTCGGGACCGCCCTTGGCAACGTATTTTTCTCTTCTGAAAGAGATAGCTCCGTTTCCACCGTCTCCCGCCTTAACATATATTTTGATATTATCTATAAACATCAGACCTCATCTCCCTTTGCACGTATGATTATATGAATGGGAGTACCCTTGAATCCGAACGTATCTCTGATACAGTTTTCAATATAGCGTCTGTACGAGAAATGGAACAGCTCCACATCGTTACAGAAAATAACGAATGTGGGAGGAGCAACGCTTACCTGTGTCATATAATATATTTTAAGACGTCGGCCCTTATCACTCGGAGGCTGAACTCTCATTGTAGCTTCTCCGAGCACATCGTTGAGCATACCGGTGGGTATTCTTGTATTTGTCTGACCGTAAACGTACTGAATATGCTTATATATCTCTCTTACCCTCTGCCCCGTTTTTGCGGAAACAAAAAGTATAGGAGCATATGTCATATAAGCGAGAGCGGTATTGATGCTTCTGGTAAATTCATTTACCGTACCGTTATCCTTTTCAACGCTGTCCCACTTATTCACTATAATTATAGACGCCTTACCCGCCTCATGAGCGATTCCGGCAATCTTTTCATCCTGCTCGGTTATACCCTCGTTAGCGTCGATAAGGATAAGGCAAACATCGGCTCTCTCGACAGCCATATGCGCACGAAGAACGCTGTATTTCTCTATCTTATCGTTAACCTTTGAGGAACGTCTTATTCCGGCTGTATCTATAAAAGTAAATTTACCGTATTCGTTTTCAACCTTAGTATCAACCGCATCACGGGTGGTACCCGCAATATTGGAGACAATGAGTCTCTCGGAACCGATAAATCTGTTTATTATCGAAGATTTTCCGGCATTGGGCTTACCTATAACGGCAACCTTTATGCTGTCGTCATCCTCCTCGTCAAACTCCGATTCCGCAGGCAATGCCTCAAGAACCGCGTCAAGCAGATCTCCGCTTCCCGTTCCGTGTACGGATGACACAGCAATAGGATCGCAGGAAAATCCCAATTCGTAAAATTCGTAATATTCATACGGAACATGTCCAACGCTGTCACACTTATTGATACACGGCACTATCGGCTTACCGCTCTTCTTGAGCATAGTAGCTATATCTCTGTCGTCCGCGGTAAGTCCCGTGCGAACATCACACATAAATATAATAACATCTGCGGTATCAATGGCTATCTGTGCCTGATTACGCATTTGCTTAAGTATTATATCGTCCGTTTTAGGCTCGATTCCGCCCGTGTCTATAAGAATAAGCTTTTGGGAGCACCATTCGGTCTCTCCGTATATTCTGTCTCTTGTTACACCGGGGGTATCCTCAACTATCGAACGACGCTCGCCTATGAGCTTATTGAAGAGTGTGCTTTTGCCCACATTTGGTCTACCCACTATTGCAACTATTGGCTTTGCCATCTTTATACCTCCTGTTCTATTCCGAGCATAGCCGAGATAAATCCCGCGCCGTCATTGCCGGAAAGTCTTATTTTCACATTTAATTTTTCGGAAAGCTCGTCAATGCTCATTCCGCAAAGGAAGAGATCCCCCTCCGAGCGAAGCACATTCGGAGGCAGGATAAGCTCATCATAAAGCTCCCTGTCCTTTAACTGATCATATATATCCGCACCTGTAAGAAGTCCGGAAACCGTTATTTCATGTCCGAAGAAATTATTAACTATCGGATATACGGTTATATCAAGTCCGTCTATCAATGAAGAAAGTCTTCGGCACATATCCGTTATCTGCTCCTTTGCCGCCATGCCTGTAACAACGGATACTCTGCGCGGTGCTTGGAAACGTTCAATATATTCATCGATATATTTTTCCTCGATTCCGAATTCGGTCAGCAGTGACGTAAGCATTCCCACGCCGTTTTCAATCTGCGCATATCCCTCATAATATTCCTCATCATGAAGAGCAATTCCGGAATTTACATAGAATTCATCCGAGCAGAAGAAAAGCCGTGATCCGTATTTTTCAAGGCATTCATCGGCATATTTTTCAACCATTTCGATAACATTCGCAGAGTCCTCTGCCGTAAAGCTTTCAAGCGGGAAAAGATTATCTCTGAATTTTGTCTTGCCCGCCGGCACTATCGAACAGCTTTGAAGCGCCGGATAATATGCGGTAAGATCTCTCATAGACCTTTCGAGATCCACACCGTCATTTATACCCTTACAGAGCACTATCTGCGCACAGATATGAATACCTGCATCCGCAAATTTTTTAAGATACGAAAGGACCTCTCCCGATCTCTTGTTCTTCATCATTTTAATTCGCAGCTCGGGATTTGTTGTATGCACCGATATATTCACGGGAGAAATGTGCATCTCTATTATTCTGTCTATATCACTCTCTTCAAGATTGGTAAGAGTAATATAGTTGCCGTGCAGGAACGAAAGGCGTGAATCGTCGTCCTTAAAATAAAGTGATTTACGCAATCCGCGAGGCAGCTGGTCGATAAAGCAGAAAATGCACTTATTTTCGCAAGAATGCTTTTTATCCATAAGAGGAGTTTCAAAATCAAGACCGATATCGTCATATTCTTGCTTGACTATTCTGAAATGAAGCTCATCATCGCCTCTGCGCACGAGAATATCAAGCTCTCTGTTCGCTAAATGAAATCTGTAATCAAGGACATCGTTTATCTCTCTGCCGTTTATGGAAACAAGAACATCGCCCTCTGCGATGCCCACTCTCCTTGCCCTTGAATGCTCCGCAACCTCGGTAATTTTAACCATACTTCCTCCTATTTTAACATTGACATTATATTATATCATAAAATATAACTTTTGTCAAAGCTTTTTTGCCGTTTTTGTGCAACAATAT